>NZ_JAWOTK010000026.1:0-48898 GCF_033338855.1 Vibrio sp. Vb0937 | reverse complement strand
TGTTTTACCGTGGTCAACGTGGCCGATAGTACCAACGTTAACGTGCGGTTTCGTACGTTCAAATTTTTCTTTAGACACGATCGTGTTCCTTCCTAGTTATGATTCGTCGTGATCATTATTGATCGACGACGCGCCAGAAATTGTTATTTTATGCGCCAACGCCCGTTAGCGCAATATTTGGACGCCCTGATCTCGCAAAAAGTCGTAAACTTTTTGCAGTTCAATCGTCAATTAGTAACCACGCTCTGCAATAATTTTATCTGCGAAGTTTTTCGGCACTTCAGCGTACTCGTGAAACTCCATAGAGTAAGACGCACGGCCTTGAGTTGCAGAACGTAGATCAGTTGCGTAACCGAACATTTCGGATAGTGGTACTTGAGCACGGATGATCTTAAGACCAGCCACACCTTCGTCCATGCCTTCAATGATACCGCGACGACGGTTTAGGTCACCAACAACGTCACCCATCCAGTCTTCCGGAGTGGTTACTTCGACATTCATCATAGGTTCTAGAATCACAGGTTGTGCTTCTAGTGCACCTTTCTTGAATGCCATCGAGCCAGCGATCTTAAACGCCATCTCGCTTGAGTCTACATCGTGGTAAGAACCATCAAATAGTGTAGCTTTAATATCTAGTACAGGGTAACCCGCTAGAACACCACTATTCATTTGCTCTTCGATACCTTTCGATACCGAACTGATGTATTCCTTAGGAATCACACCGCCCACGATTTCGTCTACGAATACGAAACCTTCACCAGGCTCAGAAGGCTCAAGTTTGACCCAAACATGACCGTATTGACCACGACCACCTGATTGACGAACAAACTTACCTTCAACTTCCGCTTTACCACGAATGGTTTCACGATAAGCAACCTGAGGTTTACCAACGTTACAATCAACGCTGAATTCACGCTTCATACGATCAACGATAATGTCTAGGTGAAGTTCACCCATACCTGAGATCAGAGTCTGACCTGATTCGTCGTCCGTTTCCACGCGGAATGATGGATCTTCCGCTGCTAGTTTACCTAGCGCGATAGCCATTTTCTCTTGGTCTGCCTTAGAACGAGGCTCTACAGCAATCTGAATAACTGGTTCAGGGAACTCCATGCGTTCTAGAATCACTTTGTGGTTCTGATCACACAGTGTGTCACCTGTTGTTACGTCTTTCAGACCGATAGCAGCTGCAATATCACCAGCGCGAACTTCTTTCACTTCTTCACGCTTATTCGCATGCATCTGAACGATACGACCGAAACGCTCTTTCTTCTCTTTTACTGAGTTGTAAACAGCGTCACCCGAGTTTACAACACCGGAGTAAACACGCATGAAAGTTAACGTGCCCACGAATGGGTCAGTCGCAATCTTAAACGCTAGCGCAGAGAAAGGTTCGTTGTCGTCAGCATGACGCTCAACTTCATTTTCTCTTTCGTCGACACCTTTAATTGCAGGTACGTCAACTGGCGATGGCAAGAACTCAACTACTGCATCCAGTACCGCTTGAACACCTTTGTTCTTAAACGCACTACCACAAGTAGCCAGTACGATTTCGTTATTTAGTGTGCGAGTACGTAAAGCTTGTTTGAGCTCAGCTTCAGTCAATTCACCTTCTTCAAGGTACTTGTCCATCAGCTCTTCGCTAGCTTCAGCAGCGGATTCAACCATGTGGTTGCGCCACTCTTCAGCAAGTTCAATCATGTCAGCTGGGATGTCTTCGTAAGTAAACGAAGTGCCTTGATCGGCATCATTCCAGTTGATCATTTTCATCTTGATAAGGTCGATGACACCTCTGAACTCATCTTCCGCACCAACGTTCAGCTGGATTGGAACAGGAGTCGCACCAAGACGATTCTTAATTTGGTTCACAACGCGTAGGAAGTCTGCGCCCGCACGGTCCATCTTGTTTACAAATACCAAACGTGGAACGTGGTATTTGTCTGCTTGACGCCATACAGTTTCAGACTGAGGTTCAACACCAGATGAGCCACAGAACACAACCACAGCACCATCAAGTACACGAAGAGAACGCTCTACTTCGATAGTAAAGTCAACGTGTCCAGGGGTATCAATGATGTTTACGCGATGCTCAGGGAACTGTGCTTCCATACCACGCCAGAATGTAGTAGTCGCAGCGGATGTGATAGTGATACCACGCTCCTGCTCCTGCTCCATCCAGTCCATGGTTGCTGCACCATCGTGAACTTCGCCGATTTTGTGAGAAAGGCCAGTGTAGAACAGAATACGCTCAGTTGTGGTTGTTTTTCCTGCATCTACGTGAGCACAGATACCGATATTACGGTATAGCTCAATAGGAGTTTTACGAGCCACGATTGTATCCTCTTACTAAGGTGTACCTTAGAGTATAGAAAAGTGCTGCGAGAGAACCTCGCAGCACAGAAGGTATTACCAACGGTAATGAGCGAACGCTTTGTTTGCGTCAGCCATGCGGTGAACGTCTTCACGTTTCTTAACCGCAGTACCTTTGTTCTCAGACGCGTCTAGCATTTCAGCAGCTAGGCGTTGAGCCATAGATTTTTCACCACGCTTGCGCGCAGCTTCAACCAACCAACGCATAGCAAGTGCGTTACGGCGAACCGGACGTACTTCTACAGGTACTTGGTAAGTTGAACCACCAACACGGCGAGATTTAACCTCTACCGCTGGGCGAACGTTTTCAAGAGCTTCTTCAAAAATAGCTAAGTGGTCTTTACCAGACTTTTCAGCCATAGCATCTAGTGCAGTGTAAACGATTTTCTCTGCAGTAGATTTTTTACCGTCAACCATTAGGATGTTAACGAATTTTGCCAGCAATTCAGATTTGAATTTTGGATCTGGAAGGATCTTACGCTGACCAATGACGCGACGACGTGGCATGGATTTATCTCCGTTGTCTTCTTCAGGTTTTATCCAAAACTTTTCAGTTTTTTCAAAAAATTAAAAATAATTTAGTGTTTGGCCTTACTTAACGGAATCCATTAAGACTTAGGACGCTTCACACCGTACTTAGAACGACCTTGTTTACGGTCATTTACGCCAGCACAGTCTAGTGCGCCGCGAACAGTGTGGTAACGCACACCTGGAAGGTCTTTAACACGACCACCACGGATTAGAACAACTGAGTGCTCTTGAAGGTTGTGACCTTCACCGCCGATGTACGATGTAACTTCGAAGCCGTTTGTCAGACGTACACGACAAACTTTACGAAGTGCTGAGTTAGGTTTTTTAGGTGTAGTAGTGTAAACACGAGTACATACACCACGTTTTTGTGGGCACGCTTCTAGTGCAGGCACGTTGCTTTTAACAACTTGCTTTGCACGTGGCTTACGTACCAACTGGTTAATAGTTGCCATTAACTAGCTCCTGATTTACTTGAAAGTAAGCTTTGTGAAAAATCTATCCCCAACTGCCAATGCAGTTAGGGACGCAAAATTCTATGCAGCAGTGAGAGGTGTGTCAAGAAATATACGGATCTTTTTTGTTCAATTAGAACAATTCATCCGTAAAGCTTTGTCGACAGCAAATCTTGTTCAATCCCAAGTTAGGGATTTATCCTGTTTTGCTGTTAGTTCAACGAAGCCTGAGTAATTCACAATCGTCAGCGATGGACTGATACGATTTGCAATACCGCGAGCTTGCGCATCGCTCTCTAACACAAATACGCTGCGGTTTTTTAGATGGGAAAATGCTTTATGTTGCGAGTTAGCAGCGTACACTGCATCTTCTATAAGTAAGATGTCATCCTGTTCACTGCATAAGGGCATGGCGTCTTCTAGAGCAGAGACTGTTTTTATGATGTGTAACATACCTTCCTCAAAAAGACAGTAGCTTGCCAGCGTGTTGTAACTTATCTTTGAGCTGTTCTGAGCTTAACGCTTGGGCTTCAATGACTAAATCCGCTTGCGCCAAACCTCGCTGGGTTAACGACTCTGAACACACAAAGACTTGTTCGATGTCGTATAAATCGAAAAGCTTTAACATCGGCGCGTAATCTTTACTCAAAATATTGTTGGGGTTTTGTCCGAGTAGAAGCTGGTATACCCCGTCACCCACGAAAATGACGCTGATATCTTCACAGTAAGCCGACGCGGCTAACAGTGCATCCACACCTTCACGACCAGCTGCACTGCCATGTGGCGCACTACGAAATAGATAAGTTAACTGACTCAAAACTGTACCACTCTGTCTTGGGTTAACATCGCTTCAGCTAGGCTACCTAAGCCTGCTTGTTCAAAACCATCGGCTAGATTGTTCTGAACCAAGCCATGTTGATTCGCTTCTTCTTCACTTACAATCCCGCGACGCAAAGCGGCCGCGACACAAGTTTCTAGGCGAACACCATGCTCTTTAGCCAAAGACTGCCACGCCTTATTGAGATCAAATTCATCGTTAGCTGGCACACTCAAAGCAGTACCATTAGTCACACCATCTTGATAAAAGAAGACGCTCACTAGCTGATGGCCTTGCTCTATCACCGCTTTGGCGAACTGATAAGCACTGCGCGCTGACTGGCTGCCATAAACGGGACCATTCACCACTAACGTGTAAGTCAGTTTGCTCACCTTTCATCATCCTCGGTTTTACGTTGACGAATGTACAAGTAAACGGTGTGTTTTGAAATATTAAGGCGATCCGCGACACGGTTGATGGCATCTTTAATATCGAAGATACCTTTGTCGTACAACTCCATCACGATCTGGCGATTTTTGGTGTTGTTAGACACGGATTTATCCGCATTGATCTCTTCGATGGTGCGTTCAACAGTTTGGTCCACCAGCTCTTCTACGTCACTAGCAAAGTTGACCGAGGAAGCCGCTTCTTTCGCTTCTTGCGTCGGCATGAAAGACTGAAGGACTTGCGAGAAAGGCGCATCCAAGTTGACGTTGATACACAACAAACCAATCACGCGATTTTCGCCATTACGAATAGCGACAGTAATCGACTTCATCAACACGCCACCTTTTGCACGGGTAAAGTACGAACGTGAGAAGTTGCGCTCCGAGCCTTCGATGTCTTTTAGCATCTTAAGCGCTAAATCAGTGATTGGTGAGCCGACTTGGCGCCCCGTGTTTTCACCGTTAGCGATTTTAATTGCAGAGGTATTTAAGTCTTCTAGAGAGTGAAGAACGATTTCACAAAATGGACCTATCAGGCTGGCGATACCATCCACGACCGCCTCATAAGATCTTAAAATGATTTTGTCGTGCTCGGTAAACGGCATCACGTTAACGGATTCCATTTCGAGCAACATCTCCGCGTTTATTGTTTCTGTAGTTGTCATAAGCCTTCGAGCGAAAAATCAACAAATTGGTGTAAGTTTATCAGAAAATTTGAAAAGCAACCTAGCAAACTCACCAACTAGTGACCTAGAACAAAAAAGGCCCGTTAAACGGACCTTTTTCAATAACTTATCGCAGCTTATTGTTATTGCTCTGCGTTGTCGTTCTCAACTTTTAGCAGCTCAACTTCAAATACTAGCGTTGAGTTAGCAGGAATGCTTGGTGTGTCTTGGTCACCGTATGCTAGCTCTGGCGGGATAACGAATTTGAATTTAGAACCCACAGGCATTAGCTGAACACCCTCTGTCCAACCTGGGATTACACGGTTAAGTGGGAACGTTGCAGGTTCACCACGATCGTATGAGCTGTCGAACTGAGTACCGTCGATCAGAGTACCTTTGTAGTGTACTTGAACCGTATCAGTGTCTTTTGGCTTCTCACCTTCAGCTGGTGTCATTACTTGGTATAGAAGACCTGTATCTGTCTTCACTACGCCTTCTTGCTTCTCAAACTCAGCACGGAAATCATCGCCAGCTTTTTTCGCTTCAGCTGCTTTCTCAGCCGCTTGTGCTTGCATCTTTTCTGCAACACGCTTGTCTAGAGATTCTAGTGCTGCACGTGTTTCTTCTTCATTCAATTCAGCATTGCCTTTGAAGACGTCTTCGATACCTTTTAGTACCAAATCTTTGTTAAGATTAATGCCGATTTCGCTTGGCTTGTCGATGCTTGTGCTTAGGTAGTTAGCAAATGAAACACCGATTGCGTATGCCGCTTTGTCGTCGTCGGTTTTAAAGTGAACCGCTTTACCGGTTTCTGCTTGAACTTGTTCTGCTTGAGGTGCGGTTTCTGTTTTAGTTTCTTCTTTCTGACAACCTACCGCTAGCATAACTGTTGCAGCAAGTAGCGACACTTTTAAAACTGATTTCATTAAATTCTCCCAATAATGGCTCTGCCATTGGTTGTTGTGCACAAATCTTCTATGAGACTAGTGAAGACAATCGTTATACCAATATACTAGCTATATGTCTTAAGACACAAACCGGATTATTAGATGTGATGCAAAGAATTTTTCATTTATTCCTATATTTAATTGTCATCACCACGTTAAATGGTTGCTTTTTCGCCGAGCGTGAAGTGCAGCGTTGGCCGATAGAACCTCAAGGTGCGACGAGCTTCGCACTTAGCAGAGATGGACGGTTTGCTCTGCTCTATTCTCAACAACGTCATTTGATGTTGTGGGACCTAGAGCAAAATGAACAACTAGCCAATCTGGGTGAACTCGATGCCGATGCCAATGTGGTTTCCCATATCCGCATATCTGACAATGGTCGCTACGCAATTACAGCAAGCCAAATGAACTTCGCAGTTTGGGACCTAGGCTGGACGCAATCCGAAGGCCTTTGGTCTATCGATGACGCGCTGATTCGCGACGTTGATATCACCAGTAATGGTGAACAAGTTCTGCTTGGGTTATCCAACGGTAAAGCAATTTATGTCAACTTAGTCACCGGGCGTCGCATGGAGTTCCTTGCGCATCGTGAAAAAGTCAATTCCGTGGCCATTTCTCCTAATGGGCGCTTCGCCCTAACCGGAGGTAATGACTATAAAGCGTATCTGTGGGATACCGAAACCGGACAAGTACTACGAACCTTCGAACATGAACAACGAATTGTTCGCGTGGCCCTGCAAAGAGATGGAAAATTAGCAATGACATCTGATGGCGGAAACCAAGCGATTGTTTGGAATTTAAAAACTGGACAAGAAGTCACACAGTTGAGCAGTTGGTCACGCCAATTAATTTTCTCTACCGCACGATTTTCTGACGACGGGACTCAACTAGTCACAGGAAGCCCTTCTGGCCGTGTGTCGATATGGGATACTCAAACCGGAAAACGAATGAGTGGATTTGAAGTGGAGCCCAAAAAAGACACTCGCCCTCCCCGTGCGGTCGTGTATGATGCAGCCTTTGATTCAAAACAACGCGTAATTACTGCTACTTCAGCAGGTATTGCCCAAGCTTGGCAGTTAGAGAACGGATCATGACAGAAAAAATCATTCAGCAATTGGAAGCACGCATTAATGACTTAGAATGTCAGCTTGCGTTCCAAGAGCAGACTATTGAAGATCTGAACGGCGCTTTATCGCAGCAACAACTGCAAATTACCAAGATGCTCGATCAGATGAAATATGTGGTAGGTAAAGTAAAAAATATGGACTCGTCGAATTTAGCCGATCCGTCAGAAGAAACCCCACCACCGCATTATTAAAATGCAGGCTCAAATAGCATAAAGCCCAGAACATGTTCTGGGCTTTGTTGTATTAATTACTTAAGAAGGTACTCAAGAGGAAGCTATTCGTCGGCGTAGATTTTAACGCTCAGCTCGCCTTGCGTATTAATGCCTGCTCGGTACATGCCAGAACTGTTCATCGCAAAGTGCATCTCACCTTTAGCATCAATGGCAATCAAACCGCCCTCTCCGCCCATCTGTTTGAGATCACCTTGGATAATGTGTTCACAAGCCGTATGAATATCTTCTTGTAAGTAACGCATACGTGCTGCAACGTCTTCCGCAACACGTTTACGAATAAAGAACTCGCCGACACCCGTAGTGGAAACTGCCACGACGCCATTTTCGGCCACCGTACCACAACCAATAAGAGCCGAATCTCCGACTCGGTTGTATTTCTTATTCGTCACGCCACCCGTACTGGTGGCAGCGGCTAAGTTGCCTTGTTGGTCCAATGCCACCGCACCAACGGTACCGTGCTTACGGTCATCTGGGTAACGAGATTCCGACAAAGCAAACAGTCCTTTCTCACGCATAGACAGCAACTGCTCATAACGGCGATCAGTAAAGAAGTAATCTTGCTCGGTATACTCATGGCCTTGCTCAAAAGCAAACTTCTCTGCGCCCTCACCCACCAACAGCACATGATTGCTGTTTCGCATCACGTCACGAGCGAGCTCAATTGGGTTTCTGATATGACGAACCCCAGCGACCGCGCCTGCTGCAAGGTTTCGCCCATCCATCACAGAAGCGTCCATTTCAACCATTTCGTTGTTGGTCAGCACTGAGCCTTTACCCGCATTAAAGTTAGGAGAGTCTTCCAATACTTTCACTGCCGCTACGACGGCATCTAAGGCTTCACCGCCCGTTTCTAGAATTTGATGTCCCGCTTTTACCGCAGCTTCTAAATCCGCCAAGATGGATTGTTGCAGCTCATCGCTCATCTGTTCACGCAAGATGGTGCCCGCACCACCATGAATGGCAATCGAGAAAGGTTTCGTCATCACTTTGTCCAACTGTTATTCCTTGTATGGTTGGCACTACACCTTAGATAAACAAAAAGCGCAAGTTGAAAACTCAACTTGCGCTTTTCAAAGCTTTGCTAGATAAGATTATCTAGTGAAGGCGCTTATGATTAGTGAGAACCACAGCTACCGCCGCCACAGCAGCCGCCTTCTTCTTCGTGATCGTGGTCATGATCGTGACCACCACAACAGCCACCACCTTGGTGGATGTGACCGTGTTCGATCTCTTCTGCTGTTGCTTCACGTGTAGACATAACTTCTACTTCGAAAGTTAGTGTTTGACCAGCTAACATATGGTTACCGTCAACAACCACTTCGTTGCCGTCAACTTCTGTTACTTCAACAGGGATTGGACCTTGGTCAGTGTCAGCTAGAAAGCGCATGCCAACTTCGATTTGCTCAACGCCTTGGAATACGTCCGCAGGAACGCGCTGTACTAGCGCATCGTTGTGCTCACCGTAAGCTTCTTCAGGAGCTACCGTTACTGAGAACTTGTCGCCAGCCACTTTACCTTCAAGTTCTTTTTCAAGACCTGTGATTAGGTTGTTGTGACCGTGAAGGTAATCTAGAGGTGCTTCTGCTGTTGATTGATCAACAACGACACCGTCTTCCATCATTACTTTGTATGCAAGGCTTGCAACAACGTTCTTTTCAATTTTCATACTAACTCCAGGGAGATTAATTGACTTAACCAGAATGGGGTTAAGTACTGAGATATCTGGGTGTATTATGGGGATCAATTATCGAAGTTCAATTACTCCGGCTTAAAAATTCCGATCATTTCCTGATCTGAGTGTTTATTTTTCTCTACAGATTGTGGTTTGCGCTGCTCTGTAAACTCACACTCGACACACTCAACTAACTCGATGTTATTTTCAATCCACCAGCGCAGGGTATCTTGCTGGCTGCAATTTGGGCAGCTAGCGCCGGCAATAAAACGTTTCTTGATTTTCACGCTATTTCCTTAGCTTGAGTCTTGGCTCAAGTACTACTTCCAATGATTAGGTGACTGATGGTCGCTCTCCATTTCACGACCAAATATTTCTTCTAGCTCTTTGCGGGCCTCTTTCGCTCTTTGAGCTAATTTCTTATCTTCATTGTGTTGAGGCAATAAGTCCTTAAGCATAGCATTATCTAACTTGCGAAAATGTGCTTCTGCCCGCTTTGCTTGATAAGGATGCATACCCAGTTCTACGAGCGCTTGGCGACCGAGATCTAGCGCCCCTAAAAATGTTTCACGAGAGTAATTCTCTACACCATGACTCATTAACTGGTAAGCCTCGACACGGCTTCTTGCTCGGGCTAACAACTTAAGTTTCGGGAAGTGCACGCGACAAATGTCCACGATGGCCATCACCTCATCAGGTGAATCAGTACAAATAATCAATGCTTCCGCTTTATCAGCGCCAGCAGCCCTCAATAGGTCAATTTGTGTAGCATCGCCATAAAACACTTTGTAACCATACTTACGTAATAGGTGGATTTGGCTGGCATCACTTTCTAATACTGTCACTTTGATTTTATTGGCATACATTAAACGTCCGACGATCTGACCGAAACGTCCAAAGCCTGCAATGATAACGCGTGGTCGGCGATCCACGACTTTCGTGGTCATGCCCTCTTCTTCTTGATTCAGGGTATGAGCAAACCACTTCTTTTGTCCCATCAGCAAAAGAGGAGTCGTCACCATGGATAGACTGACCACCACCAACAGAAACGCCACTTGCTCTTTGGACAAAATGCCCTCTTGGCTCGCCGCGGTAAATATGACAAAGGCAAACTCACCGCCTTGGCTCAAAATTGCAGCCATACGGCTTCTCGCTTTGGCTCCGACACGGGCAGCTCTCGCCAATGCATACAAAACCAAACCCTTAACCACGACCAAAGCCACCACCGCACCGAGAATCTCTAAAGGGTGTAATGCCAATAACCCCAAGTTTACCGCCATGCCCACCGCAATAAAGAATAACCCCAACAACAGACCTTTAAATGGCTCGATAGCGATTTCCAGCTCATGGCGATACTCACTCTCTGCCAGCAAAACGCCTGCTAAAAAAGTCCCCAATGCCATCGAAAGGCCAAGCTTTTGCATCACGACCGAAATGCCAAGCACGACTAAAAGTGCAGCAACGGTAAAGAGCTCACGAACGCCGCTCATCACGACAAAACGAAATAGCGGACGTAGTAAAAAGTGACCTCCAATCAACAGTGCTACCACACTGCCTAAAATAGTGAAGACATCCAACCAACTTCCACCACTATGCCCGCCTGCTAGCAAGGGCAACATCGCCAGCATCGGGATCACTGCAATATCTTGAAAGAGCAGCACCGCAAAACCAGATTGCCCCGTTTCGGTACCATTAAGCCCTTGCTCTTCAATGACTTTAAGCGCAATCGCCGTCGAGGACAGCGCCAACCCCATCCCGATCACTAAACTCACTTGCATGCTTACGCCAAACATACTGACGACACTACCAATCACGGCGGTCGTGACCACAACCTGCGCACCGCCTAAACCTAAAATCGGCCCTCGCATCTGCCACAATTTTTTAGGGTTTAATTCCAGCCCTATCAAAAACAGTAACAACACAACCCCAAGCTCGGCAAAATGCAAAATGGCATCAACGTCGCTAATTAAGCCAAGCCCCCATGGGCCAATCAACACACCAGCGAGTAAATAACCTAAAACCGAGCCAAGCCCAAGGCGCTGAGCAATCGGCACCGCAATAACCGCAGCCGAAAGAAAGACCACACTGCTTTGAAGAAACTCACTGGTGATCGCCATACTGACCTCCTCGATCTGCCGCTTGCCAGTTTTCAAGTGGGTTACTCAGCCATCCACGGTATAACTCAGCATGTTCGTAGCGTTCAATATCCGAAACATTTCTTGACCAATACAACACCAGAGGTTCAATCCAGTGCATTTGGCATAGGGCTGCCGTCAGTTCAAACGGTTGCAAGATTTGCTCAAGTGGGTATTTGTTGTACCCCTTCGCGCTGAAGGCTTCTTCTTTACCACCTGTTGTAATGACACTGCGCCAGTATTTTCCTTCTAGCGCCGCACCTCCGCCAAACGCAAAGCCTTTACCTAACACTCGGTCTAGCCACTCTTTTAATAGGGCTGGACATGAATACATATAAAGTGGGTGGTGAAATACAATCACATCGTGAGCGAGCAACAACTCATGTTCGTAATTCACATCAATAAAGAAATCAGGGTAAACACCGTAAAGATCGTGCACAGTGACGTGATCAAGCGACTGAGCTTTTTTTATCATCACTTGATTGGCAATCGAGTTATGTGGCTCTGGATGAGCATAAATGACCAGAACTTTTGGGAGAATAGACGGTGCAACAGCCAAATGGTCGTCCTTGTGGTTATTTTTATCCGTTATCAAATTGTTATACTTTTTTGTACAGCATAATGCAATTAAAGCGAATCAATCGACTTTTCCGGCCAATACCCCTACTATTCACCGCTAGATATATACCCAAGTGGCTTTAAAAACGATTGAAACCACTTCGCTATGTAACCAAGCAACGCGCACTGCGCAAAGTGAATGAAAACTTTATGATTACCTTCTCTGATATTCAGTTACTGCGTGGCGGTAAACCTCTTTTAGACCAAGCTTCTGCGACTATTCACCCTGGCGATAAAGTCGGTCTTGTGGGCAAAAACGGCTGCGGTAAATCAACGCTGTTTGCCCTACTGAAAGATGAACTGTCAATTGATGCTGGCTCATTTAGCCAACCTCAACACTGGGAGTTGGCCTGGGTCGCACAGGAAACGCCTGCGCTAGAGCGCACTGCACTGGAATACGTCATTGATGGTGATCGCGAGTACCGCGCTCTCGAAAAGCAGTTAGCTGAAGCAGAAACACAAGACAACGGAACCCTAGTTGCCGAGATACACGGTAAAATTGAAACCATTGGTGGTTACAGCATTCGCGCTCGCGCGGCAGAACTGCTCGATGGTTTAGGGTTCAGCCAAGAGCAAATGAGTTGGAGTTTGACCCAATTCTCGGGTGGTTGGCGTATGCGTCTTAACTTGGCTCAAGCGCTATTGTGTCGTTCTGATCTACTGCTACTCGACGAACCAACCAACCACTTGGATTTGGACGCGGTAATGTGGTTAGAGCGTTGGCTACAAAACTACCCTGGCACGCTGATTCTGATCTCGCACGACCGAGACTTCCTTGATCCAATTGTTGGTCGCATCATTCACATCGAGAATCAGCAGCTGAACGAATACACGGGTAACTACTCGTCATTCGAAAACCAACGCGCACAAAAGATGGTGTTGCAACAAGCGATGTTTGAAAAGCAACAGAAGCAGATGTCGCACATGCAAAGCTACATCGACCGCTTCCGTTACAAAGCATCAAAAGCACGCCAAGCCCAAAGCCGTATCAAAGCTTTGGAGCGCATGGAAAAAGTACTGCCAGCTCAATTCGATAACCCATTTAGCTTTCAATTCCGTGAGCCAGCTGCGCTGCCAAACCCAATCATGATGATGGATGAAGTATCTGCAGGTTACGGTGACAACCTCATCTTAGAGAAGATCCGCTTAAACTTGGTTCCTGGCAGTCGTATTGGTCTACTCGGCCGTAATGGTGCGGGTAAATCGACCTTAATCAAGCTGCTCTCTGGTGAACTTAACGCGCAAGGTGGTGACCTAACTTACTCACAAGGCGTGAAAATTGGTTACTTCGCTCAGCACCAGTTAGAAACGCTTCATCCTGAAGAAACGCCGCTGCAACACATGATGCAAATCGCACCCGATCAAACCGAACAGCAGCTACGTGATTACCTAGGTAGCTTTGGCTTCCAAGGTGACAAAGCACTAGAAAAAGTTGCGCCGTTTTCTGGTGGCGAAAAAGCCCGTTTGGTATTGGCTTTAATTGTGTGGCAAAAGCCAAACCTGTTGCTACTTGATGAACCGACCAACCACTTAGACTTGGACATGCGCCAAGCACTTACGATGGCACTGCAAACATTCGAAGGTGCGATGGTGATTGTTTCGCACGACCGCTATTTACTGCGCGCTACGACCGATGACTTGTATTTAGTGCATGATCGACAAGTTGCTCCGTTCGACGGTGATTTAAATGACTATTATAAATGGTTAACCGAACAACAAAGAGCGGAACGCAAAGAAGCGCAGGCTGCGCAGCCAAGCAAAGATACGGCCAACAGCGCAGCTGCGAAGAAAGAGCAAAAACGTCGCGATGCAGAGTTTCGAAAACAGACAGCGCCAATTCGCAAAACGCTGACACAACTAGAAAGTAAAATGGATAAGTTAGGTGCTGCACTGGCCGAAGCTGAAGAACAATTGGCGGACAACTCACTGTATGCGGCCGAAAATAAAGCTAAACTTAACCAAGTGCTGGCACTTCAAGCTTCCAGTAAAGCTGAGCTCGAAGAAATTGAAATGGAATGGATGTCTGCTCAGGAAGAACTGGAGCAGATGGAGCTAGAGTTTAATCAATGAGTAATCAACACGCTGAATACACACTCACCCTAGAACACCTTTGGCAGTTCAGTCTGCAGTTTTATGGTGTGCGAGAAGTGAAAGAAGCGTGTTTATCATTGCAGAACAATTATCACGGCAACGTGAACCTACTCCTGCTGCTCAGATGGCTCGATGAGCAGCAACTCATTTTCCAAGAAAAAGACTGGCCCTTGGTGCAAGACTGTCTAGGTAGGAGCGAAACTTTACTTCACTCCTTTCGCGACCTTCGTCGCCACCTTAAGTCTCAAGTCAATGACGCTTTGTATCGTGAGACCTTGCAGTTTGAGCTGCAACTAGAAAAGCAGCAACAAGCGGATTTGGTGGACTGCATTAACTCACTTGCACTACTCAAAAATGATGATGACCCACTGACGTTGAGATACTGTCGTCAACTCGGTGGGGAACATTTGCAGCAAGCCTTTGCTATTCCGGTGCCAAACATTCAACCACCAAAACGCCCATAAATCTGTAGAATACCTATAATCTTTATAAAGGATTATATTAATAAGTTCTTCAACGGACACCGAAGGACCGCATAAGAGCAGTTAGGTATGACACAATTTTTCGCAGCCGCCGGGATCAAAAACCCGCATCTCCAAACGCTTTTGCCGCGTTTTATTCGCAAAAAAGCGTTGTTTACGCCGATTTGGCAAACCCTCGATACATCCGATGGCGACTTTCTCGATCTCGCGTGGAGCGAGGACCCAACCCAAGAGCCTGCACAAAAAAAGCCGATTTTTGTTTTATTTCATGGATTAGAGGGGTGCTTCTATAGCCCTTATGCCAATGGGCTAATGAATGCATTTGCTCAATCTGGATGGCTGTCGGTGATGATGCATTTCCGCGGTTGTAGCGGTAAGCCAAACAAGAAAGCTCGCGCCTATCATTCTGGTGAAGTGACTGACGCCCGCCACTTCTTAGAGCACCTTGAGCAACGCTTTCCTGATAACCCCAAGGTTGCGGTTGGTATTTCTCTTGGCGGTAACATGTTGGCGAATTATTTAGCCCAATATAAAGACCACCCTATTTTGAATGCAGCGACTATTATCTCAGCGCCTTTAGACCTAGCGGCGTGTGCGAACCGTATAGAACAAGGCTTTTCAAAAGTGTATCGCCGTTATCTGCTTTCTTCACTGAAACGTAACGCGTTACAAAAGCATCATCTACTGCATGGCGAGCTGGCGCTGTCCTACAACTCAATCAAACGTGTCACACGGCTGTATGAATTCGATGATTTGATTACCGCACCATTGCATGGCTTTAAAGACGCACAAGATTATTACGACCAATGCTCTGGCTTAAGTAAACTACAGCAAATCACGCTACCCACACTGATCATCCATGCCAAAGACGATCCGTTCATGACCGATGATGTGATACCGAAGTTTGTTCTGCCAGATAATATTGATTACCGTCTCTTTGAGCACGGTGGCCATGTTGGCTTCCTGACAGGAACGGCGTTAAAACCTAAGTTTTGGTTGGAGGAAGCGCTGCCCGCGTATTACGAAAGTATCGCCGCAGATTACCTTTCTGCTGTATCCAAGCAACGAACGCAGTAAACTAGCCGCTCATCATAAAAGTTAGAGGTATTTATGATCATTCCATGGCAAGACATTGCGCCGGAAACATTGGAAAACTTAATTCGTGAATTCGTCTTACGCGAAGGAACGGATTACGGAACCGTCGAGGTTTCTTTGCATGACAAAATTGATCAAGTTAAAGCTCAATTGGAAAAAGGTGAAGCGGTTATCGTGTTCTCTGAGCTACACGAAACCGTCGATATTCAGCATAAAACAAAATTTTAGACCCTTCACATTTTACCGTATCCCACTCGATGACAAGGTATTGTTACGTGCTATAGTGGGATATCGACCGTGCAGTAGTAACTCTACTGCACATTACAGGTAAGTAATTTTCGACAAGGTTTGTCATGTCAGCTAAACACCCAATTATTGCGGTTACTGGTTCGTCCGGTGCCGGCACGACCACTACATCTGAAGCCTTCCGTAAAATGTTCAATATGATGAACGTTAAACCCGCATGGGTTGAAGGCGATAGCTTCCATCGCTTTACTCGCCCAGAAATGGACATCGAAATCCGCAAAGCCCGCGAGCAAGGTCGACACATTAGCTACTTTGGCCCACAAGCTAATGACTTCCCGGGATTAGAAGAGTTTTTCCGTAAGTTCGGGCATGACGGCACTGGCAGCGTGCGCCGTTATCTGCACACGTTTGACGAAGCGGTTCCCTACAATCAAATGCCAGGCACGTTTACACCGTGGCAAGACTTACCCGAAAACAGCGACGTTCTGTTTTATGAAGGGTTACATGGTGGCGTGGTCGATGGCGATGTTAATGTTGCTCAACATGTGGATTTCTTAATTGGCATGGTGCCGATTGTGAACTTAGAGTGGATCCAAAAATTCGTACGTGACACTCGCGATCGCGGCCATTCGCGTGAAGCGGTAATGGACTCAATCGTGCGATCCATGGACGATTACCTCAACTATATCACTCCGCAGTTTTCTCGTACTCACATCAACTTCCAGCGCGTACCGACCGTTGATACTTCCAACCCACTTAATGCAAAAGGCATCCCTAGTTTGGATGAGAGTTTTGTGGTGATTCGCCTACGCGGTATCAAGAATGTCGACTTCCCATATCTGCTGGCCATGATTGATGGCTCATTCATGTCACGCCACAACACGATTGTCGTACCCGGCGGTAAGATGAGCTTTGCAATGGAGCTCATAGTTCGGCCTATCCTACAACAGCTCATCGAAACAGGGAAAATTGGCTAAAAACCTGCCAGCGAAGATGTTTACTTTTCATACCGTGATCATGTGCACAGTTTTGCTTACAAAATCTCAATCATGGCACGATTAAAATCAAGAAATCGTTTTCGAAAAAGGATACTATTTCTTACCGAAACACAAGAGAGCTTGCAGCATATAAAAAGTGCTCTTATTCTAGTAGGCCTAATTCAGGCTTAGCTAAAATATGGATAGCGCAAGCGTACCCTGCAGAGGAAGTGAGATATTATGGTTCTAGGTAAACCTCAAACCGACCCAACATTAGAGTGGTTTCTTTCACACTGTCATATTCATAAGTACCCTTCAAAGAGCACGCTAATTCACGCGGGCGAAAAGGCAGAAACTTTGTACTACATCGTTAAAGGTTCTGTTGCGGTTCTTATCAAAGACGAAGAAGGTAAGGAGATGATCCTTTCTTACCTAAACCAAGGAGACTTTATTGGTGAACTTGGTCTATTCGAGGAAGACCAAGAGCGCACAGCTTGGGTTCGTGCTAAATCTCCTTGTGAAGTTGCTGAAATTTCTTTCAAGAAGTTCCGTCAGCTTATCCAAGTAAACCCAGACATCCTAATGCGTCTTTCTGCGCAGATGGCTCGTCGTCTTCAAGTAACTAGCCAAAAAGTGGGTGACCTGGCGTTCCTAGACGTAACTGGTCGTATCGCTCAGACGCTTCTGAACCTTGCAAAACAACCAGACGCAATGACTCACCCAGACGGCATGCAAATCAAGATCACTCGTCAAGAAATCGGTCAAATTGTTGGCTGTTCTCGTGAGACAGTAGGTCGTATCTTGAAGATGCTAGAAGAGCAGAACCTAATCTCTGCTCACGGTAAAACCATCGTGGTTTACGGTACTCGTTAATCTCGAACTAGAGTGACACGAACAAAATTATAAAAGCCACCAATGGCAACATTGGTGGCTTTTTATTTACTCATGACCAAATGAGATAGGGTGCAGCGAACACTAATGAGTAAGCTTAACAGGTTAACCCTAAAACTTAGCCATTCGTACTTTCAAAGATTTTGTCAGCTGAAGCGGCCACGAAACCTGGGTACAAATCACCATTTTCCATCGGATAGCGCTTAGCAAATTCATAAAAACCGCCAGGGATAATTTCAGTGCCTTCGCTAAAACGAACCGCTACTTTATCTGCCATGGTCGATGACTGCTCTAGCAACACCTCAGGAGTGCCCTTCACTTCACCACCATTTTCATTAATGGTAAACCCAGCGGTACGCAGATGATCGTTTACCTGCTTCACTTCTTCATATTCATTGAGCTGGTTAACGCTCACCGTGAAGTGGTTTGCTCCGTAACCATGCGCCGCAAGCCAAGATGCGTACTCACTTTCTTTAGCCAACGTTTGGTAATCAGCAAAGCTTAAATCCCACAAGCGTCCACCATGTAAGAATGCGCTATCGTTCAGCTTGTCAGCATCGACTTGTGCCACCAAATTTTTCACAATCTCTTGTAGCTCAGACGAGCACTCTTCAACTTTTAGCTCACTAATAAAGACTTTAGGTTGCTTCGGATCTGGGTGCTCATAGTGCTTAGCAACCAGCTTTTTGCTTTCGAAAACGTAATCACCACACGCCTTGTAACCAATAGCTACAAATGGCTTAGCTAGAGTTTCAATACCAAGAGGCGCGATATTGAAGGTACGTAAAGCTATATGATCATTAATCAGAGGCTCATCTTCTTGAAGCAGCTGATGCACTTTAGCAGCCGAAGGGCAAAGACGTTGAATGTAATCTTGCCATAGCGATTCAAATAACACATCGGGCGTCATAACGACTCCTTGTTACGAGATGTAGAGTTTAAAGGTAAGCGGAAGTTGGCTGCTCGTTCACAACAAAAGTTGTCCAGAATAATGAACGAGCAACCATCAACCTGTGACGGTAAATGCCAGTCAGTCAACACGCTTTTCCGAGTCTTTGCTCACTTTTCGTGTTCTGCCAACGATCACTACAACCCATACCTAAATGATGCGCCGGCAAGGTGAGCCGCAATGCATAGTTGCGACTCTATTATTAAAACTTATAGCGCTACACCTGGACTCAATGTTGCAGGCAAGACAGTCTCTTGACCTTCCATTGATGCCATTGGGTACGCACAGTAATCTGCTGCGTAGTAAGCGCTTGGGCGCAAGTTACCCGACGCTCCCGGACCACCAAATGGCGCATCACCACTTGCACCAGTGAGCTGGCGGTTACGGTTCACGATACCTGCACGAATGTGGTCAACGAAGTATTCCCATTCTTGGTCGTCGGTTGAGACCAAACCAGCAGATAAGCCAAAGCGCGTATCGTTTGCTAGCGCCACGGCTTTGTCTAACCCTTCGTAACGCACCACTTGCAGAAGTGGGCCGAAGTATTCTTCATCTGGTAACTCAGCAATGTTCGTTACATCAATGATGCCAGGAGAAACAAACGCCGCCTCTCCTGCTTTCGCTTCAATCAAGCTTTCACCGCCAAGAGACTGTAGATTAGCTTGTGCATCAAGAATAAACTTGGCTGCCGCGACCGAAATTTGCGGTCCCATAAATGGCGCAGGTTCTGCAAATGGTTGGTCTACGCGAATATTGCGTGTCGCTTCGACGAGCTTAGTGATAAGCGCATCGCCTTTTTCACCCAATGGCACATACAAACGACGAGCACACGTACAACGCTGCCCAGCACTGATAAACGCTGACTGGATGATGGTGTAAACCGTGGCATCCAAATCACCATATTTATCAGAGATCACCATCGGGTTATTACCACCCATTTCTAGTGCGAGCATCTTGCCCGGTTGACCAGCAAATTGACGGTGTAATACATGCCCCGTATTCGCGCTACCCGTAAACAGTACGCCATCAATGCCTTTAGCGTCAGCGAGGGCGATACCAGTTTCTTTCGCGCCTTGAACAAGGTTAATCACGCCTTTCGGCAGACCGGCTTCTTCCCATAGCTTCATTGCCAATTCACCCGTCCATGGCGTTTGCTCAGACGGTTTGAAGACTACCGTGTTACCAGCCAGTAGCGCTGGCACAATGTGACCATTTGGTAGGTGGCCTGGGAAGTTGTAAGGACCAAACACCGCCATCACGCCCAATGGGCGGTGGCGCAATACGATTTGGTTGCCTGCTGCTTCACGGCTCGCCTCACCAGTACGGTCATGATAAGCGCGAATCGAAATGGCAATTTTACCTGCCATGGCTGCTGCTTCAGTGCGCGTTTCCCAAATCGGCTTACCAGTTTCTTTGGCAATCACTTCGGCGATTTTTTCGCTGTTCTCTTTTACTTTCTCCGCAAAAGCCAACACGATTGCCTCACGCTCTGAAAATGGACGCTTTTTCCAGTCAATAAACGCTTCACGCGCTGCAGATACCGCCTGGTTCACCTGCTCTGCCGTTGCACCTTTGCCTTGCCAGATCACTTCTTGGTTGTACGGTGACAGAGACGTAAATGCTTCACCCTGACCTTGTACCCATTCACCTGCAATCCAATGTGTCATTGTTTCTATCCTTAAATTCTGTCGTCTGTTACTGCGGAAGAAGGCGAACGAAATCCCCTTCTTCAACCGAAAGTGCATCCGCAACGTCTGGTGCGATCATCACGCTTTGTGTTTCTGCGTCATACGCCGCTTTAGTGACTGTCGCACGGAAGTTCTCGAAAGATGAATTACACATCAAGAAGTCTTGTGTGCTGGAATGTTCAGAGATTTTGACTTGCGCACGGAATGAATGACGTACCGACTCAATATTACGCAGATCACACTCAACCGTTGGGCCACCATCGAAGATGTCGACGTAGCCTCGGTTGGTAAAACCTTCACGCTCAAGCAGCTTCAGCGCTGGACGCGTGTTGTCATGTACTTGACCAATCACGGCTTGCGCTTCTGGGCTGAGCAGGTTGATGTAAATAGGCAGTTTCGGCATCAAGTCGGCGATAAAGCC
Organism: Vibrio sp. Vb0937; assembly: GCF_033338855.1. NCBI lineage: Bacteria > Pseudomonadati > Pseudomonadota > Gammaproteobacteria > Vibrionales > Vibrionaceae > Vibrio > Vibrio sp. Vb0937. Next base: position 28,045 of record NZ_JAWOTK010000026.1, on the reverse strand, counting down.
TTTCTTGCCGATACCTGTTAGGTAATCTGCAAGCGTGAAATCGATAGAGAAGAAATGCTCTTGGAGCCATTGCCAGAATGGTGAATTACCCTCGTCGTCTGAAACGCCACGCATCTCCGCAAAGATCGTTTCAGAGAAACGCTCTGGGTGCTCTGCCATCATTAGGAAACGACACTTCGACATTAGACGACCATTCAGACCTTGGCGGAATTTCTCACGCAAGAACAAGGTACAAATTTCGCTGTTACCCGTGTAGTTATTACCAAAAGTAAGCAGTTTAACGACGTTGTTAACGCCAAGCTTTGGCGACGAGTGCACAACTTTACTAATGTGATATGAGTAAAATGGGACATCCCAGCCGATAGATGCTTCGATTCCGGTGGTACCCGCAACCTCACCCGTTTCAGAGTCAAAGCCAACCATCAGGTAGCCTTCATCGCCTGGTTCTGCCACATCTGGCTTACCAAAGCTGTACTCTGAATGTTTGATTCGATTGGTTAACAGTTCTTCGTTAACCGGTAGAGATGTAAATCCGTGACCAGACTCCACCGCACAAGTGTGCAGTGCGTCGTAATCCGACATCGCGATAGGGCGAACTACTAGCATCAATACTCCCTCCAGATGCAAGAAGATCCTAACTATATTGTAGGAACAATTCCCCCATCAGAGATCCTTGACGGGGGTGTCTGCGTTGACGTTTAAACTGATATCGCGCTTAAACTAAAGTCGCGATCGCTTTATCCAGTTTCGCCAAGCCTTCTTCAATTTCTTGTTGTGTGATAACGAGTGATGGTGTGAAACGTACGACATTGGCACCCGCAACCAATACCATGAGACCTTGTTTACCTGCAGCAACTAGCACGTCACGCGCACGGCCTTGCCATTCTTCATTTAGTGCAGCGCCAAGTAATAGGCCTTGACCGCGCACTTCTGAGAAGATGTTGTACTTCGCATTGATCTTCTCTAGACCTTCACGGAACATTGCTTCGCGTTCTAGCACACCAGCCAACACCTCTGGCTTAGTAACTTCATTTACAACCGCTTCTGCAACCGCACACGCTAGTGGGTTACCGCCATATGTAGAACCGTGAGTGCCCACTTTCATGTGCTCTGCTAATTTTGCTGTCGTTAGCATTGCACCGATCGGGAAACCGCCACCAAGTGATTTCGCAGTACTTAGAATATCTGGCGTGATACCTAAACCTTGGTAAGCGTAGAAGTTACCTGTTCGGCCATTACCAGTTTGCACTTCATCGAAGATCAGTAAGGCGTTGTGTTTGTCACACAGCTCGCGAACCGCTTGAGCGAACTCAGGCGTTGGTGGCACGATGCCGCCTTCACCTTGTAGTGGCTCCATCATGACCGCACAAGTACGATCAGACATGTGCGCTTGTAAAGCTTCGATATCGTTGTAAGGAAGGTGTGTCACGTCGCCTGGCTTAGGACCGAAACCGTCAGAGTATGCCGCTTGGCCACCAACCGTTACGGTAAAGAATGTACGACCGTGGAAACCTTGTTTGAATGCAATGATTTCAGATTTCTCAGTGCCATGAACGTCTGCTGCATAACGACGTGCCAGCTTCAAAGCGGCTTCGTTTGCTTCTGCGCCAGAGTTAGCAAAGAACACTCGCTCAGCAAAACTCACTTCTGTTAGCTTTTTCGCCAGACGAAGGGCTGGTTCGTTCGTCATAACGTTACTTAAGTGCCAAAGCTTGTTAGCTTGCTCTGTTAGTGCGTTTACCATTACTGGATGACAATGGCCAAGACAGCTCACTGCAATACCACCAGCAAAGTCGATGTATTCATTACCTTCCTGATCCCAAACACGTGAACCTTCACCTTTAACAGGGATCATTTCCATCGGGTTATAGCAAGGTACCATTACCTCATCGAATAAACCGCGCTCTACTTTAATTTCCGTTGTCATTGCACATTCCTTCTTGATACCGCATGCGTAGCAGATAAGCGAATTTAACTGGCTCTCTTTGCCAGCAAATAATGTTTTGCATTTAAGCTATTGCGGCATTGTATTTACATTTAATTAACCATTTCAATAGTGATTTATTCTTTTCGTTCTCGAAAGTAACTTCCATTAATCACTGCTTATGACTATTTATGCATCAAGAAAGTAAAATAGAGAAGGGATTTTTTATAAATGTTATGTAATACAGGGGATAGAAGGTTTAAAAAGACATGAATAGACAAAGAGACTCGAGAGAATCGCATAGTTTTGCAATCCGCTCACCTCAGCAAAAAGATGAATGATTTGTTAAGAAAAGTGATCGCGATCAGATCGTTTTGCGTGCTAAAAAGTTCGCAAGCAACTCGTGACCTTGCTCAGTTTTGATTGATTCTGGGTGGAACTGCACCGCATCAATTGGCAAGGTTTTATGTTGGTAACCCATTATTTCATCCATGCTTCCGTCAGGCAGTTCTGTCCATGCAGTCAGTTCAAACACGTCGGGTAAAGTACCGTTTTTCACCACAAGAGAGTGATAACGGGTTACCGTGAGTGGGTTATTCAGATTTTTAAACACACTGCGACCGTTGTGACGAATTGGTGAGGTCTTGCCGTGCATCACTTGTCGAGCACGTACCACTTCCCCCCCAAACACTTGCGCTATCGCTTGATGGCCAAGGCAAACACCCAATATTGGAAGCTTACCAGCGAAGTGTTCTATCGCTTTCAGTGAAATACCTGCTTCGTTCGGCGTACATGGCCCTGGCGAGATCACCAAATGAGTTGGGTTGAGCGCCTCAATGCCTTGGATATCGATTTCATCGTTACGCACCACCTTTACGTCTGCACCAAGCTCGCAGAAGTATTGGTAAAGGTTGTAGGTAAAAGAGTCGTAGTTATCGATGATCAACAACATAAAGGGTCGGTTGCTCCAATCCGTTTTGGCAATGCTTACGTAGTGAATCGCCACGTTCGTGACAATCAAGGGCGGTATTTTGCTATACCAAGCAAGAAAGGCAAGTTTTTGCTGAATAAAAAGGCCAGCATAGGCTGGCCTTTGGTCTTTACAGCTATTTAGGAAAGGTTTATCAGGAAATAAATTCGCTTAGCGGCGACGGCGGAATAAGCCGAGACCTAGCAGCGCAAATAGCGCGCCAAAACCAAACGAACCACCATCTGAATCCTTCGACCCTTCTGTTCCAGTTTCAGTTTGCGTCATTGAAACATCACGAACAGAGCTAAACTTCACGATATTACCTGTCGAGTCAGTCACTTTCTCTTCTAACTGATAATTACCTTGCTCTGGCGTTTGTTCAAACTCAATATTCACGCTACGCGCATCAATATCAGCTTGAACTAAGGTTTGGCTAGCCGAGTAAGCTTTCGTATCGCTGCTTGCCGCAGCCGCTTGTGTGGATGGCGTTAAGTTCACCGTAACAATATCACCTACAACCGCCGTTGGTGGTAAACGGACATCGACGGCTAAGTTGTCACCTGCTTTCGGTAAATCGATGTCATCATCTGGTAAATCAATCGCGATGATCACTGGATCGTGGTCAGAGGCAGAGAACGCATCTTTGTACTTCGGCATATCACCTGTGTACTTGCTGCTGTATTCGAACAAGTTACTCTCTAGTGAGTTGATGTGCCAATCTTCAATTGCTACCACTTTTTGCGCTAGGCTGCTGCTTGCCAATGCGTGGTCCAAATTACCCAGCTCGCCCGAATAGGTGTAAGAAAACGTATCAGTGCCGTGCAGCAACGTGTTTAAGTTGTGCAGACCGTAACCTTTTTCAATTTTGGTCTTCTCTACTTGAAGTTCACCATCACCAATGGTTGTATAAGCAGCAGTATAAATGTCACGGCCGTATTTCTCTTTCGAGTAATCAGTCAGTGTCAGAAGTGGGTCTTCCATGCCATAAGCATTGAGGTCGCCCATGAGCAATACATCGCCTTTCACCTCTTTCAACGCTTCACCCACTGCGTGCGCAGCAGAAACGCGGAAGTTGTTACAGTTGCCTTGCAGATCCGCTGGCTCAGAATCTTCTACACCGGCAATCCACTCTTCAATACACTCAGAGCCTTTCGACTTAAAGTGGTTTACGACAATAGACAAATCTTCCCCCGTCTCTTTCACCGTAAAGGTCTGAAGTAGACTGTGGCGTTGGTACTTATCGTAAGCAGGGTTACTTTCTGTGCCCTCTTTACGAGTAATTGTGTTTTCTGCAATGTGCTGCTCTGGCGTGATGATCACTTTTGCAGCGTCTTTTGGCGTTACTGCGTTAGCACGATATAAAATCGCCACCATGATCGCATCACTGCCAAAGTATTCGTCTTGGTATTTGTCTTGCTCTTCGATTTCGACATACGTGTAATGATCTTCAGCGTCATCAATCTCAGCATTTAGGGCATCAACTAAGTTTTGGATAGCACTGCCATCACCAAAGCCGTTGTTTTCCACTTCCATCAAACCAATAACGTCTGCGTCCATCTTGTTCATCGCCGCAACGATTTTCGCTTGCTGGATCAGGAATTCGTCTAGATTAGTCGCACCACGGTTTTGTCCGGTTGGGTTTTCATGACCACTGTCAGCCACGGAGTTGAAGTAGTTCAGTACGTTGAAGCTTGCAATACGCAAATCTGAGTCCGCAATCGCTGGGGCATCTTTACGAGCCACATCGAAGCCTTCACCTGAAGTCACAAAGTTGGTGTTATCGACTTCATTGGTCGCAATCAGGCGGTATTCGTTGTAGCTGTAAGCCACCACACCCTGAAGACCTTCTACTCGAGAACCAAGGCGAATGTGCTGCTCTGAAGAGCCATCTTGATCTGCATCTTTAGCAAAATCTGGGTAGTATGGGATTTGGCCGTTTGGTGCTTTGCCATCAGATTCTAGGTATACACGATTCGCTGCGTTGTCTTTTGCTAGCTCAACGGCTGCATCGCTCTCTGCCGCGTGTAATTGAGTCGGCTTTAACAATGGCGCTTCATGAGAGAGCATCATATTGTTACGACGTGAATCGTAGTCGTAAGAGAAGTTTCGAGTTACAAACAAGTCACTTGCCGAGGTCAACTCAACTTGCATGCCTTCATGACGCTCTAGCGCATCACGTAGTGTCTCACCTTCTTTGATAACAAGATCGGTAACTCGAGGGGTTTCAGAGGTGCCTGTTTTCACATAGCTGTTAGCATCAGAAGCAAGCTGAGTATTGCTGTAATACTCTTGAACTTTACCTTTCACACAAACAACATCACCAGCTTTCAGCGCCGTGTCCGCCGCGTCGGTATGAATGAACAAGCCTTCTGAGGTCTTGTCGTTGTTGTCGCTTTCTAATGCTTGTAGGTAGAAACCTTTGGTTAGGCCAGTGGTAACAGCAGTCACGACACCCGTTACGAAATGATCTTCGTTAGTAATGTATGGGTAACCATCAATGAATGGAGACGTATCGCCTTCACCTTGAATCTCTTGAATGGTAGTGAAGTTAGGTTGCTGACCGTCTACCTCACAAGCGAATGGTGCTGGTGGCTCAGTCGCATTCAGCTCACCAAGGCCGTCAATGTTGTCTTTCTCAAATGCCGTCCACTGAGATGCATCATAAGTAGCAGAAGGAGTTAGTGCATCACTGTTACGAACCAATGTGGTGTCTTTACCAAAATCTACGTCACCCATCACACCGATGATGTCGTGCACTTCACCATCTTTAAGCAGTGCGATCGGGTCGTCACCGTTAAAGTTCGCAACGCTTTTATCTGTGATATCCGCGACAGCTTTGATGGCATCGCTCGCGTCACCATGCGCCAGTACATACACTTGGTTAGCTTGTAGCGTCACTTGGCTAAGGTCGGATGTGCTACCCCAAGTACCACCACCGTTTGATGATTTCGCCAACTCGTAGCCAGTGAGTGTCACCGCAGTATCACCCGTATTAGCGATCTCTACCGCTTTATTATAAGCGCCGCCTTCTACGTATTGGGAAATAATAATCTCTGCGTTCGCGTTTGCACTAAGTGCACTGGCGATGGTTAATGCGAGTATTGAGGGTTTGATTAACGTGTCCATTGTCATACCTGATATTTATGTAAATGCAAACTTAGCTCTGGTTAGAGCCTGCCATTTGCGTCTACTATCAGGTTTATTTATGAAATAAATAAGAATGAGTAATTAAAGCCGTGAAATGAATCACATGTGAATATAAGAAAATATGCCAGAGCATCCCATTCAAACATTTTTTGTAATAAATACAGAGCGCTATTGATAAACAAGTCAGAATTTAGATTGATTACTCAGTTTACTTTTTCACTTCATGTTAAGGAGTAGAAAATACATCACTTGTTGAGTTGCTTATTAACCCAACCGTTCCGTTACAAATAAAAAATATAATTAGTCACTAATTTAGAATGCTTTAATTTTCACTTGCATCACTGTTCAATCCCAAGAATCTATTACTCGCTTCGTTCTCTCTTATACAGGCCCCTCATACTTCAAAGTTTTCATGATTTATTCAATAACTTTTCATTACTCACTAGCCAAAAACATACACAAAAGATATAACACCTGCGCGAGACAATAAGATCTCATTAGCTGTAAACCCAGGAACGACAAATGAAAAAAATTCAACGCAGTGTGCTAGCTCTCTCCCTACTTAGCTTGATAGCGGGGTGTCAGTTGACCGCCAGTGAGCCACTTCAACCTACGGCGAATCAAGACATCATCGAATCAGCCAAAAATGAACTGGATGGTATTGAAGAGCTAGAAGTCAGTGACGAGGGTGTTATTACCTTTACTCAGCGTCTAAGAACGCCAGGAACCTACTGGGTTCCAGCGAGAATTAAAGAACTCAGCTACGATATATCATGCGTACAGCTTAGTTACTTCATTGATAGAGGCATGGTTGTGAAGTCTGCCTTTCTAGGGGCTCGAGGACGTGTTGAATATTACGACATGGAACGCTGTATGAAAGACACGCCATTTCAGTAATACAGGCATAAAAAAAGCTCCACCAAAGTGGAGCTTTTTCGTATTTGTTCTTAGCGACTATGGGCGAGCTACAAAACCTACTGCTTCGTATGCTTTCTTAAGCGTTTCAGCCGCTCGTGCCGAGGCTTTCTCAGCGCCTTGCTGCATTACCTCGTCCATGTAAGCACGATCAGCGCGAATACGGTGATATTCTGCTTGAATAGGCTCAAGCATTGCTACAACTGCCTCACCAACATCTTTCTTAAATGGGCCATACATTTCTACGCCTTGGTACTTCGCTTCAATCTCTTCGAAGCTCATGCCTGTCGCCGCAGAGTACAAACCCATTAGGTTAGCAATGCCCGCCTTGTTCTCGATATCATGACGGATACTTGGTGGCGTTTCGGTATCGGTTTGCGCTTTGTTGATCTTCTTAAGGATCGACTTAGGCTCTTCCAGCAGCGTGATAACGTTCTTACGGTTGTCATCAGATTTAGACATCTTCTTCGTTGCGTCTTGAAGGCTCATTACACGCGCATTTACTGTCGGAATGTAAGGCTCTGGAACTTGGAAGATTGGCTGCTCTGGCGAGTAAATATTGTTGAAACGCGTTGCGATATCGCGCGCTAATTCTAGATGTTGCTTCTGGTCACTGCCTACAGGTACTTGGTGTGCACCGTAAAGCAAAATGTCAGCCGCCATCAACACCGGGTAGTCAAATAGGCCGACGTTTACGTCATTCGCGTAACGTGCCGATTTGTCTTTAAACTGAGTCATACGGCTCAGCTCACCCATTTGAGTGTAGCAGTTAAGAAGCCAACCTAATTGAGCATGCTCTGGTACATGTGACTGAACAAATAGCGTGCTCTTCTTCGGGTCAACACCAACTGCCAGACAAATTGCCAGTGCGTCTAGAGTTGCTTCATGCAGCGCTTTAGGGTCCTGACGAACCGTAATCGCGTGAAGGTCTACCACACAATATTGGCAATCATAATCGTCTTGCATCTGCTGCCATTGACGTAGAGCACCCAAGTAGTTACCGATACTTAGTTCACCTGAAGGTTGAACACCACTCAATACAATGGGTTTGCTCATTAGAATGATTCCTTTGACTTCTTAATCTAATTAAATGAAAAAAACCGTGCAGTAATAGGTGCACGGTTTACTCAGTGTACTCATTAACGAGTATTTTGGAAGCTCTTTTGTAGCCGTTATGCAGAAACCGCTACAACGTCCAATAATTCTGCCAAACTGTCAGCGACGAAATCTGGATTTGATGCTGAAATAGGTTCACCGTGGTTGTAACCATATGTCAGACCAAATGAGGCACAGCCTGCATTCTTTGCTGCGAGAATATCGTTTTTCGAGTCGCCAACCATCAGCATTTCACTTGGTTGGATTTGGTGCTTTTCCATCAACCAGTTCAATGCTACTGGGTTTGGTTTTTTCTCTGGGAATGCATCACCGCCAAGGACATCAACGAAGTATTTTGCGATGTCGTGCTTTTCCAAAACGTCAGGCACAAACTTTGAAGGTTTGTTAGTCACCAACGCCATAACAAAGCCCGCTTTGTGCAGCTCTGCTAGTGTCTCTTTTACCGTTGGGTAAAGATGACTTAGCTTGTGACCGCTTTGCTCGTAGTAGTCATCAAACAATACACGCGCTTTAGCACGAAGCTCTTCACTCAGCTCTGGGTTGATGGTCAGGCTTTGGCTTAATGAGCGACCAATAAGCACGTCTGCACCGTTACCCACGTAATCACGAACTTGTTCTTCTGAAACCGATGGAAAGCCAAGCGCCTGTACTGCTTGGTCTGCCGCGACAGCTAGATCTGGCACGCTATCAAGCAAAGTACCATCTAGATCGAAGGCGATGAATTTAATGTCTTGTTGAGTCATAACTTCCCTGAGGATTTTTATTTATAAATCGGTGAAAACGACAAAGGATGGCACCCCATCCTTTGTTTTTATCATTATGTCTGATTCTACAGTAACTGTTTGTTTCGTCGTTACTTTGCAGCAATACGCTGACGAACAGCCTCAAACAAACAGATGCCGGATGCCACAGATACGTTCAAGCTTGAAACGCTACCAGCCATTGGGATCTTAATCAAATCGTCGCAGGTTTCACGAGTCAGACGACGCATACCGTCACCTTCTGCCCCCATTACGATAGCAAGGGGTCCAGTCAGTTTGGCTTGGTAGATGTCGTGCGTTGCTTCACCCGCAGTACCAACAAACCAGATGCCTTTCTCTTGCAATGTACGCATAGTACGAGCCAAGTTAGTCACTCGGATCAATGGTACGACTTCAGCTGCACCACAAGCGACTTTACTTACCGTCGCATTCATTGGCGCAGAACGATCTTTCGGTACGATGATCGCCGCAGCACCTGCCGCATCTGCGTTACGTAAACACGCACCAAGATTGTGTGGATCGGTCACGCCGTCTAACACTAATAGCAGTGGTGATTCGTGCTTTGCAAGGATGTCATCTATATCGTTCTCATTCAGCTGCTTCGCTGGTTTCACACGAGCGATGATGCCTTGGTGATTTGCACCGCGCGCTTTGTCATCCAAGGTTTTACGTGTCATCTGCTGAATAGAAACACCACAAACCTGAAGATCATTTAGGATTGGCATTAGGCGATCATCTTGACGACCTTTTAAAACGTACGCCTCGATAAAACGCTCTGGTTCGCGCTCCAATACCGCCTTCACTGCGTGAATGCCGTAGATAAATTCGTTACTCATTGTTTAACCTGTTGTTCTGGTCGTATTGCCTGCGCCAACCGAGTTTGAACTAAGTTGGCGCTTCAACCTACTGCGCTTCTTTTTTAGTGCGCTTGGTTTTCTTCGGCTTACTGTGCGGCTTCTTTTTACGTGCTTTTTTCACTTTAGGCTTCTCGTTGCCTTCGGCGTCACCACGTTTTGGGCCATTACGCTTACTCGTTGCGCCCGTTTCTTCTGGGCGTTTAGTTGGCTCTATCGCAGGAACTGCACGAGCCGCGCCACCTTCTTTCGATGAAGAGCGAGTCGCAGCGCGTTTTTTATCTTTCGCTTTGCGTTTTGCTTCCGCTGCGCGTTTCTTCGCAGTCTTACCTTCGCCGCGTAGCTTACGACTTGTTTCGACCAATTCAAAGTCAATTTGCTTATCATCGAGGTTAACAGCCAGTACTTTTACTTTTACTGCATCACCTAAGCGGTAGATGTTACCGAAACTTTCACCAATAAGTCGTTGACCAATCGGGTCAAATTGATAGTAGTCGTTCGCAAGGGTAGAAATATGTACCAAACCATCGATGTGCAAATCCGTTAAACGTACAAAGAAGCCAAAGCTAGTGACATTAGCAATAACACCGTCTAGTTCGTCACCGACGTGGTCTTGCATATATTCACACTTCAGCCAATCCGCAACATCACGTGTTGCATCATCAGCACGGCGCTCTGTCATCGAACATTGTTCGCCGTAAAAATCCATGTCGTCAAACGAGTAATGATAGCCACCTGTTGGTGTCCAGCGATCTTGATTACGACCTTCTTCTTTAGCAATCAGATACTTGATTGCACGGTGAAGTAACAAGTCAGGGTAACGACGAATTGGCGACGTAAAGTGCGCATAGCGTTTCAATGCCAACCCAAAGTGCCCCGCGTTATCTGCGTTGTATACCGCTTGCTTCATTGAGCGTAGCAGCATGGTCTGAATCAACTCTTGATCTTGACGCCCGGAGATTTGACGTGCGAGATCAGCATAGTCCGTTGGTGAAGGCTCTAAACCACCTTTTAGCTCAAGACCAAGTTCACTTAAGAAGTCACGGAAACCTTGCAGGCGTAATTCACCTGGAGATTCGTGGATACGATAAAGCGCGGGCTCTTTCGCTTTTTCTACCAGCGATGCCGAAGCAATGTTGGCTAAAATCATACATTCTTCGATGATCTTATGCGCGTCATTACGAATAACTGGCTCAATACTTTCGATTTTACGTTCCGCATTGAAAATAAATTTGGTTTCAACGGTTTCAAATTCGATTGCACCGCGTTGATCTCGTGCTTCTTTCAGCACTTTGTACATCTTGTGCAACTCTTCTAGATGAGAAACAAGCGGCTGGTAGCGCTCACGTAGTTCTTCATCCCCTTCTAGAATCGCGCTCACTTTGCTATATGTGAGACGAGCGTGCGAGTTCATCACCGCCTCGTAATGCTTGTAACCAGACAGCTTACCTGTATCGGAAATGGTCATTTCGCACACCATACACAAGCGATCTACTTGCGGGTTAAGCGAACATAGGCCGTTCGATAGTACTTCTGGCAACATCGGCACAACTTGCGACGGGAAATATACTGAGTTACCACGATTGATCGCTTCTTTGTCCAACGCAGAGTCAGGACGAACGTAGTAACTGACGTCAGCAATCGCTACCCATAAACGCCAACCACCTTCTTTGTTCTTTTCACAATAAACGGCATCATCAAAGTCTCGTGCGTCTTCGCCGTCAATGGTCACTAGTGGCAAATCACGTAGATCCACACGACCAACTTTGGCTTCTTCTGGTACTTCTTCGCCCAAGTTTTCGATTTGTTTATCGACGGCTTCTGGCCACTCGTGAGGAATTTGGTGTGTACGAATCGCAATTTGTGTTTCCATACCTGGTGCCATGTTTTCACCAAGGACTTCAACCACTTTACCCATCATGCCGCGTGAGCGTGAGCCACGATCAGTAATTTCAATTACGACTACGTTACCCATGCGTGCACCCGCTTTGTGCTCATTTGGGATCAGGATATCTTGGCTGATACGCGAGTCATCTGGGACAACATAGGAGTATCCATATTCAAGGAAGAAACGACCAACGATTTGATCATTGCGCTCCTCTAGCACACGCACCAAACGTCCTTCACGGCGGCCGCGCTTGCTGTTGTCTGTAGGTTGCACTAAGACAAAATCACCGTGGATGATGTTCTTCATCTGATGGTGCGGTAACAGAATATCATCATCCTTGCCGACGCTGCCTTCTGGACGTACCCAACCATGGCCATCACGATGACCAATCACGTAACCTTTCACCATTTCAAGTTTTTCAGGCAATGCATAGCACTGACGGCGGGTAAACACCAGTTGGCCATCTCGCTCCATCGCACGTAGCCGACGACGCAACCCTTCGTATTGCTCTTCGCCCTCAAGCTTTAGTGCCTCAAACAAGTCGTTACGATTCATTGGAACGCCCGCTTGCTCTAGAAACTCGATGATAAACTCTCGGCTTGGAATTGGATTTTCGTAATTTTTGGATTCACGATCTGCAAAAGGATCGTTTGGAATATTGTCTGACATAGGCACGCCTATCTAGCAAGGAAGGTATATGGCTAGTATATCTGAGTCTCTCGATAAGCTACAGAATTGCTTTGAAAAAAGAATGATCGAGATCGACTCTAGGCATGCAAATGAGTTAAGGACGAGCCAGCAAGATCAAAAGTTCAGAATTGTCACTGAGCAAGGATTCAATCGTGCAGTTATCCAACTCCGCCAGAAAGGCACTTTTTGCTTTCGCCAATTTATCTTTGAGGCGGCAAGCAGGGGTAATATGGCAAAAATCCACACCACAGTTGACTAAATCTAACGGCTCTAAATCGCGCACAACACCACCGACTGTGATTTCAGATGCTGGCTTCATCAGCCGGATACCACCGTTTTTTCCGCGCACGGTATGGACATAACCCAACTGTCCTAACCGATTGATAACTTTAACCATATGGTTGCGCGACACACCAAATAAATCCGTCACTTCGGTAATGCTGGTTAACTCATCTTCCGGCAACGAAGCCAAGAAAATTAAGGTTCTCAACGCATAATCAGTGAAACTAGTTAACTGCATATTCTCTCCCAAAGTGCGACTCAATAACCCGCTGGTGATGCTAAAACCCCAAACTTGAGCTATCGATAAAAGTGTAAATCTTTTCTTGATCGAAAGATACATTTGAGATACAACTTTAAACATGCATTATAAATACAACTTAAAATAGGAAGCCCTTATGCTCAGCAATCAAACTATCGAGATCGTCAAAGCGACTGCACCACTCATCGCCGAAACAGGACCAAAACTGACCGCGCACTTTTACGAGCGTATGTTTACTCATAACCCTGAGTTGAAAGATATTTTTAACATGAGTAACCAGCGTAACGGCGATCAGCGTGAAGCATTATTCAACGCTATCTGTGCCTATGCTGCCAATATTGAAAATTTGCCAGCTCTGCTTGGCGCAGTAGAGAAAATTGCGCATAAGCACACGAGCTTTTTGATCACAGAAGATCAGTACCAAATCGTTGGTAAGCATTTACTTGCGACAATCGATGAGCTTTTTAATCCAGGTCAAGAAGTGTTGGATGCTTGGGCTGAGGCTTACGGCGTACTTGCGAATGTATTTATTCAGCGCGAAGAACAAATTTACCAACAAAATGAAGCTTTGGAAGGCGGCTGGCGCGGTCTACGCGAATTTGAATTAGTCGATAAAAAGATTGAGAGCGAACACATTTGCAGCTTTGTGTTCAAGCCAACCGATGGCCAAAAAGTGGCGCCGTATAAACCGGGACAATACCTTGGCATCTACATCAACAGTGACCAGTTAGAAAACCAAGAAATTCGCCAATATAGCCTGTCTTCTGCGGTCCAAGAGAACACCTACCGTATCTCAGTAAAACGCGAAGAAGGCGGAAAAGTGTCGAACTACCTGCACGATAGCCTGAACATTGGCGAAAAAGTGCAGCTTGCGGCCCCTGCCGGTGATTTCTTTATGGATGCCGAACCACAAACACCCGTTGTTCTAATTTCTGCTGGTGTGGGACTTACTCCAACGCTGTCAATGCTAGAAAGTCTCTCAGCACATCAAGCACCTGTAACTTGGGTTCATGCAACCGAAAATGGCCAACAGCATGCTTTCAAGCAACACGTAAACCAACTCGTTGCAGAAAAAGAAAATATGAACGCGCTCGTTTGGTATAACCAACCAACGGCAGAAGACAAGCTAGGTGAAGACTTCCACTTCACGGGCTTTGTCAATCTGTATGAAATTGAAGCTGCATTAAAGCAAGATAACGTGCAGGTATACTTCTGTGGTCCTGTAGGATTTATGCAGCACGTAGCGAAACAGCTATTAGAACTTGGCGTACCAGAAGAGCAATTCCATTACGAATGCTTCGGTCCACACAAAGTGGTTTGAGCGCTACCAACTATCGGGAAAACAACAAAGCCCACGTGACGTGGGCTTTGTTGTATAAAGTTGTTTGCAATATTGAAGCGTTACCAAAAGGTGTCTCGCCGTTTAGCTCGAGCAATAACGTTTTGTGGCATGCGCTGTTCAAGGCCGTTTCTCAATACAGTTATGCGCTTATGCTGCCGCTTATCTGCTGTGACAGAGTTATATAACCAACGATACGCATCTTCGTAATCGAGTGGACTGCCATAATCACGTAAAAGCAACTCGGCCAGATGAATACGCGCGTTTAGGTTTCCCATTGACGCAGCTTCTCGCAAATATGGAATTGCACGTTCTTTATCTTGCTGTACTAAAGTGCCACGCGAATAGTATCGGCCAATCTGCTCTAGTGCAGCTGGTAACCCCTGATGCGCTGCATTTTCGATGTAGTAAAGACCCAGTTCGACATCTTGCCCGACACACACCCCCCAAGCCAACATATCTCCGTACAGAAATTCATAAGCGGGTAAGTTAATTCGAGTCGCACGAGCTACGATATCCTCCACCAGCTGGCAGTTATCAGCGCGCACACGTTGTAAGTGCTTATTTTGCTCAATAAGCTTTATCAGCTCTGCTTCGGTATAGATCGGAACTGGTGCCCCCACATCAGCAACATTAGCTTTCACTGTGGTAGCAACCAAGGTCAACAACAGTGAAGCAGCCACTGTTCGTAACTTCATAAACGTACCCTTAAGGTATCTAAGAAACCAAAGATCGGTGAAGGATCTCCTCTGCTTGATAACCTTATCGGCAAAAAACAGCTAAGCTTTAGACAATTTTTGCCTCTGATTTAGGCTCAGCGGCAAAAGCTTGCCATATGAGAGTCACGCTGTTTTTGTTCAGATACAAAAAAGCCGACCAGAAGGTCGGCTTTTGCAATCTTTAACGGCTATCAATTAAGCTTCGAATGGGTGAACTTTGATGATAGTTTCATTACGGTCAGGACCTGTAGAGATGATGTCTACTGGAACGCCAGTTAGCTCTTCAATACGCTTGATGTAGTCAAGAGCGGCTTGTGGTAGAGCATCTAGTGACTTAGCACCAAATGTGTTCTCAGACCAACCAGGCATTGTTTCGTAGATTGGCGTTGCTTTTTCGAATGCTTCAGCAGCCATCGGAGAAACTTCTAGCACAGAGCCATCTTCCATCTTGTAACCAGTACAGATTTTTAGCTCTTCTAGACCATCTAGTACGTCTAGTTTAGTTAGACAGAAACCAGATACAGAGTTGATTTGGATTGCACGACGCATAGCAACAGCATCGAACCAACCTGTACGACGTAGACGACCAGTTGTCGCACCGAACTCGTGGCCAACTTCACCTAAGTGCTTACCAATTGGATCTTGCTTATCTAAACCGTCGTATAGTTCAGTCGGGAATGGACCAGCACCAACGCGAGTACAGTACGCTTTTGCGATACCCAAGATGTAACCGATGTGACGAGGACCAAAACCAGAACCTGCAGCAACACCACCAGCAGTCGTGTTAGAAGACGTTACGTACGGGTAAGTACCGTGGTCGATATCAAGTAGTGTACCTTGTGCACCTTCGAACATGATCTTGTCGCCGCGCTTACGTGCTGCGTCTAGTTCGTCAGTTACGTCGATAACCATTGACGTTAGTAGTTCAGCGTAGCCTTTAGCTTGCTCAAGTACTTCTTCGTAGCTTACTGGTTCCGCTTTGTAGAAGTTAACTAGTTGGAAGTTATGGAACTCCATGACTTCTTTTAGCTTCTCTGCGAAAGTCGCCATATCGAATAGGTCGCCAACGCGTAGACCGCGACGAGCAACTTTATCTTCGTATGCTGGACCGATACCACGACCAGTAGTACCGATAGCTTTTTTACCGCGAGCGATTTCGCGAGCTTGGTCCATTGCAACGTGGTAAGGAAGAATTAGCGGACATGCTTCAGAAATGAAAAGACGCTCGCGTACTGGAATACCGCGCTCTTCAAGAGGCTTCATTTCTTTAAGTAGAGCTTCAGGTGATAGTACAACACCGTTACCGATAACACATTTTACGTTATCGCGAAGGATACCTGATGGAATTAAGTGAAGAACGGTTTTTTCACCGTCAATTACGAGAGTGTGACCTGCGTTGTGACCGCCTTGGTAGCGTACCACGTATTTTGCATCTTCAGTTAAAAGGTCTACGATTTTACCTTTACCTTCGTCACCCCATTGGGTGCCTAGAACGACTACGTTATTTCCCATCTTTCCAAGTCTGATTGCTAGTTAAAAATGGATTCTAGCACCGAATCACGCTTCTTGCAGTCATTTTTTGTTCACAGAGTTGCTACCAGAATGTCACCTTGCCGCTTTGTTCATTTTGAAATCAGCATATCACTGATAGTATTTAGCTTTCTCTATTCGACTGGAAAGCGCTATGTCTGAATCCATATGGTTGGCGATTGGGCTCGTCTTGATCGTGGAAGGCATTGGGCCACTGATTGCTCCTAACGGTTGGCGGAATATGGTGGCTCAATTAAGTGAACAACCCAACAATCAGCTACGACGCATCGGTGGCTGCCTAGTAGTTGCTGGAGCCGTAATCGCCATCATGATGAGCTAGCACTTAGCATCAGATACAAAAAAGGCTCCCTAAGGAGCCTTTTATTTCAATGAGACGCGGAGATTATTTCTCCATGCTGCCCTTCGACTGGTTCATGTATTGGAAGAACTCACTCTTCGGATCAAGCACCAGAATATCGCTCTTAGAGCTGAAGGACTTCTCATACGCACGTAGCGAGCGTAGGAAGCTAAAGAACTCAGGGTCTTTGTTGTACGCTTCAGCATAAATCTTCGCAGCCTCAGCATCCGCTTCACCTCGTGTCACACGCGCAGTTTTATCAGCTTCAGCTAGAATAGTTGCTACTTCTAGTTCTGCTTGAGCACGAATAACTTCCGCCTTTTCACGACCTTGAGAACGGTGCTTACGAGCAACGGACTCACGCTCCGCACGCATACGACGGTAGATAGACTCACTGATTTCATCAGGCAGGTTGATTTTCTTCATTCGGAAATCAACGACACGAACACCCAAGTCTTTCATTGCGCTTTCACGCGTGTCTTTCAATACTTCAGACATGATTAGGTCGCGTTCACCATCAATCTCAAGCGCCTCACGAGCCGCTTCAGTTGCGACAACATCGGCACTTGCGTCTTCTGGTAGCACATCATCGTTACGTGGACCAGATACGATCTGTTTGATTTCACGAGCACCGATTTCAGAACGAAGCACGTCCGTCACTTTACGCTCAAGTAGTGCCTCTGCCGTTAGCGAGTTACCACCGCCAGTCGCGAGGTAGTAGCGACCAAAATCTTCAATACGCCACTTCACGTAGGTATCAATGATAACGTCTTTTTTCTCAGACGTTACGAAACGGTCTGCACGGCCATCCATTGTTTGGATACGTGCATCAAGTTGTTTCACACGGTCAAACAAAGGCATCTTGAAATGCAGACCAGGCTCGTAAATTCGAGTGATGTCGTTGTTGTCTTTCAAGACACGACCAAATCGAACCACGATACCGCGCTCACCTTCAGGAATCACAAACAAAGACATCAACATTAATGCCAGTGCGATTACCAGTACAGGGATCATTAACTTACGCATTCTTAGTATCTCCCTTGACGTGAACCTGTTGAACGAGACTGCGTGTTCGAAGTGTCTTCTTGTGTACGATCAGACTCAAGTTGAATTTGATCATAGGTTGAAGATGACTTCGATTTACGTTTGGTATCTGCTTTGCCCTCTTGTCCCGCCAACTTATCGATTGGAAGGTAAAGAAGATTGCCGCTTGATTCCGAGTCAATCAACACTTTCGAAGTGCTTGAGTACACCTCTTCCATTGCGTCGATGTACAGACGATCACGCGTTACACCAGGCGCTGCTTGGTATTCTGGTAGTAGTTTTTCGAACTGTGCTACCTGACCAAGAGCCTCGTTAGTGACACGCTCATTGTAACCTTGTGCTTCTTTCTTCAAACGCTCTGCACGACCCGTTGCCTTAGGCAAGATTTCGTTCTTGTATGCTTCAGCTTCACGAATGAAACGCTCTTCATCCTCACGTGCTGCGATTGCATCATCAAACGCATCTTTCACTTGCTCTGGTGGACGAGCAGACTGGAAGTTCACATCAACAAGTACCAGACCCATATCATAGCTATCAATGATTTGGTTCAGTGTTTCTTGCGTAGTTTGACGAATTTGCTGACGACCACTGGTTAGAATGCTATCCATCAATGAGTCACCAATTACTGCACGTAGTGCAGAATCCGTTGCTTGACGCAAGCTGTCGTCTGCATTGGTTACACGGTACAAGTATTTGTATGGGTCAGTCACTCGGTACTGAACATCCATCGCAACTGTTACAACGTTTTCATCTTTGGTCAGCATTAGACCAGATGCACGTAGTGAACGAATCGCTTGTACGTTTACCGCTTCGTACTCATCAATAAAGCGAGGACGCCAGTTAAGACCTGGGTCTACGATACGATCGTATTTACCTAAACGCAGTACAACACCACGCTCTGCTTCACCGATGGTGTAAAAACCAGCGAAGAACCAAACTGCAACAGCAATCAGAGCAATCACGCCAAAGCCAATTGCACTACCACCACCGCCGCCGATTGGAGAACCACCGCCGCCTTTTTTACCAAACTTGCCGCCCAGCTTTTGACTCAGTTTGTTGAACACTTCATCTAAATCTGGCGGACCTTGATCTCGGCCACCAGGACGCTGGCCACCACGATTATTATTACCCCAAGGGTCATTATCGCGGCCATTGTTGCCGTTGTTATTTCCAGGCTCATTCCACGCCATTAGAAAGCTCCATCATTTGATATGACGTTATACTGTAGCAGTCCTTTAAGTGACTATAAAGCCAGTCAAAACTGCCCCTTCTCTTTTTTCAAGTCTAGACCAATCTACTTGCTGCATTCGAATATCGATCAACAAGTTACCATCCTGGTCATATTCCTCACGTTGAATACACTTCATTTGGAAGAAGGTACTACGGAATCGTCCTTGATACTGTGGAGGAATTCGCAACTGATGCTCGACCATTTGTGACGCCAGACGTTCCGTCAGAGCCTCAAACAGGACATCAATGCCCAACCCATCCATTGCTGAAACCCAAACTGCGCGAGGTACGCCTTCCTCGTCTCGTTCTATACGTGGTTTCTGCGAATCTAGATTGTCGATTTTGTTCATGACAACCAGAGTCGGCACTTCATGCGCGTCGATCTCTTCTAGTACTTCATGAACAGCTTGAATATTCTCACGAAAACGCTCATCACTGGCATCAACAACATGTAACAAAATGTCAGCTTCTTGCGTTTCCTGCAAGGTTGCCTTGAAGGCCGCAACCAAGTCGTGTGGCAAATGTCGAATAAAACCAACCGTGTCTGCCAAGATGGCAGGACCAACATCTGCTAACTCTATCTTACGTAAAGTCGGGTCCAAAGTAGCAAATAATTGATCAGCCGCGTACACGCCAGCTTCTGTAATACGGTTGAAGAGTGTCGACTTACCCGCGTTGGTGTAACCCACAAGTGAAACCGTTGGGATTTCAGCTCGATTTCGGGCGCGGCGCCCTTGTTCACGCTGCTTCGCTACTTTGTCTAAGCGTCGCAGGATGGCTTTAATTCTGTCACGCAATAAGCGACGGTCGGTTTCCAGCTGGGTTTCACCCGGGCCACGTAAACCGATACCACCTTTCTGCCTTTCAAGGTGTGTCCAACCACGAATCAAACGAGTAGAGATATGACGAAGTTGAGCCAGCTCTACCTGTAGCTTACCTTCGTGTGTTCGAGCTCGTTGAGCAAAGATATCGAGAATAAGACCAGTGCGGTCGAGAACTCGACATTGGCACAGTGCTTCGAGGTTACGTTCTTGGGCAGGAGAGAGGGCGTGATTAAAAATCACAATTTCGGCACCAGTTGATTGTACCGCTGTAGCAATCTCTTGGGCCTTACCCTCTCCGACATAGTATTTCGGGTGTGGGGATTGACGACTACCAGTTACCACTTGTAGCGCCTCTACCCCAGCAGAAGAAACCAGCATTTCGAACTCAGCCAGATCTTCCCATTCACCTTCTTGCGTGAAGTTGATATGAACAAGTACGGCTCGCTCACCGGATTCATAACGGTCAAACAAGCAATCAACTCCTTATTTTAAAAATACTCGATGAAGAATTAATCTTCAGATTTCTCTTGTGGACGCTCACCTTGTGGACGTTCACCGCTGTGATGGCTCACTGGACGAGCCGGCACAACTGTTGAGATCGCGTGCTTGTACACCATTTGGTTAACAGTATTCTTCAGCAGGATCACAAATTGATCGAATGATTCGATCTGACCTTGTAGTTTAATACCATTCACAAGGTAGATAGATACCGGGATACGCTCACGACGTAGCGCGTTTAGAAATGGGTCTTGTAGAGATTGCCCCTTAGCCATTTTTATTTTCCTTATTTAATTTGTAGTTGTAATTATTTAGCTAGTGGTGCAATGCAAAAGATACGGCTTTTGCATCTGAGCTAAACGAATCAAAAATGCACTCTAAGTAATTAGCAGCATAGTATAAAAACCGCCAACAACAGATCCTTTGAGAGTGCGTTCACGCAAAAACGATCACATTATACACAGCTATGTCAATCAGATGCTATTGCTTCCGACATCGTTTCTAATGCCTGTTCAATGTTCTCGCTATCCAACCAAGTTAAATCATCCCAGCTGCGTAACCAGGTGATTTGACGCTTGGCCAATTGACGAGTCGCGCATACGCCACGAAATACCGCTTCGTCACGTGTACACTCCCCATCTAAATACTCCCACATCTGTCGGTAACCGACGCATCGTATGGAAGGAAGATCGGGGTGAAGATCTTTTCGCGAATGTAACGCTTTCATTTCTTCTTCAAAGCCCGCTTCCATCATCTTCTCGAAACGGAGTTCAATCCGACGGTGAAGTTCTGCCCTATCCTTGGGAGCTATTGCAAACTGCTTGACTCGGTATGGTAGGCTTTCACCTTTCGTTTGAGTCAATTCAGTCAAAGTTTTACCTGAAATGCGAAAAACTTCCAATGCCCGAGATAAACGTTGGGGATCATTGGGATGGATTCTCGCGGCTGACACAGGATCAACCTCTTTGAGTTCATCGTGCAACACTGACCAACCTTTAGTCAATGCCTCTTGTTCAATTTGCTGACGAATTTCAGGATTTGCAGCAGGAAGTGGTGATAAACCTTCAAGTAACGCCTTGTAATACAGCATTGTTCCACCCACAAGAAGTGGAATTTTTCCTTCTGCAACAATATCATCCATCGCTTTCAATGCATCTCGACGAAAGTCGGCGACAGAGTAAGATTCACTTGGATCCAAAATATCTATCAAGCGATGAGGCGCCAAACTTAACTCTTTTTCATCCGGTTTCGCCGTACCGATATCCATCCCTTTGTAGATCAAAGCAGAATCAACACTGATGATCTCAATCGGAAATTTTTGACGAAGACGAATCGCCAGCTCAGTTTTGCCTGATGCAGTTGGCCCCATTAAAAATAGCGCCAAAGGTAGTTTATCTGTCATGGTTTTAATTTGGCTATCGTGGCAGAGAAATCAACAGCGGATACGAATTTTGTATCTTCTAATGGCAATTGACCATGTCTTAGCTGTTCAAGTTCCGCAATAATTTGAATGGCTTCAGAAAAAGTATAGTGACTCTTCACTGTCGTGACCTGTAATGCGAGCCAATCTATCAACTCAGACAGCATCTGAGCCGCTGCTATACCTTCGTTCACACAAGATTGCGCGTAAGATAACAGATCTGGTACTAAATTTTGTAAGTTTTGTTGACGCAGCGGAGCTGGGACGCCCATCACCATTAAGGCGTGCTCGTTTCTCGCTTTCAATTGAATACCAAGCAATGCCAAATCTTGTTGATAATCTTGGGCCAGTCTCACTAATTCGGCCTCTAACTTAATAGATAGAGGAACAAGCAGAGGTTGTGCCTTGAGTGCACCATCGCTTGGAGAAAGCTGGCCTTTTACACGATAAAATTCTGCTCTAGGTAACGAGACTAACGCCGCCCCACTGTCACTGCTCATCAAAACAAATTGTTCATCGACCACCATCAGCGCTTTGCCTAATGCAGTAATCGATGGCATTGATGTGTGCGAAGTTATCGTTTGGGGCGCTATTGGAGTGACTGCCTGAGCCTCAAACTCTGGCGTTTTCAACAGCTCGTGATAAGCGCGTACTTCTTGTTTAGTTGGCGCTGGTTCTACGTGGCGCTCTTTACTGTGACTTGGCTTTGGTGCAGGTTTGGATTCCACCCAATCATTACGTTTGAATGACTCCACTACGCGCGCCTCTCGCACGGAGGTTTCACTAGGACCGCTATTACGAGGCTTCACTTCATAATCACTGCGTCCAGGATAAGCCGGTGTACTCTCTATCGCTTGATAAACCCGCTCTGGTACTGGTGAAGATGCTGGCTCTTGTACATTTTCAGGCTCTGGCGAATGCTCAATCTCTTCGGACTCAGTCGGTTCCACGCGATGAAATGCCGATTCATTCACCTGTGGTTTATCAATCACGGCGCTTTGCGCAAGTGCATCCGTCAAAGCTTGATAGATGAAATCATGCACCAAACGAGCTTGGTGGAAACGCACTTCATGCTTAGCAGGGTGAACATTCACATCTACTTGGTGCGGATCTAGCTCAATAAAGAGCACATACGCAGCAAACTGATCTGGCTTTAAGCTCATTTCATAGCTTTGACGAATCGCGTGATTGATTAATTTGTCACGCATCATTCGGCCATTCACATAGCAATATTGTAAATCGCTTTGCTGCCTTGCTCCCTCTGGCGTGGTAATCCACCCATGTAGCTTTAACCCTTGATGCTCAAGCTCGATTCTGAGCATATGCCGCACAAACGCATTACCGCAGACAGCAGCAATACGCTTTTCGGTTTGAAGCTGATTTTTCGCCGCGCGATATTGACGGATGATCTTGCCGTTATGACGCACATTGATGGTGACATCAAAGCGACTTAACGCAATACGTTTCAATAACTCATCAATATGAGCAAATTCGGTTTTCTCCGTACGAAGAAACTTGCGACGCGCTGGAGTATTAAAAAATAAGTCCAACACCTCAACAGTCGTGCCAATCGGGTGCGCTGCTGGCTTAAGCTTCACCTGCATATCACGCCCTTCGGAGTAGGCACTCCAGGCTTCTTCTTGTGCCGCAGGACGCGACGTGAGCGTCAAACGCGAGACTGAGCTAATACTGGCTAACGCTTCACCGCGAAAACCTAGACTCATAATGGCTTCGAGATCATCTAAGGTATGTATCTTAGATGTCGCATGACGACTGAGCGCTAAGCCAAGTTCATCTTTCGCGATACCTTTTCCGTTATCACGAACACGAATCAGCTTTGCGCCTCCTTTCTCGATATCGATATCGATTCGAGTTGCGCCAGAATCAAGACTATTTTCAACCAGTTCTTTAATCACAGAAGCAGGTCTTTCGACCACTTCCCCTGCGGCGATTTGGTTTGCAAGTCTGGCTGGCAAAATTTTAATCGTCATAATGAGTTAGAAGCTCACCTACTTGTTTGGAATGATCAGGACTTGCCCAACCGCTAGCTGATCAGAGCGTAAGTTATTCGCTTTACGAATGCTCGATACGCTAACGCCGTATTTGGACGCTATTTTGCCAAGGAACTCACCCCGAGAAACCTTGTGCTTACGAATCGGTTTATCTTTTACCGCGACCGTTATCTTCAACTTTTGCCCTACCCACAAGGTATCTGACTTCAAGTTATTCTCTCGGCGGATATCTGAAACCTTCACTTTATAGTGATTCGCAATCTTACCTAAGAACTCACCAGACTTAACCTTGTGCGTAATGGTTTCTGTCTCAACAGTAATCGGTTTACTTGGCACTTTAATCGTACCAGCAGAAGGAATGTTGAGCTTCTGACCAATTGCCAAGCCTGTCGACTTCAAGTTGTTTGCCGACATCAGCGCTTTAGAGCTAAGCCCATATTTGTTCGCGATCACCGATAATGACTCGCCACGCTTTACAATATGTACCATTGGCTTCGCTGAAGGCGAGAACACCGTACCCTCTGGTGGGTTATCTTTTAAGTACTTGACGACCGCCTTAGTGATAGCCTGAGCTAACTTATCTTGGTGCGCTCGTTGAAACAGTAAACGCTCTTCTGTTGGGTTAGAAATAAAGCCCGTTTCCACTAGCACAGACGGAATCTGTGGAGAGCGTAAAACCGCAAGGCTGGTGTTGATCGGTTTGGTGTTATGCAGGTGCGCAACACGTCCCATCTCACCTAGGATTTCTGTTGCCAGCTTATAACCTTCTTTTTGTGAATGACTAAACTGCAAGTCCAACAAAGTTTGGTTCACGTTACGATCTTTTGTCTTCGTGAAGAACGCATTACCCGAGCCGCCCAATAACTCAGACTGTTTCTCATGGTTCTCGACCCAACGAGCAATTTCGGTATTTGCACGACGAGTATTTAGTACGAAGACCGATCCACCGCGAGGCTTCGGTGAAGTAAACGCATCTGCGTGAATGGAGATCAGCAAGTGCGCATCATTTTCACGAGCAATCGCGACACGACGGTTTAAGTTTACAAAATAATCTCCCGTACGAGTCATGCGCGTTTTAATACCAGGAGTCGCATCGAGCTGAGCAGCAATTTTTCTTGAGATACTCAATACCGCATCTTTCTCGTACTTACGACGTGAAGGGCCAATAGAGCCAGGGTCTTCCCCACCGTGACCAGGGTCGATAACAATTAACACTTCTTGAGCTCGTTGAACTGAACTCATGTCTTTGCTGGCCGCCGCTGGCTTACTCGGTTTAGAGGTCGATGCCTTCTTACCGTGCGGTAAATCAATCACCAAGCGGTGACCATACTGCCCACCTGGTGTTGGGCTTAATTTAAATAATTCCGCTTGAACGCTCTTTTTTAGTTCAAACACCAAACGATAAGTGCCCTTCTCTGGAGGCGAGCTTTTTCGTACCAGTTTTAAAACAGGGCTATCCGTAACAGTAACAGGCAGTTTGGCCTGCATCGTCGTGCTTTTTAAATCCACGACAAGGCGATCCGGCCCTGATAAAGAGAAATAGGAATAGTCAGCTTCCGAGCCTAAATCGATGACAACACGTGTTTCATCAGGTGAAGGCCAAACTCGAAAACTCTTAACGACGTTAGCAAATGCTAAATTGGGGATGAGAAGGAGAAAAGTGGCGACAAACGTCGCCACTACTCTAAAATTAGAAAAACTCAACATAGCTCCAATCGACTGAGTAACTGCACACCATAATCATTATTAGCTGTTAGTTCGGCTACACGTTGCTCGCCTTGGTAGCGAATGTTTACATCAAGATCCGGTTGTGGCAGTAAGCCATGCCCTTTTTCAGGCCATTCAACCAAGCAAATCGCATCGTCTGTGAAATAGTCTCGAATCCCCATAAACTCAAGCTCTTCAGGATCCGCAAGACGATAAAGGTCGAAGTGATATACTTGCCACTGATCCAACTGGTACGGTTCGACTAGAGTATAAGTTGGACTTTTCACGTTACCTTGATGACCAAGAGCACGGACAAAACCACGACTAAAGGTTGTTTTACCTGCACCCAAATCACCATGCAGATAAATTGTGGTTTGCTGGGAACAAAGCTGAGCCAAAGCGGTGCCTAGTGCAACCGTTTCATGCTCATCTTTTAAATTGAATTGTTTCGTGCTCATTGATGCTTCTCTAACTAATGATCGTTGACTATATAAAAATCAAAAGAACAGGAATAGTAAACCGTGTTGGTTTTGAGAGACAAGCTTTCAAATGTCATATGTGCGAAAAAAGTATCCAATAAACGGTATCTTAATCATCTTAGTATCGACCTAGATTTAGAATATATGCAAATGACTTCAATAAGCAGTATTCACAACATCAAAAACGTACCTAACTGGGTAGCACCAAAGCCAGAGATCCGTTAAGATCCGCCCCCCTTTATTCCGGTGGTTAATATGAACTACGAACAACTCGCACAACAAATCAAAGTTTGGGGAAAAGAACTCGGCTTCCAAAAAGTTGGGATCTGCGACGTTGATCTGAGTGAACATGAAGCAGCACTACAAAAATGGCTTGATGCAGGCTATCACGGCTCAATGGATTGGATGGCTCGTCACGGTATGATGCGTGCTAGACCCCATGAGCTACTCCCGGGAACCGTTCGTGTTATCAGCGTCCGGATGGACTATCTGCCACCAGAGGCTCAATTCGCTTCGAACCTCGCGAATAAAAGTCATGCCTATATTAGCCGCTACGCACTAGGGCGCGATTATCACAAGCTCGTCAGAAAGCAGCTAAATAAGCTCGGCAAACTTATTGAACAAGAGGTTGGTCAATATGGTTACCGACCTTTCGTTGATTCCGCACCAATATTAGAGCGACCTCTCGCCCAAAAAGCGGGCTTAGGTTGGACCGGGAAACATTCCCTGATTTTAGATCAAGACTGTGGATCGTGGTTCTTTTTAGGTGAACTACTTATCGACTTACCACTACCCGTTGATGAGCCAAGCGTTGATCAGTGCGGTAAATGCAAAGCATGCATTACATCATGCCCAACACAAGCCATCATTGAAGACAAAGTTGTCGATGCCCGGCGTTGTATCTCTTATCTCACCATCGAGTTCGATGGCGTGATTCCTGAAGAGTTTCGAAAGCCAATGGGTAACCGCATTTATGGTTGTGACGACTGTCAATTGGTTTGCCCATGGAACCGCTACGCCGACATAACGGAACAAGATGATTTCCACCGTCGTGACAGTTTCAAAAACCCTGACCTCGTCGACATGTTTAACTGGGATGAAGCGACTTTTCTAAAAAATATGGAAGGCTCCGCTATCCGTCGTATTGGTCATATACAGTGGCTACGTAACATCGCTGTCGCACTTGGTAATGCAGAATATAGTCAGCGAATCATAGATGCGCTGGAAAGTCGGCAAGGTGAAAATAAATTACTTGATGAGCACATTAAATGGGCTTTGACAGAGCAACTGAATCAACTCCCCACTGAGAGTAATTCATCTATAGAGACGAAAAAGCAACGCTTAATAAGGACTGTCGAGAAGGGACTGCCGAGAGACGCATAGAGCGTAGTCTATATGCAAGAGATTGAAAGTACTTTTGCATGTTCAATTCATGACCTTGTTCTCAATTTTGTAATGTGGAAAAAAATTTGAGATTCAAGAAAAACAAGCTAGCAGAAAAAAGTTAAACACAGTTCGGAGAAATGACTAGGATCAAAAAAATACCAGTTAATGATCGTATTTTAACGTACTCGATCCGACAAAAAACTTATTTTTTCTTTATATAACAAAGATTTAATTGATATTTCTTTGTTGTTTCCACTTCACTTTAGAGAAAAGATCTTTCTTCCCCATCATAAAAAGTCAAGCTAAAAACACTTTATCAACCAACTTATCCACAGAACGACGTATGTGGATAACTCTGTTAATTAAAGTAGATAAAACACGCGAAGCCTCATCATACTTGTACGTCAGCCGATTCATATCGTGTTTTAAACACAAACGAAATCGTCCGACATCATATGATGCGGATAAAAGTTTAGCTTTTGGGGATTCATGCTTCGCAGCATTATGAAAAGAGCGATGTGATTGGTTGCGAGAAGCAGGCGTTGAATCAAGCGGCGCATCCGTAGACGACTTAACAATTGTATACTAAATAAGTACTCAATCTATCGTCTTGTATTTGGTTGCGGGGGCCGGATTTGAACCGACGACCTTCGGGTTATGAGCCCGACGAGCTACCAAGCTGCTCCACCCCGC
>NZ_JAWOTK010000025.1:0-50671 GCF_033338855.1 Vibrio sp. Vb0937 | reverse complement strand
GAGACTTGAACTCTCACACCTTGCGGCGCCAGAACCTAAATCTGGTGCGTCTACCAATTCCGCCACTTCCGCAACTTATTCTGTAGTTATCAAGGTAATTGGTAAAAACCTAAATAACGTTGTTTATGGTGGCTACGACGGGATTCGAACCTGTGACCCCATCATTATGAGTGATGTGCTCTAACCAGCTGAGCTACGTAGCCAAAACCATATTTTTTGTTCTCAACGCTTTGTTGCCTTGTCGTTGGGAACGGCGCGCATTATGCGAAGTTGAGTGAGATCCGTCAACAGTTTTTTTTAATAAATTTCGGAAAAAACCTCGTTCGCTTCCTTTTTAAACAAAGAGGCGTGTTTATGATCTAAAACTGGAAATAAATTAGCTTGCAGTTGCGTAATTTATTTTTGTTCATTTACTTAAGGTATTAAAAAAGCCAGCTTAACAGCTGGCTTTTAGTGTAAATGAAGTGTTTAGAATTCATTCATTTAATTAAACATTGAAGCGGAAGTGTACAACATCACCATCTTTTACGATGTAGTCTTTACCTTCTAGACGCCATTTACCTGCGTCTTTTGCGCCATTTTCACCATTGAATTGGATGAAATCGTCGTAACCGACTACTTCTGCACGAATAAAGCCTTTCTCGAAGTCAGTGTGGATCTTACCTGCCGCCTGAGGCGCAGTTGCACCAACAGGGATTGTCCAAGCACGTACTTCTTTAACACCTGCTGTGAAGTAGGTGTGTAGAGTCAGTAGTTCGTAACCAGAGCGAATTACACGGTTCAGACCCGGCTCTTCGATCCCCATATCTGCTAGGAATTCTTCGCGATCTTCATCTTCTAGTTCAGATAGTTCAGATTCGATAGCTGCACATACAGGTACAACGACATTGTTTTCTTTTTCTGCGAACTCACGAACCGCATCTAGATATGGGTTATTTTCGAAGCCATCTTCGTTTACGTTTGCAATGTACATAGTTGGCTTCAGTGTTAGGAAGTTTAGGTAGCCGATTGCTGCTAACTCTTCTTTAGATAGCTCAACTGTGCGTGCCATGCCGCCTTCAGTTAGTACTGGTAACAGTTTTTCTAGTACGGTTAGTTCAAATTTTGCGTCTTTATCGCCGCCTTTTGCCTTCTTCGCGTTACGTTGAATCGCTCGTTCACAAGAATCAAGGTCAGCCATTGCAAGTTCAAGGTTGATCACTTCGATATCTTCGATAGGTGAAACTTTACCTGAAACGTGAACAATGTTTTCGTTTTCAAAACAGCGTACAACGTGGCCAATCGCGTCTGTTTCACGGATGTTAGCTAGGAATTTGTTACCTAAACCTTCACCACGTGATGCACCAGCAACAAGACCAGCGATGTCCACGAACTCCATCGTCGTTGGAAGAACTCTCTGTGGGTTAACGATCTTAGCTAGTGCGTCTAGACGTAGATCCGGCACAGGAACCACACCAGTGTTTGGTTCAATGGTACAGAACGGGAAGTTTGCTGCTTCGATACCCGCTTTAGTTAGTGCGTTGAACAGAGTTGATTTACCTACGTTAGGTAGACCAACGATGCCACATTTAAAACCCATGATAGTAACCTTATTCAGCTTTGAACGTGTGGAGGCGATTTTGTGCTTTAGATAGGCCATCCTTAATCAGGATATCTAGACAACGAACAGCCTCATCAGCTGCTGCATCTAAAAGCTCTTGCTCTTTAGCTGGCGCTTTACCTAATACAAAACCCGCCACTTTATCTTTGTGTCCCGGATGACCAATGCCAATACGAAGACGATAAAAATCTTTGTTATTGCCCAGTTTGCTAATGGTGTCACGCAGACCGTTGTGTCCACCGTGACCCCCACCTTTTTTAAACTTAGCGACACCTGGCGGTAAGTCTAGCTCGTCATGAGCAACCATGATCTCTTCAGGTTTAATTTGATAAAATTTCGCAAGCGCTGCGATCGATTTACCTGATAGATTCATGAAGGTGGTTGGGATAAGCAAACGGAGATCCTGGCCATTGACCATAATGCGTCCTGTTAGACCAAAAAACTTTGGTTCGTTCTTCAGTGTAACGTTGTGAACGCGTGCTAATTCTTCTACAACCCAAGCGCCCGCATTGTGACGAGTTCTGGCGTATTCTGGTCCCGGATTAGCAAGACCAACAAGAAGTTTGATTGGTTGAGTCAAGGTTAGGATCTCTCTGGAATCTCAAAAAGCGCAGTATGATAGCACAGAATTCTCGCAGTGGGCGACCAAGGGATTTTCTGGTTATCAGTACAAATAAAAAAACACCCCAAAGAGGGGTGCTTTTGAAATCAGTTTAACTGAAATGTTCGTATTAGTTGAACATTGCAGAGATTGACTCTTCGTTGCTGATACGACGAATCGCTTCAGCTAGCATGCGAGATAGGCTTAGTGTTGTCACTTTACCTGTTGCAGCCATCTCTTTAGACAGAGAGATAGAGTCAGTCACGATAACTTGGTCAAGAACTGAGTTCTTGATGTTATCCGCAGCGTTGCCTGAGAATACTGCGTGAGTAGCGTAAGCGAATACACGCTTAGCACCGCGCTCTTTTAGTGCTTCAGCTGCTTTACATAGTGTGCCACCTGTGTCGATCATGTCATCAACGATCACACAGTCACGACCTTCAACATCACCGATTAGGTTCATTACTTCAGAAACGTTTGCACGTGGACGACGCTTATCTACGATTGCGATGTCGATGTCGCCTAGTGCTTTTGCTGTTGCACGAGCACGAACAACGCCACCTAGGTCAGGAGATACCACTACAGGGTTATCTAGACCGCGAGCCTGCATATCTTCAAGTAGCACTGGCGTGCCGAAGATGTTGTCTACAGGTACATCGAAGAAGCCTTGAATTTGCTCTGCGTGTAGGTCGATAGTTAGAACGCGGTCAACACCAACGTTAGATAGGAAATCAGCAACAACTTTTGCAGTAATTGGCACACGCGCAGAACGTACACGACGGTCTTGGCGAGCGTAGCCGAAGTAAGGGATAACTGCAGTGATACGGCCTGCTGAAGCACGGCGCATTGCATCAATCATAACAACCAATTCCATTAGGTTGTCGTTAGTCGGTGCACAAGTGGATTGAATGATGAAAACATCGCTACCACGAACATTCTCATTGATTTGAACTGCAACTTCGCCATCAGAAAAGCGAGAAACAGATGCATCACCAAGAGAGATGTAAAGACGATCAGCAATACGTTGGGCTAGTTCAGGTGTTGCGTTACCAGCAAATAGCTTCATATCAGGCACGGTGGAAACCTCGGGTTTGCGTCCAGTTTAAATAGGTCGGTGTGAGGCTGATTGGTATTCAGCCAAAGTCTCTTTTAATGGCGAAATATTGCGCCCTTGAGCGACAAATGCCGAGACTTTATCAGAGAGTTGTGCAAGGATAGTTTCTGCTTCAGATTTGCTCGAAAATTCAGCAAAAACGCAAGATCCTGTCCCCGTCAATCTTGACGGCGCGTATTGTAGCAGCCAAGAAAGTTGCTTATCAACCTCTGGGTAGAGCATTCGTACAATTTTTTCGCAATCGTTTACGCTTGGCGTATTTAAAAGTGTTTCTAGATCTCGTTTTGGGGTGTTTCGCGTCAGATCTGGATGACAAAAAACGTCGACGGTTGCGATAGATACATTCGGTCTGACGACTAAGTACCACTTTTCTTCGGGATAAGCAGGAGAGAGTTTTTCACCAACACCTTCAGCAAAAGCTGCAAATCCGCGCACAAATACGGGCACGTCTGCGCCCAGTTTTAAACCAATTTCAGCCAGTTCGTCGTCAGTTAGATTCAGTTGCCATAAGTAATTCAGTGCCACTAATGCTGTAGCTGCGTTCGATGAGCCCCCACCAATGCCTCCACCCATAGGCAGCACTTTCTGTAGCTCAATATGCGCGCCAAAAGGGCAGTTTGAGTAAGCTTGAAGCGCGGTTGCTGCTTTCCAAATTAAATTGTCTTGAAGAGGCACACCTTCTATCTCTGGAGAAATCGTAATATCACCAGAATGGTTCGCTTGAATGGTGAGCTCATCGCCGTGATCGACGAATTGGAATAACGTTTGTAACTCGTGATAGCCATTCTCTGTACGGCCGTTGATATATAGAAAGAGATTCAATTTCGCTGGTGATGGCCAGCGTGTTGAAAGTTCAATCATTGGGTGATGTTCCATTTTGTGATCACTAGATTTATTTTGACATCAGCTGTGGTGAGTTTCAGCTTATTTGGCAGAGGGAGGGACTGTTCATGCCATTGAACGTCGCCATATCTTTGATATGCAATACTCCAATCATTTAAACCAATTTGTTTGTTTAACGCTTGCAGTGTATTGGTTGGAGACAGTTGGAATTTGTCGGCATCGGTCGGTAGACCTAATAGCCAGTCAGGCATGTGTTCGACGGGCATCATCAACCCTGTAAGACGGTAAATCAGCTGGTTAGCACTGCGAGAAGAAAGGACCTGATCATCGTAAGTTTCTACTGTGGCGCCTTGTGGGGTGATGGTGAGCTTTAATGCCGTTTGTCCGAGAATCGTTGTTAAACGCAACTGGCTTAGTGCTGAAGAATGTTTCCAGTAGAAGTTTAAATTTTGTCTTTGGTCTGGGCCAATATAACCAAGTTTCCCCGTTGCTTGAAAATCTTGGATGGTTTCGAGTCGCTGCTCATGAGCTTGCCATTCAACGCTGGTAACACTTTCAGGAACGGACGAACAACCAGCGAGCAGTAAGCTCGACAAGAAAAAAAGAATAAAGGAGCGTAACGTCATGTTTGATGGCTTATTAATCAGTTTCATCGGGAATCGCTCACAACTATAGCATTGAAAAGTCGCACTTAGGAAAACAAATCCGGCTTACCCTTTCAATAAATGCGTGCTTACAGTAAAATTCTGGACCTATTTTATAACCTATCCCAGAGATACCACGTTAGATGTCCTTGCTTGCTATTGGAATTAATCACAATACAGCGTCTGTCGACTTGCGAGAGAAGGTGGCGTTTGGTCCGGATAAACTCGGCCCTGCACTCGAGCAACTTAGAGAGCACGAAGCGGTTAACGGCAGTGTGATTGTTTCAACCTGTAACCGAACTGAGTTGTACTGCGATGTTAAGCAAGGAGCGCGAAACAAGTTGATCGATTGGCTTGCTCAATTTCATCAAGTGAGCCGCGAAGATTTAATGCCGAGTTTGTATGTTCATGAAGAACAAGCTGCAATAAAGCATTTGATGCGCGTATCGTGCGGTCTTGACTCTCTGGTGTTGGGTGAGCCTCAAATTTTGGGGCAGGTAAAGCAAGCATTTTCTGACTCGCGAGATCATCAAGCCGTCGATGCCTCGATTGATAAACTGTTTCAAAAGACGTTCTCAGTCGCCAAACGGGTGAGAACAGAGACAGATATTGGTGGTAATGCCGTGTCCGTGGCTTATGCGGCATGTACACTGGCAAAACATATTTTTGAGTCGTTATCAGATTCAACCGTGCTTTTAGTTGGTGCGGGCGAGACGATTGAATTGGTCGCGAAGCATTTAGCGTCCAACGGTTGCACAAAAATGATTGTCGCGAACCGCACTAAAGAGCGCGCGCAAGGCTTAGCGGACCAATTTGGCGCAGAAGTGATCAGTTTGAACGAAATTCCTGAACATTTGGCGAAAGCGGATATTGTGATTAGCTCAACGGCGAGCCCATTGCCTATTATTGGCAAAGGTATGGTCGAAACGGCTCTAAAGCAGCGCCGACATCAACCTATCTTGTTGGTCGATATTGCGGTGCCGCGAGATGTAGAGTCGGAAGTCGGTGAACTGAACGACGCATATCTGTATTCTGTTGATGACTTGCAATCTATCATCGACAG
The DNA here is from genome assembly GCF_033338855.1 of Vibrio sp. Vb0937. Taxonomy (NCBI): domain Bacteria; kingdom Pseudomonadati; phylum Pseudomonadota; class Gammaproteobacteria; order Vibrionales; family Vibrionaceae; genus Vibrio; species Vibrio sp. Vb0937. The sequence continues at coordinate 44,806 of NZ_JAWOTK010000025.1, read as the reverse complement.
CAACATTGAGCAGCGTAAAGTCGAAGCGATTCAAGCTGAAGCGATTGTTAGTGAAGAAAGCGCTGCATTTATGACATGGTTGCGTTCACTGCAAGCCGTCGATAGTATTCGCGACTATCGCAAATCAGCCAACGAAATTCGTGAAGAGTTACTGAGCAAAAGTTTGCAATCTTTAGCGGCAGGCGCAGATCCGGAGAAAGTGCTGCGCGAGCTGAGTAATAAACTCACCAACAAACTGATTCACGCTCCAACTCGCGCATTGCAAAGTGCAGCTGAGCAAGGCGAACCAGCAAAATTAACGATTATCCGCCAAACACTTGGCTTGGATGATCTATAACTCACGCTTTTTATTAAGAAAACGACACTATGAAAGCCTCTATTCTGACTAAGCTAGAAACGCTAGTAGAACGTTACGAAGAAGTTCAACATCTTCTTGGTGATCCTGATGTAATTGGAAATCAGGACAAATTCCGTGCTCTATCAAGAGAGTACTCTCAGCTAGAAGAAGTAACCAAGTGCTTCCAAGCTTATCAACAAGCACAAGAAGATCTTGTCGCCGCTGAAGAGATGGCAAACGAAGACGACGAAGAAATGCGTGAAATGGCGCAAGAAGAAATCAAAGAAGCGAAAGCGACGATTGAGCGTCTTACTGATGAGTTACAGATTCTTCTTCTGCCAAAAGATCCGAACGATGATCGTAACTGTTTCCTAGAAATTCGTGCAGGTGCGGGTGGCGACGAAGCGGGCATTTTCGCGGGTGATCTATTCCGTATGTACAGCAAGTACGCAGAAAAGCGTGGCTGGCGCATCGAAGTCATGTCTTCTAACGAGGCAGAGCACGGTGGTTACAAAGAGATGATCGCGAAAGTAAGCGGCGACGGTGCATACGGCGTGTTGAAATTTGAGTCAGGCGGTCACCGTGTACAGCGTGTTCCTGCAACTGAATCTCAAGGCCGTGTGCATACTTCTGCTTGTACAGTAGCAGTAATGGCGGAAATCCCTGAAGCGGATCTGCCAGAAATCAAAGCAGCAGACCTGAAAATCGATACGTTCCGTGCATCTGGCGCGGGTGGTCAGCACGTTAACACCACGGATTCTGCAATCCGTATTACCCACTTACCAACGGGTACGGTAGTAGAGTGTCAGGATGAGCGTTCACAGCACAAGAACAAAGCGAAAGCAATGGCGGTTCTTGCTGCTCGTATCGTTCAAGCGGAAGAAGAGCGTCGTGCCGCAGAAGTGTCTGATACACGTCGTAACCTTCTAGGTTCTGGTGACCGTAGTGACCGTATTCGTACATACAACTACCCACAAGGTCGTGTGTCTGATCACCGTATCAACCTAACCATCTATCGTTTGAACGAAGTGATGGAAGGTGACCTGCAGAGCTTGATTGATCCTGTGATTCAAGAGCACCAAGCAGACCAACTTGCGGCGCTTGCAGAGAACGGCTAATCGATGAGCCAAGTTCAATCGATTGAGCAAGCACTGAAAAGTGCGACGGCGAAACTGGCAGAAGGCGGCAAAGAGTCGCCTTCTCTCGATGCAGCTGTACTCCTTTGCCATGTCCTTGGCAAACCACGAACTTACCTGCTGACCTGGCCAGAAAAAGCGTTAGAAGCAGAGCAAAAATCTCAGTTTGACGCTCTACTTGAACGACGTTTAACTGGTGAACCCGTCGCTTATATTATTGGTGAGCGAGAGTTTTGGTCTTTACCGTTCAAAGTTTCTCCCTCTACCTTGATCCCAAGACCGGATACAGAACGTTTGGTCGAGGTTGCACTCGATAAGACCTATGAGCAAACAGGACCTATTTTAGATCTTGGAACGGGGACGGGGGCAATTGCTATCGCACTCGCATCTGAAATGCCAAAACGTCAAGTGATGGGCGTAGACCTTAAGCAAGAAGCGAAAGCACTTGCAGAGTACAATGCTGAGCAGCTAAACATCAAAAATGTGACCTTTGCTCAAGGCAGTTGGTTTGAGCCTATTACAGAAGGTACGAAGTTTGCTTTAATTGTCTCCAACCCGCCATATATTGATGAAAAAGATCCACATTTATCCCAAGGTGATGTGCGCTTTGAGCCAAAATCTGCATTAGTTGCTAAAGAGAATGGCTTAGCTGATATTCGTCATATCTCGGATCTTGCTCGTCAGTATCTTGAAGTGGGCGGTTGGCTGGCATTTGAACATGGTTATGATCAAGGTGAGGCGGTGCGTGAGATAATGCGTGGCTTAGGTTACCAACAGGTCGCTACGGAAAAAGATTATGGCGGTAACGATCGAGTAACGCTTGGTTGTCTGGCCAGTTAATCATGGAAGTCAGCAAACACTAACTAAAAAGAGAAGAAAAATGTACGTAGCTCTAAAACACATACACTTAGTGACGATCGCTCTCAGCGCGACGCTACTATCGATCCGATTCGTGTTAATGATGATGAACTCACCGAAGCGAAATAATCGTTTTTTGAAAGTGTTTCCCCACATCGTTGATACTGCATTGCTAGTGTCAGGTATCGCGCTTATTTTCATTACGGGTTTCATCCCGTTTACCGATGCCGCACCGTGGTTAACAAACAAAATCACCTGCGTACTGGCGTACATTGCGCTTGGATTCTTCTCATTGAAACTTGCGAAAAACAACCTACTGAAGATATTTGGCTTTTTCGGCGCATTAGGTTGGTTGGTCATGGCTGCAAACATTGCTGTGTCTAAGAGCCCTACGTTATTTGGATAGACGTCATGTTAGAGTTTTTTGACGAAGATTTTGACAATATACCGTTGGTGGAAGGTGCGCTTGAGCTAAACAAAGCGATTAACCCAGAAACCAAAGTACATTGGGCGAAACAAGAGTTAGAGCGTCTTTACAAAGATGCAGAAGCCACGCTTGTTCATGAAATCGATGAAGAGCAACGATTTGATGCATTCCTACGACTGTTTTTCCACGAGTGGGGATTCAAAGGCGACGAGCAGGAATACTTTATTTCGGACAACAGCTTCATCGATAAAGTGTTGGAGCGCAGAAAAGGTATTCCTGTGAGCTTAGGTTCGATTTTGTTATACCTAGGCAAAAAGCTGGGGTTCCCGTTGAAGGGAGTTACTTTCCCTACTCAGTTCCTGTTAAAAGTCGACTGGATGCATAAGAAGCCAGACTACATCAACCCATTTAATGGTGAGTATGTAGGTGAAAGGATTCTTCAAGCTTGGCTTATTGGCCAAGAAGGACCGCTAGCTCAGCTAAAGCCTGAACATTTTGAGGAAGCTGACAACCCAACAATTATTGGTCGCTGGTTGGCGTTGATTAAAAGTGCGATGTTGCGTGAAGAGCATTATACGCTGGCATTACGTTGTACAAATCTTGCTCTAACATTTGTGCCAGATGACCCATACGAAATTCGTGACCGTGGTTTTATTTTCCAACAGCTAGAGTGCCCTCAAGTAGCGGTATCAGATTTTCAGTACTTTATTGACCAATGCCCTGACGATCCGGCTTCCGAGCTACTAAAATCACAAGTTAATGTGATGAGTGAAACGCACGTCACACTTCACTAATTTTATCGATGTGCCGAACTGTGGCGTATCGTGGACAGAAAAAGAGAATCAAAATGGAACAGAAAATCGTTAATATCGGCGACATTCAGGTTGCTAACGACAAGCCATTCACCCTATTTGCAGGTATGAACGTTCTTGAGTCTCGTGATCTTGCGATGCAGATCTGTGAGCACTACGTAAAAGTAACGGAAAAACTTGGTATTCCTTACGTATTTAAGGCGTCGTTTGACAAAGCAAACCGCAGTTCTGTTCATTCATACCGTGGTCCAGGTCTGGAAGAAGGTATGAAAATCTTTCAGGAGCTGAAAGACACTTTTGGTGTAAAGATCATCACGGACGTTCACACTGAAGCACAAGCTCAACCTGTCGCTGACGTGGTAGACGTTATTCAGCTTCCTGCATTCCTAGCTCGTCAAACTGACCTTGTTGAAGCTATGGCTAAAACAGGTGCGGTTATCAACGTGAAGAAACCTCAATTTATGAGCCCTGGTCAAGTGGGTAACATCGTTGAGAAGTTCGCAGAATGCGGTAACGACAAGATCATCCTATGTGAGCGCGGTTCTTGCCACGGTTACGATAACCTAGTTGTAGACATGCTTGGTTTTGGTGTGATGAAAAATGCTTCGAAAGGTAGCCCAATCATCTTTGACGTAACGCACTCACTACAAATGCGTGACCCATCAGGCGCAGCATCTGGCGGCCGTCGTGAGCAGACAGTTGAGCTTGCTAAAGCGGGTCTAGCGACAGGCATCGCAGGTCTATTTATCGAAGCGCACCCAAACCCAGACCAAGCGCGTTGTGATGGCCCATCTGCACTGCCTCTAGACAAGTTAGAGCCATTCTTAGCACAAATGAAATCGCTTGATGATCTGATCAAGAGCTTTGCAGATATAGATATCAAGTAAACGCCAGATGACTGGTGGTAACAAATACTATAGCCAACCGATGTTGGCTATTTTTTTATCTGAAAAGCCGTGAATTCTCAAACTTGTTACTGATGAATTTGTTATTGCTAAACAATGCATCATAATTATTAAATCAATGTGTTAGGGTGCACGTGGTTTTCAAATAGATCCAATGCTTAAAATGTGCGTCAGTAATCCCAATAAGAAAAAGGTAAATAAATGAATCAGCGTCTGATGATCAAAACTGTTTTGAGTGCCGCTATCTTGGCCTCGTTAGCTGGGTGTGCTACGCAACCTGTACCAGAATGGAATGCCGATACAACCTATAAATTGACCGTGTTGCACACTAACGATCATCATGGTCGCTTTTGGCAAAATCGATACGGTGAATATGGCATGGCGGCGCGTAAAACGTTAATCGATGATTTGCGCGAAGAAATACAGGATGAGGGGGGCAGCGTGTTACTGCTTTCTGGTGGTGACATCAACACAGGAGTACCTGAGTCTGATTTACAAGATGCCGAGCCGGATTTTAAAGGCATGAGCAAAATTGGTTACGATGCGATGGCTCTAGGTAATCATGAGTTTGATAATCCATTGGACGTGCTATTCAAGCAGCAAGAGTGGGCAAACTTTCCGATGTTGTCTGCCAATATTTACGATAAAAATACTGGCAAGCGTTTATTCCAACCATACGCGATGTTTAACAAGCAGGGCATTAAAATTGCGGTCATTGGTCTTACAACCGAAGACACAGCGAAACTTGGCAACCCTGAATTCATTGAACAAATTGACTTCCGTGACCCAAAAGAAGAAGCCAAGAAGTTGATTGCAGAACTGAAAGAGACAGAGTATCCAGATCTGATTTTTGCTGTCACGCATATGGGACACTATGAAAATGGTAGTAGAGGCATCAATGCTCCTGGCGATGTGGCGTTAGCTCGTTATTTGAATGACGGCGATCTCGACATGATCGTTGGAGGACACTCACAAGAACCTGTGTGCATGGAAGGTCCAAACGTTATCAAAAAGAACTTTAAACCAGGTGATGAATGTCAGCCCGATAAACAAAATGGTACCTTTATTGTTCAGGCACATGAGTGGGGGAAATATGTGGGACGCGCCGATTACGAGTTTCGTAATGGCGAACTCTCGATGGTGAGCTACGATCTAATCCCTGTAAACTTGAAAAAGAAAGTTAAAGTTGATGGTCAGTCGCAACGAGTCTTGATCCAAGATGAGATTAAACAAGACGAAATGATGCTTGAGTTTCTTCGTCCTTATCAAGAAAAAGGTCAGGGCAAACTAAACGTGAAGATTGCAGAATCTAACGGTAAGCTTGAGGGTGACCGCAATGTGGTTCGTTACCAGCAAACAAACTTAGGTCGATTAATTGCAACGGCTCACATGGAACGTGCGAAAGCAGATTTCGCTGTAATGAATTCTGGTGGTGTTCGAGATTCGATTGCTGCGGGTGATATTACTTATAAAGACGTGCTCACTGTTCAGCCATTTGGCAATATGGTTTCTTACGTTGATATGACGGGTAAAGAGGTATTAGATTATCTAAATGTCGTTGCAACTAAGCCTGTTGACTCTGGTGCTTATGCACAGTTTGCCGGCATTGCGATGAGTATAATTAATGGTGAGGTAACCAATGTGTTCATTGGTAATAAGCAACTTCGCTTAGATGGTAATTACCGCTTTACCGTACCAAGCTACAATGCTGCTGGTGGTGATGGTTACCCTAAAATCGACGATCATCCAGGGTATGTAAATACAGGTTTTACCGATGCTGAAGTTTTGAAGGATTATTTAGAAACACACAGCCCTATTGATGTTAATGAGTATGCCCCTTCAGGTGAAATCACGTATTTAGTTGATACGGCGATTGATCAGTAACCCAACAGAGAAAAAGCGATTGACTCAAACTCGCTGATATCATTAACTAAAAGCGCAGATCCAATTCAATCTGCGCTTTTTGTTTTTATGAGGAGAATCTTGATGACTCCGGCCATTAATCTTGCGAAAAAGAAAAAAATTCCACACACGATTCATCAGTATGAGCATGACCCTAGAGCCGATAGTTATGGCTTGGAGGCTGCTGAAGTACTGGGGCAGGATCCGAAAACAGTATTTAAAACCTTGTTGTTCTGCTTGAACGGGGAGCCAAAGAACCTTGCGGTTGCGATTATCCCTGTTGATCAAAAGCTGAACCTAAAACTGGCGGCGAAAGCAGCGAAGGGCAAAAAGGCCGATATGGCTGATCCGGAAATCGCGCAAAAGACCACAGGTTATGTCGTTGGTGGAATTAGCCCACTAGGGCAGAAGAAAGCCTTACCTACTTTTTTGCACGAAAGCGCAGTAGAGCAAGACACAATCTGTGTGAGTGCTGGTAAACGTGGTTTAGAAATTGAGTTAGCCCCGAGAGATTTGCTGAGCTTAACTCGCGGTCAGTTTGCACCTCTTTGTTTGTAAACTCATGACAAATAAAAAGGACGCTCATGAGCGTCCTTTTTTGATCTTGCCTGTCAGTGAAGCGTTACTTCTTCAGACTCAATGTACCACCAGTGCGTTTAGCTGGTTTGCTTGGTTTCGCTGCATTTGGGTTCATGTAATGCTGCTTGGGCTTACTCGGTGATTGAGGCTTGTTTGCTGAATGCGTATTGCTCGATGCATCTGGTTTACGGTGTGATTTACCATGCTCGCCTTGCGGTCTGCTGCGTTCACCTTGTGGTTTCGCTTTGTAATGTTCTTTAGCTGGACGTCCGCCTTGATCATCACGCTGACGACGCTTTTGTTGACCTTTTTTCGAGTTTGGTGCATGACGGAATTCATCAGCATTGTTACCGCGGAAAGTTCGTGTCTTCTGGTTACGACGAGCAGTAGAATCTTGGTTTTCTTCTCGGCTATCAAACAGCTTCGCGTCGGTCGCTTTACGAATGTTGCGACCTCTAGAGTCTGTTTTTGATGCTTCTTCTGTACCTACCGAGCCTTCACACATTGCTAGGATCTCTGCCACTTCTTCGTCACTTAGATAACGCCATTTCCCATTGGGAATACCATCAAGAGAGATATTCATGATGCGTACGCGACGCAGCTTGAATACTTCATAGCCCAGCGCTTCACACATGCGACGGATCTGACGGTTAAGCCCTTGAGTGAGCACAATACGGAAAGAGAATTTAGTTTCTTTCGTTACCTTACAAGGTAGGGTGACTGTGTCGAGAATCTTAACGCCACTCGACATCTGTTTGAGAAACTCGCCTGTAATTGGCTTGTCCACGCGTACGACGTACTCTTTTTCGTGGCTGTTGCCTGCGCGAAGGATTTTGTTCACGATGTCGCCATCGTTGGTCAAAAAGATCAGACCATCAGAGGGTTTGTCTAAGCGTCCGATCGGAAAGATACGTTTTTGGTGGCCGATGAAATCAACGATGTTTCCAGGGACGTCTCTCTCAGTTGTACAGGTGATGCCTGTTGGTTTATTGAGAGCGATATAAATCGGCTTCTCTTTTGCTGCCACTGGCTTACCATCCACACAAACATCATCACCAGGTAGCACTTTTGTCCCCATTTCAGGTTTGTTGCCATTAATGGTGACACGGCCTTGCTCAATCAGTCTGTCTGCTTCACGGCGTGAGCAAAACCCCGTTTCACTGATGAATTTATTTAATCGTTTAGCGTTGTCTTGTGACATTTTTGTCTCCTAACGTTTCACAACGGCGAATGAAGCTCCCTTCCTTTAAGGGGAAGGAAGAATAAGGGCGGGCATTCTAGCATTAGGGTGAAATTTAGCCTAACCGTTTTTGGTGACGTTCGCGGGTTTCTAATTTCTTTTCCGCACTTTTTCTAAGTAGGACGTAAACGGCTCCAGTTCCACCGTGAAAGCGTTGCGCACTATGGACGCATTGGACTTCCTTAATTTGTCGTAGCCAACTGCTAACAAAGCTTTTCATCATTGCAGGTGGATTTGAGCGTTCTCCTCGACCATGGACGATAACGACCGTTCTAATGTCCATTGATAGGCATTGCTTTAAAAACGTCACGACTTCATCACGTGCTTCTTTCAATGTTTTACGGTGCAAATCCAAGCGAGCTTGGATTGGATACTTACCAAGGCGAAGTTTGCGGTAAACCCCGTCCTGTACACCATCACGTTTGAACTCAACAAAGTCCTCTGGCTTGAGCATTTCAGCGTGATCAAGTGATAGGTATTCTGGGTCATCTTCCGTTAACCAGATTGCTGCTTCGCGTTTTGCGAGCTGTGCTTCTGTTACTTGGTGTACTTTTTTGTGTTCGGTGGTGTCTTGAGTGATTGGCTTTACATCGCCCATCATCTGTTGAAATAGATCAAAATCGTCGTCGTGAGACATAGCAGTAATCTCATTAAGAACAGGGAAGAATAATAGGATTATATCAATGAGTGGTGCATTGAGATCAAATAAAAAACCGGAGTAGGCAAGTAACCGACTCCGGTGCAAAGCGTTTCTAGAGCTAAGCGAGATCTAGTGAGGAGATTTGTCGTTCATGATCTTGTATATGAAGAAACCGCCGTAAAATAACATCAGACCAATTGCCCCAAAAATTACTATCATTGACGATAGACCCACTGCATTACCAAATAGGAGATCAAGCCAAAAGTCCATACGTTTCCTCCAAGATGTTCCCGACAGGAATAAACTAAATGGCGGTGTCTTGTTGCACACTGATCTGGATCAATTATGTTGCTAAGGTTAATAAACTGTATTTTGTTGTGAGTTATCAGTCACATTTTACGTGCTAGTGTTCAGTTATTCATCAAACGAATTAAGACCTAAGGTTTTTTTGTAAAAAGCACTTGCGCCACAGTTCAGAATCCGTAATATACGCATTCGTTGACGGGGACAATTCCTCAGTTAAACATCTCGGTGAATAGCGCAGCTTGGTAGCGCATCTGGTTTGGGACCAGAGGGTCGGGGGTTCGAATCCCTCTTCACCGACCAATTTTAGAAAGCCTGCTCAATGAGCAGGCTTTCGTCGTTTCAGCGGTCGCAAATTTGGCTTTGATAGTTGCGAACCAAATGGGGTTCGCCTGAAGTTAGAATATGGCTCTTCATCGACACATATTGAGAAAAAGGCTCTACAGAAATGTAGAGCCTTTTTCGTATTTGGTGATATTTATTTGGAACCAGAGGATCGGGGTCTGGAATGCCAGTCCTCTGGAAGCTCGGTCGCGTCGAATCCCTACTTCACCGACCACTTTTAGAAAGCCTGCTCAATGAGCAGGCTTTCGTCGTTTTTAGCGCTAGTAATTTTAGACTTCAATAGTATCGAATCAAATTGGGGTTCGCCTGATGTTCGAATGTGGCACTTCACCGACACGTATTGAGAGGAAGGCTCTACAGAAATGTAGGGCCTTTTCATTTTTTAGAGCGAGTAAATTTATTACTTGATGTCACACGAGATAGTATTGATAGGAGTTTCAGAAGTAGTGAAACAGACATAAGCGGTCTTTGGGTGATTTGGACCAATCTTGACGTAACCCGCTTTTAAATCGTCTTCATCAAACGTTACTGAGTGAGATTTGCTTGTATTTCCATCATAGTAAACCGCTTCAAAGCCTTGGTTCATCATATGTGCAACGCGATTTCGAGTGTGGGCTGTTGAAAACGTGATGTTCGCGCAACGCATCATTGGTTTTTCGGTAATAAGAAATTGACCACTCTCTTTATCTAAAACACCGCCTTTTACTTCCGGAGTTATATCAATAGCTTGAAAAGCTTCTACGTTGCATGGCGGTTTAGCATAAGACAGCGAAGAAGTGAGCATAATTCCCATCGTGTATAGGAATAAATATTTAAATTTCATATGAGTTGTTTTGTATCCACTTAGCTTAACGGCGTTTTAATAAGAAAGTTTGAATGAATTTTAAATGGTTGTATTTAAATAATTGTATTTAAATGGCATTTTTCAAACAATCACTAGATACCACAATTTGCTTGGCGCGTCTTACCCAGTGGTTTGATGTTAAATCCCCGATTTTTAAGGAGTTCAATCAGGTTATCTTTACCTACTAAATGCAAGCCACCAACAACAACGGTGTAGCGACCCGATTGTTGAGGTAGAACACTGCCAGTGTCGAGTTTTTTAGCCCAATCTCGATTACGCTCGTATAAAAAGGCTTGGTTAAACTCTTCTGTTGTATGATCGGTCAAAGAGGCTTCGACCAACATGCTACCATCACCACTCTTCCAACTCTCTATCAAGCATTGAACCAACTCTTCTCCGCCATCATATTCTTCAATTGATGAGAGAAGTATCTCTTTACCGCCTTCTGATTGACCTGCGATTAAATCGATTTGGAATTGCACGGACTCTAGTGGAATGACCGGGATTTGCTTTTTATCAGCGAGTCCTATTAAGTGCATGTCGACCCCTTTATCAGAGACATACCCCAGTTTGTTGACTAAAGCGAGTTGGATGGTGAATGCCGCCATCCAAGGTGGGGAATTTAGGAGTTGAGTTTCTGGCAAACCTAAATCTTGGGCAATTTCAATTAAGTGGCGACGTTGAGCTCTGTCTAAAACATCTTTAGAAAGAATGGTTGTTTGTGGGTAAACCAAGCCTTCAGAATTCCTGACGTCTGCTTCAATAATCAACCCTGCGCTTTGGCTTAAATGCTGGATGACCGTTCTAGGGAGTGGGTACATCGTTTTATCCCCCACATGTACCGAGCCAATAATCATAAGTTCGGTTTCCCCTTTTTTCGCTAACCAATGCTGTGGCTCTGCATAAGAGGAAAAAGGAGTCAAAGTAACAAGTAGAGATGATATGAGCGTCAAGAGACGAAACATAGAATGGTCCTCAGATAAGATACCTTTAAACTTTATACGCAAAATAGCGTGAGGTTAAGTGCAATTTCTCCAGTGGGGTATTCGACAAAATCGTCATTTCTAAAAATATTGACGAGTTTTGACGACGAATAAATGAGAGTCACTTCACGAAAGGTAAATAGGTAATTCGCTTACTAATGGTTCACAAAATAATTAGGCGTGATCCAAATCTTACAAAATCAGTCGTAACTCATGAATATAAGTGACCTAGATCGCAGCAAACTCGTCAAAACAAGTTGTTCGATTTTGACGTGTATTGTAACTCCATGAAAATTAGGTTTTTATTGTTTTTGCTGAGTGTCATTTTTTGAGCTGGATCACTTCCTATTTCTATTTATTTTACGCTTAGAAATAACAGGTTGTATGTTGAATGTAACGGTTAGGTACCTCGCATTTGAGGGGCCGAGATTTTTATCATTGTCGTTTTGAACCACTGACTTTTTTGGGGAAGTAAGATGTTTAAACCTAGTCTGATTGCTGTTTCTGTTATCACTACATTTGCAGGTTGCTCTGCGCTGCAAAGCTCTGAACAACAAGTTGTAAATTCGTTGGCTAATAATCTTGATATTCAATACCAAGTGTTGACTAACCACGGTGCAAACGAAGGTCTTGCTTGTCAGGACTTAGGGGCTGAGTGGGCGTCTTGTAACAAGGTAAACATGACGCTGGTTAACCAAGGTGAAGCGGTTGACTCAAAAGATTGGGCTATTTACTTCCATAGCATTCGTCTGATTCTGGATGTTGAAAACGAACAGTTTAAAATCTCTCGCGTAACGGGTGATCTACACAAACTAGAACCAACAGATAAGTTTGATGGTTTTGCTGCGGGTGAAGAGGTTGTGCTTCCTCTTGTTGCTGAATACTGGCAGCTATTTGAAACTGACTTCATGCCAGGCGCTTTCGTTGCTGCACCAAATGCAGAGCCTAAGATGATTGCTTCTCTTAACACAGAAGACGTTGCATCTTTCGTGACTGGCCTTGAGGGGAACAACCTAAAACGTACGCCAGATGACAACAACGTATTTGCAAACGCTGTGTCTCGTTTCGAGAAGAACGAAGACCTAGTAAAACAAGACGTATCAACCACGTTACTACCAACGCCACTGTCTGTTGAAGCAGGTAACGGTACGGTAGATATCGCGGCGGGTATTGCGCTGCCTAAAGCCGCTTTCGATGCAACTCAATACGCGGTAATCCAAGATCGTGCAGAAGTGGTAGGTGTGGATGTTCGTGGTGATCTTCCTGTAAGCATCACTGTTGTTCCTGCAGACTTCACCGGTGAATTGGCAAAATCTGGTGCTTACGAAATGAGCATCAAAGGCGACGGTATTGCGATTAAAGCGTTTGACCAAGCAGGTGCTTTCTACGCAGTACAATCTATCTTTGGCCTGGTAGATAGCCAAAATGCTGATTCTCTACCACAACTGTCTATTAAAGATGCGCCGCGTTTTGATTACCGTGGTGTGATGGTGGACGTGGCTCGTAACTTCCACTCTAAAGACGCGATTCTTGCAACGCTTGACCAAATGGCCGCGTACAAGATGAACAAACTACACCTTCACCTAACGGATGATGAAGGCTGGCGTTTAGAAATCCCGGGTCTGCCTGAGCTGACTGAAGTGGGTGCTAACCGTTGTTTCGATTTGGAAGAGAAAAGCTGTTTACTGCCTCAGCTTGGCTCAGGTGCAACGACAGACAACTTTGGTTCTGGCTTCTTCAGCAAAGCAGACTACGTGGACATCTTGAAGTACGCGAAAGCGCGTAACATCGAAGTGATTCCTGAAATCGATATGCCAGCACACGCTCGTGCAGCAGTGGTATCAATGGAAGCACGTTACGACCGTCTAATGGAAGAAGGTAAAGAAGCAGAAGCGAACGAGTACCGCCTGATGGATCCTCAAGATACATCGAACGTAACGACGGTTCAGTTCTACAACAAGCAAAGCTTCATCAACCCATGTATGGAATCTTCAACTCGCTTTGTTGATAAAGTGATTTCAGAAGTAGCAGCAATGCACCAAGAAGCGGGTACGCCGCTAACAACATGGCACTTCGGTGGTGATGAAGCGAAGAACATCAAGTTAGGCGCTGGTCTGCAAGACATTAACGCAGAAGACAAAGTAAGCTGGAAGGGTAACATTGATTTGTCTAAGCAAGACAAGCCATTTGCACAATCACCACAATGTCAGACGCTAATTGCAGACGGTACGGTAAGCGATTTTGCTCATCTACCAAGCCACTTTGCAGAAGAAGTGTCGAAGATGGTGGCAGAGAAAGGCATTCCAAACTTCCAAGCTTGGCAAGATGGCCTTAAGTACAGTGAAGGTGAGAAAGCGTTCGCAACAGAAAACACACGTGTTAACTTCTGGGACGTTCTTTACTGGGGTGGCACATCATCAGTGTACGAATGGTCTAAGAAAGGTTACGACGTTATCGTTTCTAACCCAGACTACGTATACATGGACATGCCGTACGAAGTTGACCCGAAAGAGCGTGGTTATTACTGGGCGACGCGTGCAACAGATACTCGTAAGATGTTTGGTTTTGCACCAGAGAACATGCCTCAGAACGCAGAAACCTCTGTAGACCGCGATGGTAACGGCTTCACTGGTAAAGGTGAAATCAAAGCGAAACCTTTCTATGGTCTATCAGCACAGCTGTGGTCTGAGACAGTACGTAACGACGAGCAATACGAGTACATGGTATTCCCTCGCGTACTGGCAGCCGCTGAACGTGCATGGCACCGTGCTGATTGGGAAAACGACTACAAAGTGGGTGTTGAATACTCGCAAAACTCTAACCTAGTAAACAAAGTTGCGCTAAACCAAGACTACAACCGCTTTGCGAACGTACTTGGCCAACGCGAGCTGGCTAAGCTAGAAAAAGCGGGTATCGACTACCGCCTACCTGTACCAGGCGCGAAAGTTGAAGAGGGTAAACTGGCAATGAACGTTCAGTTCCCGGGTGTGAAGCTTCAATACTCTCTAGACGGCAAGAACTGGCTAACTTACGCAGATAATGCTCGTCCAAATGTGAAAGGTGAAGTGTTTATCCGTTCTGTGTCAGCAACCGGTGAGAAAGCAAGTCGAGTGACCAGCGTGAAATAACTCAATTCTTGTAAGTTAATTTTTTGGCAAAGCCTCAACCTCATGTTGGGGCTTTCTTTATTTTTTGAGGAAATTAAGCGTGATCGATGTCTAATTATTTTTCATTGATAAATAAGTTTTTGGTTGTAATGGTCAAGGTTATTGTGAACTGGATCGACTTAATCTGCTAAATATCAATAAATTATCTGTTTATGATCACACTTCTATTTTTTGAATAATTTTATAAAAATACGATAAGTGCCTGTATTTCCCATGTTTTTATCAGGGTTGTTGAGCTTCGGTTTGAACAAGATCACTTTTTAAAATGTTTTATTTTTCATCGCGAATTAATTGAAACAATATTGCGAACGCCAAGGAGGCACATTCCAAAGTTTGCGATAAAAGGGAAGAGATGCCCTCTAAAACTATCGCATAACGTGAATAAATAAAGGCAGTAATTATGAAAAACATTTTTGCACTGAGTGCTCTTTCTCTCGCTTTCGCTTCTAGCGCTTTTGCTGGTTCTTCTTACGTAACAGGTAATGTTCAATTCCACGATGATGGTCGAATTCATGGTTCGGACGTTACGTCTACACTGGAAGCTGGTCATACTTTTGATAACCAATTCGGCGGCTTTACGGTTTACACCGAATTTGATGGTATTCAGTTGGGTAAACTGGAAACAGAAAACGGTGGCGCAGGTAACACAACACCAGCAATCACTGTGGGTGGTGAGCAGTCATTTAATATTACCGATCATTTATGGGTTGCCGCGGGTTACCAACACCTCTTCTCTGCTGGCGAGAATGTACAGTACCGTCCATTGGTTAAGATCGGTTACAACTTCGATAACGGCATCTCCTTAAGTAACCGTACTCGTGCGCACATTGATGCGACAGACGCAGATGCGGATACAGATTATCGCATGGACAACCGCATCGGTTACGTGATGAATGAGGATGTGACGCTAAGCTACAACAACGTCTACATGATTGAAGCGGAAACCATGGACCACGAGCTTCGTGCAACGTGGACTCGTAAAGGTGTTCAACCTTACTTTGAGTTCCGTAGTCAAGCACACGGTGCAGAAAACGCGAGTGGTGACAGCCTAGTGAATAACGCTTTTGTATTTGGTGCCTCTTACGGCTTCTAATTTTATATTTGTCTTAACTGTCCATTAAGAAAAAGCCCAACGGTTTATCTCGCTGGGCTTTGTTTTTATTGGTCGTTGCCTTCGTGGTGGCTATATTCGAACACTTGGCCTTTTTCGTTAAAGGCGTAAACGGTGTAGCTGTCTTTTTTGTCGCCATATTCCATACCAGGGGAGCCCATTGGCATGCCCGGTACTGATAGGCCTTTTGCGTTACGTGGTGGATTTTTCAAAAACGCTTTAATGTCTTCGGCTGGAATGTGACCTTCGAACAGATAGCCGTTGATCTCTGCCGTGTGGCAAGAGTAAAGCTGTTCGTTCTTGATGCCTAGATCGCGTTTGATGGCGTTCATGTCATCGTGCAATTTTTCTTCGACCGTAAAGCCGTTCTCTTCCATGTGTTTTGTCCATTCTCCACAACAGCCACAGTATGGTGATTTATGGTTAATGACATCGGCTGCCAATACGTTGGCGGACACGGTCGCAAGCATTGCAAAGGTCAATAGTTTCAACTTCATAATACCCTCAAAAAGAAGTGGTTATTTTACTGAAAACAGTCGTAGTCGATTTGCATTACTAACGACAGTAATTGAAGACAGTGCCATTGCCGCTCCTGCGACAACAGGACTGAGCAAAAATCCAAACGCTGGGTAAAGCACGCCAGCGGCAACTGGAATACCCAACGAGTTGTAAACAAAGGCACCAAATAGGTTTTGCTTCATGTTTTTAAGTGTAGCGCGAGAGAGTTCAATCGCATGTACTACCGCCATTGGTGACGTGTTCAGGATGGTCATTTGCGAACTTTCAATGGCGACATCACTGCCGCTACCCATGGCAATACCTAGGTTGGATAACGCGAGAGCAGGGGCGTCGTTAATGCCATCCCCCACCATTGCCACGACATGTCCTTGAGATTGAAGTTGCTCAATGTGCTGAGCTTTCTCATCTGGCATTACTTGGGCAATCACTTCATCAATACCAAGTTCTTGGCCGATAGCATTGGCAACGTGTTGGTTATCGCCCGTCAGCATTACCGTTTTGATGCCTTGCGATTTTAATGCAGAGAGCGCTTGCTTCGCATCTGATTTGATCGGGTCGGCAATGGCGATCAGACCGATCAGTTCGCCGTTCAATGCCACAGCTACCGGAGTCCACGCATTTTTTGCGCATTCATCGATGGCAGGTTTTAGTGCGCTGGTCTCGACGTTCTCTGCTTGCATAAATTGAAGCGAACCAATGAGTAGCGGTTTATCTTGATACGTCGCCCAAATGCCGCGCCCGCGAACGTTCTCAAACTTGTCTAATGAGACATCCTTTGCGTCGTGTCGTTTGGCGTAATCACATACCGCTTTTGCCAGTGGGTGCTCAGACTGACGCTCTGCCGCATACGCTAAATCCAATAGATCTTCTTGGCTGGTGGCGTGAGTAAACACTTGCTGAACGCTAGGTTTACCTTGGGTAAGCGTGCCAGTTTTGTCGAATACAACCGTGTCGACTTTGCTTGCCAATTGCAGGGCATCGGCGTCTTTGATCAGAATGCCGAGCTCTGCGGCTTTACCCACCCCCACCGTGACAGAAAGTGGGGTTGCTAAGCCTAGAGCGCAAGGGCAGGCGATGATCAGGACGGTTGTGGTGACCACCAGCATATAACTCGCTTTTGGCTCTGGGCCAACGGCAAACCAAACGAGCGCGGCCAGTATTGCTATGCCAACAACGACAGGGACAAACACCGATGAAATCTGGTCTGCCAGTTTCGCGATGGCAGGCTTACTGCTTTGCGCTGTGCGCACCATGCGGATGATACGAGCCAGCATGGTATTTGCGCCAATGCCCGTTGCCTCAATGACTAATCCACCATCGGTATTTAATGTCCCGGCAGACACTTGAGCCTCTTGCGCTTTTAATACTGGTACTGGTTCACCAGTGAGCATCGACTCATCAATGTATGATTCACCTTGAATCACAACACCATCAACAGGCACTTTCTCGCCTGGTTTGATACGCAGTTTCATGCCTAGCGTGATTTGCTCAACCGCGATTTGTTGATCGCCTTGTTCCGTGATTACCGTAGCTTGCTGAGGTTGCAGGTTAATCAGAGCTTGTAAGGAACGTGTTGTGTTTGCTTTGGCTTTTGCTTCTATATAGTGCCCAAGAGAAATTAAGCCGATGATCATTGCACTCGCTTCAAAGTACACGTGGCGTGAAGCAAGAGGGAACCAGTCTGGGAAAATCACCACAAGCATCGAATAGAACCACGCTGCGCCAGTACCGAGCGCGACTAACGTGTCCATGGTGGCGCGCTTGTGAGTAGCTGCTAACCAAGCGTTACTGAAGAAGTGTTTCCCTGCTGTGGCAAGAAGGAGTAAACATACGATACCGATCGCGCCCCAAGCTAATTGGTCGTTGGTGTTGCGAATCATCATATTGCCGCCAGCAACGCCCCAAATCATTAAAGGGGCACCGACGACAAGGCCAGCAATAGCATCCAGTTTAAAGCGTTTCTGTTGCTGACGTTGTTGCTGTGCTTGCTTTTCTTGCTGGGTTGCGGCGTCTTGTAGGATCTCTGCTTGGTAACCGGCTTGTTTTACCGATTCAACAATTGCGTTAAGGAGGTCATCAGAGTCTTGGCTTGCGAATACTAGTGCGCTTTGTTCTGCGAGGTTGACCTGTGCTTTCTCAACGCCTTCTACGTTAGTAAGTGCTTTCTCTACTGAAGAGACGCAACTCGCACACGTCATGCCTTGAATCAGCATTTGCAATTGAATACTCGCTGGTGGCACCTGCGTATCTTTAATATTGCTTTGCTTTTCTACCTGTTCGGTCTCTGGTGAGCTTTCGTTCTCTACTTCAACAGAATCAAGGTTGGCGGTATAGCCGAGTGTTGCTATTAAGTCGATCACTTGTTGCTCGGAGAGGAGGGTACGAATCTCTAAGTGCGTTGTTGAAGCCTCAAAAGAAATAACGTCTTGATTAGATTCTAATAAAGATGAAAGTTTTCTGACGCAACCGCCACAGCTTAAGCCTGAAAGGTTTAGTTCGTAGTGATTTCCTGCTTGGTAACCAAGAGATTCAATCGACGAGACGAGCTCTTTAAGAGAAGACTCGGTTTTGACCTCTACTTGCGTCGGGGACAAATTGAGGATCTCCACATCGTGATTCGCATGTAAAGCATTCTCAACTTTTCTCGCACAGCCCATACAGTTGAGCCCTGATAAAGGTATAACTAACTGATACATAATCTGCACCTCAATAGTAGTGATGCTATGAGCTTAAACCTTCCTGCAAGGGTAAGGTCAATACCCATTTGCTACTCACAACAATTTCGTCAAAATCTCTCGAATCCCACAAGTGCACGGTCATTTTACTTGCGAGTGATCTCAAGGTTTTTTCTCTTTGAATATAAAGTTCCGTTAAAACACCTAAAAGATGAATGAAGTCGCTCACGTTTTTTAGATACTCTCAATGTCAGTTCAGTGTCAAAACGTACTTTTAACGTTTTTTATTTTTTATATTTGATGTTAAGCGATTGTTTTTTATTGATTTATTTTATTTTTGATCTTCTCATTTTGAAGTCGCTCAGATTGCTGTAGGGAAAGTTTTTTAGTGCGAAAAAAGTTTGTCATATTTGCCCCGTCCAAACACTGTTTCAAGTTCCTGCCATGTCCTAGTTAGTGAATTTGAAAATGGAAAAAACTAAAAATATAGGGGTTTATAATGTCTTACCTAAAGAAAAGCCTACTTGCCACGGCAATTACCGGCATGATGTTCAGTGGTGCTGCATTTGCTGATGGTGCAAACAGTGACGCAGCAAAAGAGTTTCTAACCAAAGATTCATTTTCTTATGAAGTTTACGGAATCATCGCGATGCAGGCCGCGTACCGCGATTACGATTCTGGTAGCAAAGCAACGGACGATGATTTGGGTGGCATGCAGCTAAACAACGAATCTCGTATTGGTTTCCGTGGTAAAAAACAATTTGCTAACTTCGACCCTACTTTTATTTGGCAAATCGAAGGCGGTTATGTAGACCCTAGCTTTGGTGGCGAGGGCGCAGGTCTTGGTGAACGTGACACATTCGTCGGTTTTGAAAGTGCATCTTGGGGTCAAATTCGTCTGGGTCGCGTTTTGACACCTATGTACGAATTGGTTGACTGGCCAGCATCTAACCCTGGTCTCGGCGATGTATACGACTGGGGTGGTGCTATTGGTGGCGCCAAGTACCAAGACCGTCAATCAAACACTATCCGCTGGGACTCTCCAATGTTTGCTGACAAATTCTCCCTAGATATCGCAGCTGGTGCAGGTGATAAAGCAGGTCTAGGTGAAGGGGATGACTACTGGGGTGGTATCGCAGCACACTACAAAATTGGTCCTATCCAGTTAGATGCGGCATATGAAGGTAACCGTAATATCAAGATGGAAAGCCAAACGTGGGAAAACAACACGTACTTGGTAGGGGCACAAGGCTGGTTTGATAACGGGATCTCTTTCTTTGCGCAATACAAATACATGGAAGCGGACGCAAGCAATGGTGTGAGTGAAAAGCAAGATGCAATGTCTGCCGCTATCATGTACACCACGGGTGATTGGCAATACAAACTGGCTTACGCCGCTAACTTTGATCTAGAGCGTGATGGTAAGAAAATTAACGATACAGCGGACGATGTGTTATCAGCACAAGTTATGTATTTCGTAGACCCATCGGCAGTGCTGTACGTACGTGCTCGTACTCTAGACTTTGGCGACGGTGCGTCTCAATTAGATAAACCAACAGAAGCACGTTGGAAGTCTGCTGACTACGACGAGTTCTCTGTAGGTGTTGAATACTACTTCTAGCTAAAGAAGCAGCTAAAAGGGCGGAAACGCCCTTTTTATCTTGATACTTATTCAAATAAGCCTTTGAAATGACTGGCCTGTAAGTTTTAGAGGCTTATCTAAATTGGTATAAAGTGAGAAACCATGATGAAAAAAACAACGACACTTCTCGGACTTTGCGCAATGCTTTCGGCGCCAGCTTTTGCTGCTCAACTCACTCTGCAATCTGAATTAGTTCCTCGCGTTCTCAACGGCGAGTTCGTCTACCCTGAGTGGATATCCAAGAACAACAGCATCGAGTTAAAGGATGGGGAAAACCAATTAGCGGTAACGGTTGGACAAATCGTATTTGAAGATGGAAAGCGCCGTAAATTCGATTCGCAGCCACTTGTATTAGAGTTTGATGCAGAAAAAGACACCGAGCTTTCTATGACTTATCAAACATTCCGTACTATTGAAGAGGCGAGAGCCTTCGAACTCGATCCTAAAGTGGTATTGAAAGACAAAAACGGAAAAGAAGTGGCATTCTCTATGGTTCAACTTCGTAAAGGTGGTTTGCAAGGTTTTCGTGATTACGAACGAGAAGTTGCCGACTATAACAACGCAATGAATAAAGAATCGACCAAGGCAAGCATTGCGTCTTCTCCAGCGGAAACCAAAACAATCAAAGCATCGTTTAATGAATTGAGCCGTGAAGAGCAGCAAGAATTTATGCAATGGGCAATGCGTAACCTGAAGTAATTTCGTCTCGTGCTTTAACAGTAAATAGTAGGGCTGTGCCTTTTTGGTTCTGCCCTGTTTTTATTTCTGTTGTCAAACCGATTGTAGAATTGACTTACGGTGGTAAAATGTCGCCACTTTTATCCTTGACATTACAACGAGAGATCTCTCGTTGCTCATTACCCCTAAGGAACTCAAATGACGGTTAAAACTCGTTTTGCTCCTAGCCCAACTGGCTATCTACACGTTGGTGGTGCGCGTACTGCACTTTACTCTTGGCTATACGCTAAAAACCAAGGTGGTGAATTCGTTCTACGTATCGAAGATACAGACCTTGAGCGTAACTCTCAGGAAGCGGTTGATGCAATTCTTGAAGGCATGGAATGGCTAGGCTTGGAGTGGGATGAAGGTCCTTACTACCAAACTCAACGTTTTGACCGTTACAACGAAATGGTTGATAAGCTTCTTGCTGAAGACAAAGCTTACAAATGTTACGCGTCTAAAGAGCTGCTAGATGAAATTCGTGCAGAGCAAGAAGCAAATAAAGAAATGCCTCGCTACGATGCTAACCATCCAAAAATCAAAGCAGCAAACGAAGCGGCAAAAGATGGCGATCCATGTGTTATCCGTTTCCGTAACCCGAAAGAAGGCAGCGTAGTATTTGATGATCAAATCCGTGGTCGCATTGAAATCCGCAACGATCAAATGGATGACCTAATCATTCGTCGTACTGACGGTTCACCTACTTACAACTTCTGTGTAGTAGTGGATGACTGGGACATGGGTATCACTCACGTTGTTCGTGGCGAAGACCACATCAACAACACGCCTCGTCAAATCAACATCTACGAAGCACTAGGTGCGCCAGTACCAACATTTGCACACTGTGCAATGATCCTGGGTGATGACGGCGCGAAACTGTCTAAACGTCACGGCGCTGTATCAGTCATGCAATACCGCGATATGGGCTACCTGCCTGCGGCACTAAACAACTACCTAGTGCGCCTTGGTTGGTCTCATGGGGACCAAGAAATCTTCTCTCAAGAAGAGATGATCAATCTATTTAGCCTAAACGCAGTATCTAAGTCAGCGTCTGCTTTTAACACTGACAAACTGCAATGGTTGAACAACCACTACATCAAGAACTCAGATCCTGCGTACGTTGCTGAGCATCTACAATGGCATCTAGACCAACAAAAACTAGACGTAACGAATGGTCCTGCTATTACTGACGTGATCAAGCTGGTGGGTGAGCGTTGCAACACACTAGTTGAGCTAGCTGAGCAAATCCGTTACTTCTATGAAGATTTCTCTGAGTTTGAAGCGGGCGCAGCGAAGAAACACCTGCGTGGCGTGGCTAAAGAGCCTCTAGAACTTGCATTAGCGAAAGTGGAAGCACTAACTGAATGGACGACAGCGAACATCAAAGATGGCGTTATCGCAGCAGTATGTGAAGAGTTGGAAATCGGCATGGGCAAAATCGGTATGCCATTACGTGTTGCTGTAACAGGCGGCGGTCAGTCTCCTTCTGTCGATGCAGTAATGGAGCTGGTTGGAAAAGAGCGTTGTATTGCTCGCATTAAGATGGCGCTTGAGTTCATTGCTGAGCGTGAAGCAAACGCATAATTGCTTTGAACTGAACGTTCTTTTTGAATAAATAGTCACAAAGCCGCGGTGAGCAACCGCGGCTTTTTTGTATCTTCAATTTAGATAACGAGAAACTTTCTCTCATATTGGTGAATGAAGAGATGGTTTCACCTGTAATTTACCTCAATATGGATAAGATTTTTTAATCCAAACATCGTTGGCGTGAATAAAAAACGAGCGATTATATATCAAATATCTGATTGATTTTTATCCATGTTCCTTAAAGTTCCATTTTGTTTGTCTCATTTTTAAGAAAAACCTTTGCTTTAGCTATGTTGTTCCAAAAATTAAAGCAAACGTTTGCGTGGTGATTGCGTGGGGATTTTTTTGCTTAAGATCACATGTTGTCGAGATTTTTGATGACAATAAATTGACAGAATTGGGATTTTTCTCGCGATTTCTTAGCGTTATAGTTCATCCCGTCAGCGATACCGAGATGGCGATATGTATCACTGAACAGGAAATGTACGTAAGTTGCTTCCATAAAAAAAATGCATGTGCATAAAAAGAAGCTGACTAAGTATCTCACTCAAGGAATGAATAAAAAGAATTGAAATACAACGTCAGTCAGACGGCGCATTTCGGCATCTAACAAAAGAACTTCTTTAGAGGAATCAATAATGAAAAAATTAGCAGCGGTAATTTCAGCGTCTCTACTTATGGCTTCAGCAGCACAAGCAGAAGTATACGTTGGTGGTAAGATGGGTAAGTCATGGATGGAAGACGCGTGTGTAGCGGGCCAGGCTTGTGACAAAGACGATTCTACTCTTGGCGCTTTTGTTGGTTACGAAATGAATAAATACTTCGCAGTAGAAGCGGGTTTCGACAACATCGGTGATTTTAACCAAACTTCTTTCGGTGGCCACGTAGAAGCAATCACTCTTGCTCCTAAATTTAGCCTACCAATCACTGAAGACATCGCACTTTACGGTAAAGTGGGTGGCGCTTACGTAATGTTTGATGGCAAAGATGATTACTCTTACCTAGGCGCGGCTGGTCTTGAATTCAACCTAAGCCAAAACGTAACAGCTCGTGCGGAATACCAAACACTGACTGACATCAGCAACGATGTAACTCGTGCGACAGGTAACACTGCAACACTAGGTGTTTCTTTCAAATTCGGCGGCAACGATGAGCCAGTAATCGTAGAAGAGCCAGTTGTTGTTGAAGAAGTGGTTGTAGAAGAAGTGGTAGAAGAGCCAGTTGTAGTTACGAAAACATTCGAAACTCAAACAATTGGCACAGGTAGCTTCGATCTAAACAGCACAACTCTAAAACCAGAGAGCGCTGCAAAACTTGATAACCTAGTTGCTTTCCTAAACGAGCACCCACAAGCGAACGTTGAAGTTGTAGGTTACACAGATACGTCTGGTCCAGCAGCTTACAACCTAAAGGTTTCTGAAAAACGTGCTGAGTCTGTTGCTAACGCGCTCGTTGAAAAAGGTATTGATTCATCACGTATCCAAGCTCGTGGCGAAGGTGAAAACAACCCAATCGCTTCAAACGACACTCGTGAAGGTCGTCAACAAAACCGTCGCGTAGAAATCGTTGTTCCAGAATTTGAATACCAAGTTCAGCAATAAGCTCCTATTCGACCGTAGTATAGAAGACTGAAGCTGAAAGCCCCAAAGAGTTCGCTCTTTGGGGCTTTTTATTTCTCTTTAAAAACTGACTGAAATGTTCAAAGTGGCTAGGTATTACTTAAGATCAATGCTGTTTAAACGCCCCATAAATGTCAGGATCTCCAAGTTATCTTTATGTGCTTCTAACAACGCTTTTTTGGTTTGCATGTAGGCGGCAAGTTTGCCGTACTTACTAATAGAGCGAACCACCGTTTTATATTTATACTCACCGTCATCATTGAACTCTCGCCACTTGGCGATGTAACACGTATCTCGGTTGTCAGGGTTTTCAAGAGTAGGGTTAGGCTTGTGAACGATTTTAGGCTCAACGCTATGTGGAAGCCTGGTCATTAAGTAAGGGTCTTTCAAAAGACGTCGCCAGAATTTGCCCCACATTTGCCGGCCTAACTCGTTTCTCAGCTTAATGGCTTTTTGTAAGCCTTTCTTTTCTCCAATACGAACAAATCCTACCGAGCGGTGTAGTACCGTATCCTCGGGGGTATGGATATGTATCTTAAAGGCTGTCTTGCCTTTAGAAATAAAGCGGTGTCCAGTGTTAGTTATTAAATTGCTCTTAGACATAGTGCTAACTAATAATTTTATTAATAGCTAAAAGGGTAAGCAAAACTCATAGATAATTAAAGTAATAAAATACAAAACTGTAAATAGGGCTTGTTGAAATGATTTCAAGGGGAAGAAGTCAGATCAGTAGAAGGGTTTATCCCGTAACCGAAACACCCGATCCGATCATATTGATTACTGGGAAGATTATCTAACACGGTGTACTAGGGGGAGCAGTGCGAGGCTTGAAATTGAAGATACAAAAAAGCCTTAGCTCAAGTGGGAGCTAAGGCTATGATATGGCGCCCCCAGTAGGATTCGAACCTACGACCTGTCCCTTAGGAGGGGACTGCGCTATCCAGCTGTGCCATGGGGGCGTAATACCAATAGTTGCAGTTCATTGCACTGTTTTACTGAGTTCAAATCTAGCAATCTACCAGATCTGTATCAGCATCACGTTGAACGATTCGCTACGGTCATTGGTATAATCAAATAAGATGCGCTGCCTATGATATTCAAAAGTGAGCATATCTCAAGACTTAATGTTTGCTTTTATAGGATCTTGTTCATTACGTCGCCAATTTGAACGCTAGATGCTAAATTTGGCTGATCAATCGTCAGTTCCGCTTCGTGTTCGTATATGCGTGATACCGTTAATGTAATTTCGCTTTGCGAGACTTTGTTTCTTGGCAATCCATTTTGGTCGATAAACGACGCGGTGTGCCAAAGCTGCAATTTGTCTCCCTCTTTTACGCCGTGCATACGGCCGAGATCCATCGTTACGGTATTACCGAAGACTGCCACAACCTCTGGCAATGTAATTTTGCAAGACAGCTCCGACTCCAGATCCAACATAATATTGCGACTAACGCGAAGCATCATCTCGCCATAGGTCGATGCCCAAAAACGTGCACTACGAGTGTCCACTTGACTCGTCTTAGCAAATGGCCAACGCGCGACCTCACGGTAGGCTTTGTTGAAGATTTCATGGCCAGTTTTACCATCAAATACTTTCATTTCTAACGCAAACTGACGATTGATGATGTCATCTTGCAATAGTTGAGATTCGACCGTTGCAGTGAGATCGGTTATGACCCCTCCAATGATGTATTGTGCGCCATTGTCTTGTGCGATCATTTGAGTGCGAGCAGGATAGTTGCTGCTTATTGAGTAGTCCGTTGTACCAACAGACACAAAGCTGCGTGAGGTTTGATCAAGTTGACGGTTCACTACGTGGCTAAAATCGTCACCAACTTGATAAATTTGTCCCATCACTGCTTGTTGTGGTGATGCGACCTCAATATTGCCGACCAGCATTGTCTTTTTGTATTGATCGGTGTGGCAACCCGTTGCCGATGGATAAATATCAACGCGGATTTTTACCTCGACTTTACCGCGACGTTTGCGTTCAGACTCGACCAAAATGTAACGGACTTCATGATTGGTAAACTGGTATTCGTTGCGGCTTTCTTCTAATAGCGGCATCAAGTTGCTAATACTGCCAATATCTGCGCCCGAAAAATTGACGGCTTTGAACAGCGCGTCTTCCAACGCATGGAGCCTTGCCGTCTCTTCTGAAGAAACGATGGTGGCAACGCCTGTGACTTCATACCAAGATGCCATTACCTTAAAAGGCACAAGCATCACTAAAGTGATTGAAAACAGACTGTTTAATATTTTTTTCATTGGTTACAACCGTTCGGGTATAAATATTGCTTTAACAAATTCAGTGAAGTTTGGTGGGTTTTTCTTCGTTAGGCAAACAAAGAAAAGCAAAGACTGTTCCAATATTCACTTTCTTGGAAAGGAATTAATAAAGAACGGTATCACCTAAGATTATCTGGAGAATCAAACCATGAAAAAGTGGCTTGTCGCCGCATCGATGATGACGCTTCTGACATCGTGCGCGTACTCACCGATTTACAATGGTAAAGAACCTTACTCGGGAAGCCAGTTCATGCTGATGGATAGTCCGCGTCATACGATGGACTTTTTCATTGAGAGCATGACAGAAGACCTGATGGTTTCTAATGTGGCAGTATCAGCGCGGACACCGATTGCGATTACCTCGTTTGTTGATCTACAAAATATGGATGCAACAAACTGGTTAGGTAACTCGGTCTCTGAAGGTTTTATCCATCAGTTTCAGCGCCGAGGGTTTAAAGTGGTTGATTTCAAAACTACGGGCTCTATTCAAGTGACGCAGCAGGGCGATTTTGCTTTAAGTCGTGATTGGCAAGATTTAGCTCAAGAGCAGCAAATTCAGTATGTACTGACCGGAACAATGCTGCGCCAAGAGGGCGGAGTGCTTGTCAATGCACGCGTGGTTGGCATGCAAAGCCGTGTAGTTGTAGCGACAGCGCAAGGTTTCCTTCCGGCTGACCGTATTGGGCGTGACTTAGATACGTTAAATAGCATCCGCACACAAGATGGTGTGTTGATTCGTTCTGACCCTACCATTCGTCAGCCGTACACTGTGATTCTCCGTCCATAGGATAGAAGCATGAAGAAGTTATTATTTATTGTTGCCACACTGATATTGGTTGGGTGTCAGCCATTACAACAGATGCGTCAAGATGAAATCTTAGTGGCGGTGGGTTACGCCAGCGTCAGTGAGCAAACAGGCCGCACAGTAGAAGAAAAGCGTGTACGAGCAATGCGCGCATCAAAAATTGATGCTTATCGTGAGCTAGCAGAGCAAGTTTATGGCATGCGTGTTAGTGGACGTGCAGAGCTGCAAGACCAGCGTTTGGGTATTGAAAGCACCACTGGTGCCGTCGATGGTGTAATTCGTGGTGCAGAAGTTGTGCGTAGTTATCTTGTTGAAGACAGTTATGTGACTGAGCTGCGTCTGGATATCCGTAAGATGGATAAGCTACGTGATTATGGAGAAGTTCAGCAGGTACCTGAGAAGCGTCAGCAAACCTTGTTTTAAACCATTTCACTAGACAGATAATCTTTTTGAGCGGCTGATTGGTAACAATGAGTCGCTTTTTTTATATCTACGTGAGCGCGGGAATTGAGGGTAGGAGTGACGTTTAAGCTTTTATATTGGTGCCAAGCGTCGAGATGGTGTGGGTTTTTCCGCCCGCATTGTAGGTCATGCCAACTTTGCCATGAGTTCGCTGAAGCATGTTGTTGAGTTTATTGAAGCTCAGCTGTGCGCGACTAAGCGATTCGCCATTTACTTGGTTAACTTGTTGACAGTCGAGGACGATCGATTGGATTTGAGCAACAACCTGACTTAGGTGCTCATCTTCAGTAAGTTGATTGACGTGCGGGTGAGAGGCGATTCGCTGATCAGTTGTTCTGAGCTGATCAATGAGCGTCATCTTCTGTTTGGCAATGTTCTCAATCTCGGTAGAGACACGCGCCGTGATTGCTTGTGTTTCTTGGCGTAAAACAGCGGAAAGTGCCTTAGCATTTTCTAGCTGGAAATTAACGAGATCGACTAATGCTGCCATAAAATACTTACCTTCGGCCTAAGTCAGTTAGCTTTTGCCTTGCAATTCGTTTTCAAACTTAATCATGTTGTCAGCCAATTTTTCAGGATCGACTTTGTATGAACCGTTTGTGATAGCTTCTTTGATTGCTGCAACTTTGGCGCTGTCATATGCCGGAGAAGCTGCCATATCCTTCTGGAGTTTACTGACGGCTTTACTTTGCTGGCTGAGTGATACTGCGTCTTGTTGCGCTGGCGCCTTTTTTGATTCTGTCGTGCTGGTAGCATTGGAATCGTTACGTGCAGGTGCGCGACTTGTTGTCGTCATCATTTGCCCTGAACGTATATTATCTATACCTGCCATGTTTAACCTTTGCCTTGTATCGTAATACTGGTATCCAGACTATCGACCAGCGCAAAAATAACTTTAGTCATTTTTTGCATTTTTATTGATCAGTTTAAACACGCTACCAGTGGGTATTAAAAATTAACAGTGATTTCCGCAATGTCAGTCACTATGCCTTCTATTATACGTTGTGACTTATCATTTTTCACTCTTACTTGATCGCCAGCTGAACCATCCTGCAATGCTGTGCCTTGCGTTGTGATCGTCATGCCAGAATTCACCGCTTTGATAATGACCTTTTCATTTCGGCATACCACACAAACATCATTTCTCTCTACGACATCGCCTAAGCGAACATTACGCTTTAGCTTTGCCCCAACCACTTGATCGTAGCTAGAAAATCCATCTTTACGAAAGCGCTGTAGCTCGATCATGGAAGTGGTAACATCCGATGCGCTGACGATTTCTCCTCTCCCTAGTGTTCGTGTCGCGACGATCATTGGTACTGATACCGAGATCCTCACAGGGACATAGACTTTCCAGTCATCCGGTTGGCATTCCACTAACACATTGATGTTACTTCTCGTGCTGCTGGTGGAAGAGGCAGATGTATCTAACGGAATAGGGCAATCCGTTGCTTTTATTCTCGAGTCGATCTCTGCCGCATTAACAGATAGCTCGCCACCATCAGGCTGATCAACCGTAGCAAGAATATGTTGTTCTGCTGCTGTTTTTATTTGCTCGATCTGATTATCTGAAGCTGAATGAACAAAAAAGCTAAACATACTGAGCAAAATGCCGATAGACTTAGCGTACTTTGTAATTAGCGCTCTACATATTGTCATAGTCAATGGTGTCGAAGTGAAAGTGAAATACGCCATACTGTCTCCCTGGTATCGTGCTTGCCAGTGGTAGAGTATCATTTAAAAACAAAAAGTTTGAGATGGAGATGAGCATATGACGGGGATTCTTGACTCGGTGAATCAGCGTACGCAACTCGTCGGTCAGAACCGATTGGAATTATTGACCTTTCGACTGATGGGCCGACAGCGCTACGGCATTAACGTATTCAAAGTGAAAGAAGTACTACAGTGCCCTAAGCTGACTTCAATGCCAAATCTACACCCTCTGGTTAAAGGTATCGCTCATATCCGCGGCCATACCGTGTCCGTTATTGATTTGAGCCTGGCAATTGGTGGCCGCCCAACCACTGATTTAGATAAATGTTTTGTTGTTATTGCAGAATTTAACCGTACGATCCAAGCATTTTTGGTATCATCGGTTGAGCGTATTATCAATATGCATTGGGAAGCGATTTTGCCACCGCCAGACGGTGCAGGTAAAGCGCACTACTTGACTGCCGTGACAAACATTGACAATGAGCTGGTTGAAATCCTTGACGTTGAAAAAATCCTGGCAGAAATTGCGCCAGTTGATGAAACGATGGATTCCGCTATTGGCGAAGAAATCGCACAAGCAGAACAAGAAAAGCCTATTGTACGCCGCATACTGATTGCTGATGACTCGACGGTCGCGCGTAAACAGGTAGAGCGTGCGATTACATCCATCGGTTTTGAGGTCGTATCTGTCAAAGACGGCAAAGAAGCGTACAATAAGTTGATTGAAATGGCTCAAGAAGGCAATATCTACGATCAAATTTCGTTGGTTATTTCCGATATTGAAATGCCAGAAATGGACGGCTATACCTTAACGGCTGAAATTCGCAGACATGCCGATTTGAAAGACCTTTATGTTATCCTCCATTCTTCATTAAGTGGTGTATTCAACCAAGCTATGGTTGAGCGTGTAGGTGCCAACACCTTCATTGCGAAATTTAACCCAGATGAGTTGGGTAACGCGGTTAAATCTGCATTAACACAATAAAAGAGACATTAATGACTGCTATTACAATCAGTGATCAAGAGTATCGTGACTTTAGCCGTTTTCTAGAATCGCAATGTGGCATCGTGTTAGGTGATAGCAAGCAATACCTCGTGCGTAGCCGACTGAGTCCTTTAGTGACGAAGTTTAAGCTCGCATCGTTATCAGATTTGCTACGTGATGTTGTTACAGGGCGTAATCGAGAATTACGAGTCGCCGCTGTGGATGCGATGACGACTAACGAAACCTTGTGGTTTCGAGATACTTATCCGTTCACGGTTTTAGCTGACAAATTATTGCCAGAAGTAGCGGCAAGCAAGCGCCCAATTAAGATCTGGTCTGCTGCCAGTTCATCGGGCCAAGAACCGTATTCTATTGCAATGACGATCCTGGAAACGCAACAGCGCAAGCCGGGCTTGTTACCAAACGTGTCCATTACAGCCACAGATATTTCGGCAAGTATGCTCGAGATGTGTCGTGCAGGGGTGTACGACAACTTGGCTTTGGGTCGCGGGCTTTCACCAGAACGTCGTCGCACCTTCTTTGAAAATGCGGACGGTGGTCGCATGAAAGTCAAAGATAACGTCAAGCGTTTGGTGAACTTTCGTCCACAAAACTTGATGGACAGTTACGCACTGATGGGTAAGTTCGACATCATTTTCTGTCGTAACGTATTGATTTACTTTTCTCCAGAAATGAAATCTAAAGTGCTTAACCAAATGGCGAGCAGTTTAAACCCTGGTGGCTACTTGCTGTTAGGGGCATCAGAGTCGCTAACTGGTCTGACTGATAAATTTGAAATGGTGCGCTGTAATCCGGGCATCATTTACAAGCTTAAATAGCGGTATCTCTTCATTGATAGAAAAGCCTGACTTCGTGTCAGGCTTTTTTGTTTGTTACCTTTCTGCGCCGAGCGTTTCATGTATCACTCAATTAGTTGAAGCGCGTTTTTGCCTTGTGCCCTCAACACGGTGTATCTTTATTAAGTGAGCAAAGTGATACGACATGACATTCCAGTTACTTTGGCTCACTTATTGCTATTTCAATTCACGGTAACCACTAGGTTGGTGTAATGCTTTAGGTCTTGGCATGCTAATTGCTTTTTGGTTATCAATCACGGTCAGTTCTTAATTGTAGAGGCAAACATGGCTATATCTTTTGACAATGCACTAGGCATCCACCAGCACACGGTGGGCGTACGTGAGCGCAATGCAGAGGTGATTTCCACCAATATCGCACAAGCAAACACGCCTGGTTACAAAGCAAGAGGTTTAGACTTTGCGAAGGAATTGCAAGCGGCAACATCTGGGGCAAGCATTGGTCTTAGTCGCACAGATGGTCGGCATATTCCTGCCACTACGACGTTGGTTGGGGACAAGTTATATCGTCTTCCTACGCAACCAGATACGGGAGATGGCAACACGGTAGACTTGGATTTAGAGCGTAACTTGTTTATGCAAAACCAAATCAGACACCAAGCATCACTCGACTTTCTAGGCAGCAAATTCAAGAACTTAACCAAAGCAATCAAAGGGGAATAATTTAGATGAGCTTATTTAACGTTTTCAATGTGACAGGTTCCGCAATGAGCGCTGAATCCGTTCGTCTGAATACTACCTCAAGCAACTTGGCGAACGCCGACAGTGTCAGCAGCTCTGCGAAAGACACTTACAAAGCGCGTCATGCAGTGTTTGGTGCAGAGTTAAGTAACGCCATGCGTGGCGGTGATACGGTGCCAGTGAAAGTGATGGGTATTGTAGAAAGTGATAAACCGCTGATTGCGGAGTACAACCCAGACCATCCCCTTGCAAACGAAGAAGGCTACATCTACAAGCCTAACGTCAATGTAATGGAAGAAATGGCAAACATGATTTCAGCTTCTCGTGCATATCAGACTAATGTACAAGTCGCTGATTCTAGTAAACAAATGCTGCTGCGTACGCTGCAGATGGGTCAATAAGGATAAGGGGGTAGCGTATGGCCGGAATTAACAACGTTGGTCAAAGCGGCTTGTCCTATATCGACCAGCTTAAAAGTCTACAAGAGAGTAACAAGAAAGCGGAAGAGAGCACGGGTAAGCAGGACCTAAAACAGGAAGACTTCTTATCATTGCTCACGAAGCAACTGTCTCAGCAAGACCCTTTTAAGCCGGTAAGTAATGACCAGATGATTGCGCAAATGGCTTCATTTGCGACCGTTGATGGTATTGGCAAGATGAACACTCAGTTTGAGAGTTTGAATTCGTCAATGACATCAAATCAAGCGTTACAAGCTTCCTCTTTGGTAGGGCGTGACGTATTGGTCCCAGGAGCAGCAGGTGTGAAGCAGGACGACGCACCAATGGCGGCAATGGTTAAGCTTTCACAATCTATCGATAATCTGTTTGTTCGTGTAGAGGATGAAGCTGGCCAACTGGTTCGTACCTTTGAGGTAGGGGCGAAACCAGCCGGCGACACGCGTGTGCTTTGGGACGGTAAAGATGAAAGCGGAAATCCACTGCCAGCTGGCAAATACAAAGTGAAAGCGTCTGGCTTAGTTGAGGGGGAGTCGCAAGAGTTCCCAGTATCGACGTATGCCAACGTAAACAGCGTATTGCTTGGCAAAGGTGACGGAAACGTATTACTCAATCTGGCTGGTTTTGAATCGCCAGTTCGACTTGCAGAAGTATTGGAAGTCGGCAAAGCGTAGTCATAGCTCGCTAGATTAGGAGATTTTGGAATGTCATATGTATCTTTAAGCGGTTTGTCCGCCGCCCAACTGGATTTGAACACCACCAGTAACAACATTGCGAACGCCAACACTTACGGCTTTAAAGAGTCCCGTGCTGAGTTTGCTGATGTCTACTCTAACTCTTTATTTACTAACGCAAAAACCACACCGGGTGGTGGTGCACAAGCAAGCCAAGTGGCACAGCAGTTCCATGAAGGCTCTAGCATTTACACCAACAACCCAATGGATTTGCGTGTTTCGGGGACAGGTTTTTTCGCTGTAGCGAAAGAGCGTCTAACTCCACAACAGAATGAACTGACACGTAATGGTGCATTTCACTTAAATAAAGAAAACTACATGGTGACCGCGAACGACGAGTTCTTATTAGGTTACCAAGTGGACCCAAGCTCTGGTGAGGTTTCTTCATACGAGCCACAACCCATCAATATTCCTGCTGAATTTGGTAAGCCAAAACAAACAGCAAACATTGAAGTGGGTGTGAACTTGCCAGCGAACGGCGATTTGAAAGATCCAACGCAGTTTGATTTTTCAGACCCAGATACATACAACCGTTCAACCTCTTCGACAATTTATGACTCGATGGGTCAGTCTTACAAGCTAACGACGTATTACTTGAAAGATCAGACTCAGCCAAATACATGGAACACTTACTACACCGTGACAGATAAAGAAGGTGAAAAGCCTTTAAATGTTGCGGCTGGTGATGCGCAAACGCCAACAGGTCATGTGGGGCATACCATGAAGTTCAACAACGATGGTACGTTGGCGAGCTTGAACAATGGTCAGCCAATCACTTCTGTGGCTCTGGGCGATCCAGCGACGAATACGACACCAGTCGATATGAATGGTGCTGATCCTGCGCAGACGCTTAACTTCGGCTTAGGCTCAGCAACACAGTTTGCGGCTCCGTTCGAACTAACTAAGTTTGACGAAGACGGTGCAACAACGGGCTTCCTAACCAAAGTTGACTTCGATGAAAACGGCAGCGTATTGGGGACTTACTCAAACGGTGAAAACGTTACATTGGGTCGTGTTGCTCTCGTACGTGTTCCAAACGAGCAAGGTCTGGATAAGAAAGGCGGCACTCAATGGGATTCAACGCAGTTCTCTGGTGACAAGATCTGGGGTGAATCAAATAAAGGCTCTTTCGGCACCATCAATAACGGTATGCTGGAACAGTCAAACATTGATATGACTCAGGAGTTGGTGGACCTGATCTCTGCTCAGCGTAACTTCCAAGCAAACTCACGTTCGCTAGAAGTACACAACCAACTACAACAGAATATCTTACAGATCCGCTAGAGCACTAGCTGGGTCATTCGATACTCTGCTTGAGTAAGCAATGGCGTGTGGTTGCTTCTTAGTAATTACCGCTTTGTTCACTTTCATCATGACATTCATCTGATGCTTAGCCTGAATACACCTCACTCAGGCTAAGCATGCTTTGATCTACGATTTGCCGCTGTTGCCGCCGTATGGATCAAAACCTTGCCTCTCGTTACAGTTTTCTGCCTCTATTGACCTCTTTTAATAGTTTGTTATTAATTCAAGGTATTGATTAGTAAGTCTATTTTTATTTTGGCATAACTATTGCTTTTACTCCGTGTACAGAGAGATTTTTTGGAGTAATTTATGGATCGCGCACTGTTTCTCGCAATGAGTGGCGCCAAGCAAAATATGCAGGCACTACAATTGCGCGCTAATAACTTGGCTAACGTAAGCACGACCGGATTTCGGGCTGATTTAGCACAGGCTCGCTCAATGCAGGCTTATGGTGAAGGCCATCCTTCACGTGTATTCAGCATGACAGAGCGTCCAGGGCATAACTTTGCTCAAGGTAGCGTGATTACAACAGGGCGTGATCTGGATGTGACGATTGAAGGCAGCGGTTGGATATCGGTACTCGATCACACAGGGAAAGAAGGGTTGACCCGTAACGGCAACCTAAAAGTCGATCAAAATGGCATGCTTACCAACGCAAGTGGTCATTTGGTGCTGGGTGAAAACGATGCGCCGATTACTTTGCCTATTCCTCTCTCCAAAATTGAAATCGGTCGGGATGGCACCATCTCTGTGCTTCCTCAAGGTGCCCCGGCAGAAGAATTCCAAGCGGTTGATCGCATTAAGCTTGTTAAGCCTAATGACCAAAGCTTGTTTAAAGACACCAATGGCTTATTTCGCCATAAAACTCCAAACCAACCTTACGAAGCAGACGCGACTGTTAGCCTCCAGACGGGAGCGATAGAAGGCAGTAACGTGAATGCCGTAGGTGAAATGACCGCATTGATTGACTTACAACGTCAGTTTGAAATGCAAGTCAAGATGATGAGCACAGCTGAAGAAATGGATAAATCTTCAGATTCACTGCTTCGTATGAGTTAACAGAGTTAGAGGTTCACTATGCATCCAGCGCTATGGGTAAGTAAAACAGGTCTAGACGCCCAACAAACCAACATTGCCACGATTTCGAACAACTTGGCGAACGCCTCTACTGTCGGCTACAAAAAGAGCCGTGCAGTATTCGAAGATTTGTTCTATCAGAACATCAACCAGCCTGGCGGCCAGTCATCTCAGAACACGGAACTGCCAAGTGGCTTGATGCTAGGTGCGGGTTCTAAAGTGGTTGCGACGCAAAAAGTGCACACGCACGGCAATGCACAGACAACGACCAACGCACTGGACATGATGGTGGAAGGCGACGGTTTTTTCCAAGTGACATTGCCGGACGGCAACATCGGTTATACCCGTAACGGTCAGTTCACGCTCAATGGTGAAGGCACGTTAGTCACGTCGGGTTCTGGCTACCCTGTAGAGCCTGAAATTGTGATTCCAGAAGATGCGATTTCTATTACTGTCGGTACGGATGGTGAAGTGTCGGTTCGCGTCCGAGGTCAGCAAGACAACCAAGTCGTTGGTCAGCTAACCATTACAGACTTTGTTAACCCGGGTGGCCTAGAGCCAATTGGTCAGAACCTTTACTTACCAACGGGTGCCAGTGGCGATCCACAAGAGGGTGTTCCTGGTTTGGACGGTTTGGGGGAAATTCGTCAATCCATGCTGGAAGCGTCCAACGTGAATGTAACAGAAGAGTTGGTCAATATGATCGAAGCCCAGCGCGTTTACGAAATGAACTCAAAAGTGATCTCGTCAGTCGATAAGATGATGAGCTTCGTTAACCAGCAATTGTAACGATTAAGAGCAAGATTTGAGGAGCTCACGATGAAACGTATTTGCCTACTCGCTTTGATTGCTACGATGTCGGGCTGTGCCATGTTGGAACCGATTGAAACGGATGAAGTGACACAAGCAACCACTGTGGTCGACGCAGTAGAAGGCGATAAATCGAAAGAAGAGAGCAGCGGTATTGTAGATACTTTACGTGGTAGAAGCGATCCGGTTGCTGGCGACCCTGCTTGGGCTCCAATTCATCCGAAAAACAAACCTGAGCATTACGCTGCTGCAACAGGTTCGTTGTTTAGCGCCGAGCACATTACCGATCTATACGACGATTCTAAACCACGTGGTATTGGCGACATTATTACCGTAACACTGGATGAGACAACCAGTGCGACGAAAAGCGCAAATGCCGATTTATCGAAAACCAATGAAGCGCAAATGGACCCGCTTCAAGTGGGCGGAGAAGAGCTGCAAATTGGCGGAAAATATAATTTCTCTTATGACCTAAACAACTCCAACTCATTTGCAGGTGACTCTTCTGCAAAACAGAGCAACAGCATCAGTGGTTACATCACTGTTGAGGTGATCGAAGTACTGGCAAACGGCAACCTCGTGATCCGCGGTGAGAAGTGGATGACGCTAAATACGGGTGATGAGTACATACGTTTAAGTGGCACTATTCGTCCGGATGATATTAATTTCGACAACACCATTGCATCAAATCGCGTTTCTAACGCAAGAATTCAGTACTCTGGCACTGGTTTGCAACAAGATATGCAAGAGCCAGGCTTCTTGGCACGATTCTTTAATGTAGCGCTATAACACGCCGTGCTGACGGCAATTTGACTGCAAGAGATAAGTAAGCATGAAAAAACTCCTTTTAGTACTGATGAGCGTTGCTCTGTTTTCTACCGTAGCCCAAGCCGCACGTATCAAAGACGTCGCGCAAGTGGCAGGTGTACGAAGCAACCAACTCGTGGGTTATGGTTTGGTTTCAGGCTTACCGGGTACGGGTGAAGCGAACCCGTTTACAGAGCAAAGTTTCGCCGCCATGCTGCAAAACTTCGGCATTCAGATGCCGCCGGGCACAAAGCCAAAAATTAAAAACGTTGCCGCAGTCATGGTTACGGCAGAGTTGCCGCCTTTCTCTAAACCGGGTCAGCAAGTGGACGTGACTGTCTCTTCCATCGGAAGTGCTAAAAGTTTGCGTGGTGGTACGCTACTACAAACGTTCCTCAAAGGTCTCGACGGTCAAGTTTACGCGGTTGCTCAAGGTAACTTAGTGGTGAGCGGCTTCAGTGCTGAAGGCGCTGACGGTTCTAAAATCGTAGGTAACAATCCAACCGTTGGTCTTATCTCTAGTGGTGCGACAGTAGAGCGAGAAATTCCAAACCCATTTGGTCGTGGTGATTACATCACGTTCAACTTGCTTGAGTCAGATTTCACAACGGCTCAACGTATGGCGGATGCTGTAAACAACTTCCTTGGCCCACAAATGGCGAGCGCTGTTGACGCGACATCAGTGCGCGTGCGTGCTCCTCGTGACGTCAGCCAGCGTGTTGCGTTCTTATCGGCAATCGAAAACCTAGAGTTCGACCCAGCAGATGGTGCAGCCAAAATCATCGTTAACTCTCGCACGGGCACCATCGTAGTTGGTAAGCATGTGCGTCTTAAACCAGCAGCAGTAACGCACGGCGGCATGACGGTTGCGATCAAAGAAAACCTGAATGTTAGCCAACCTAACGGCTTTTCTGGTGGGCAAACCGTAGTCGTACCAGACTCGGATATCGAAGTCAGCGAAGAGCAAGGCAAAATGTTTAAGTTCGAACCAGGCTTAACGTTGGATGATTTGGTCCGTGCCGTGAACCAAGTCGGGGCTGCGCCTTCGGACTTGATGGCAATTTTACAAGCATTGAAGCAAGCTGGTGCCATTGAAGGCCAGTTGATCATCATTTAATGGTTAGGAGGTAGGTATAATGAACAATCCTAACGACATTGGTTTTATCCATGACATCAGTTCTCTGGATACTCTGCGTCAAAAAGCAGTGAAAGAGGGAAAAGATGGCGAGCAAGAAGCATTGCATGCGGCTGCTCGTCAGTTCGAATCGATCTTCACCTCCATGATGTTGAAATCCATGCGTGAAGCCAATGAGGGCTTTGAGTCCAACATGATGAACAGCCAAAACGAGAAGTTCTACCGACAAATGTTGGATGAACAGATGGCGAGTGAATTGAGTTCGTCTGGTTCAATGGGACTGGCCGATATGATTGTTAAGCAATTAACGGCTGGGCAAGGGAACGACAAAAAAGAAACGGCTATGCGTGATGCGGCAAACAATGCTGCGGAATATCGTCGTGTTGACCCGAAAAAAGCGCGCGAGATTGAACAGCGCTTGATTGAATCTGGTCAA
Source organism: Vibrio sp. Vb0937 (assembly GCF_033338855.1). Taxonomy (NCBI): domain Bacteria; kingdom Pseudomonadati; phylum Pseudomonadota; class Gammaproteobacteria; order Vibrionales; family Vibrionaceae; genus Vibrio; species Vibrio sp. Vb0937. Next base: position 5,886 of record NZ_JAWOTK010000025.1, on the reverse strand, counting down.
CTATCTCGACCAAGCAATGAACCCACTCGATTCGATTCACCAGAATCCTTTGTTAACTCGATGAAGCCATACGCGGAGAAAGCTGCGAAAGCCCTAGGTGTCGAGCCATCTTTGCTACTTGCGCAAGCCGCTTTGGAAACGGGGTGGGGACAAAAGGTCGTGAAGAACGCGCGTGGCAGCAGCAACAACTTATTTAATATCAAAGCAGATCGAAGCTGGCAGGGTGACAAAGTGACGACTCAAACTTTAGAGTTCCACGATAACACGCCAGTGAAAGAGACGGCAGCGTTTCGCTCCTACTCAAGTTACGAAGACAGCTTTAATGACTTTGTACGATTTTTGAATGACAACCCACGTTACGAGACAGCATTGCAGAAACGCGGAAATTCAGAGTTGTTTATTCGCGGTATCCACAGTGCGGGTTACGCGACCGATCCGAATTACGCAGATAAAGTCCTGCAGGTGAAGGATAAAATCGAAAGTATGTAATGTCTCTGCGACAATTTATGACGTTCTCGAAGGCTTGCCATAGTGCAAGCCTTCACTTTATCTGAACATCTACGCCTTTCTATCACTTGGCACATCTTTTGCTTTTAATGTGTCTAGGTGATCGGTTTTGCCGATTTATATTTCGTTTTCGGGGGCATGTATGGCGTCAGATCTTCTGAATGTAGGTACTCAAAGTGTGCTTACTGCTCAGAGACAATTAAACACCACTGGTCATAACATTTCTAATGTTAATACAGAGGGTTATAGCCGTCAGTCTGTTATCCAAGGCACGAATGATCCGCGCATGTTTGGTGGTTCTACCTACGGCATGGGTGTGCATGTGGAAAATGTTCGCCGCTCGTGGGATCAGTTTGCCGTGAATGAACTGAACCTGTCGTCGACCAACAATGCCAACAAAACGGATACCCAAGACAATCTTGATATGCTCTCTAGTATGTTGAGCTCTGTGGCATCGAAGAAAATTCCTGAGAACCTGAATGAGTGGTTCGATGCGGTAAAAACCATGGCAGATACCCCGAACGATTTAGGGGCACGAAAAGTGGTATTGGAAAAGGCGAAAATCTTCTCTGATACATTAAATGATTTCCACGAAACCGTGCGACTGCAATCTGATGTCACCAATAAAAAATTGGATATGGGCATTGAGCGCGTTAACCAACTTGCGTTGGAAATTCGCGATATTCATCGACTGATGATGCGTACTCCCGGTCCACATAATGACCTGATGGATCAGCATGAAAAGCTGGTTACTGAGCTGTCAGAGTACACCAAAGTTACCGTAACCCCACGCAAAAATGCGGAAGGGTTTAATGTTCATATCGGCAATGGACACACTCTTGTTTCTGGCACGGAAGCAAGCCAGCTCAAAATGATCGATGGCTATCCGGATGTTCATCAAAGACGATTAGCAATGGTGGAAGGGAATGGCATTAAAGCGATCAAGTCTGATGATATGGATGGCAAAATCGGCGCTTTACTTGAAATGCGCGACAAACACATCCCACAACTGCAAGATGAAATGGGCCGTTTAGCGACGGGCTTTTCCTACAAAATTAATCAGCTGCAATCTCAAGGTCTGGATCTCAACGGCAAGATAGGTAAAGACGTATTTACCGACGTGAACTCTGAGCTGGTGGCAAAATCTCGAGTTTTTGCTGCGCCTGACTCACAAGCTGATGTTGCGGTTTACATCGAGGACATTTCCGCGATCAAAGGTGGTGAATATTCGCTGCGTTTTGATGGCGACCAATACAGCGTGACAACACCGAAAGGTGAGCAAATGTCGTTGAACATCGACCGTTCGGATTCGTCGTTTGTTCTGGATGGTATGAAAGTGCAAATTGGTGAAGGCCTTGCCGCCGGTGAGCGCGTATTGCTCCGCCCAACGAGAAGTGGTGCAGCCATCATAAAGATGGAAACCAATGACGCAAAAGCTATTGCCGCACAAAGTTATGAAGCCTCAACCACTTTTGCCCAAGGTAACGCCAAGTTTAAAATTCGTGAGGCGGGGGATGTTAAAGAGTTTGAGGTTACCGTACAACCAGCCGACGAGAAGCATGATAAGCCGTGGTTAAAGATCACGGATAACAAGGGTAATTTACTATCGGACAAATACTCATACCCGTTAGATAAAGATAACCCGATGATTGAAATCTCAGTGCCGAAAAGCCATCCGCTGTATAAAAACGGCGATGCAACCGTGTTTGAGTTGAGCGAAGGCGCACTGATGAATGATAAATTCACCGCAAACTTGGTGCCTTCTGAAGGTGGTAACGGCAACTTGAGAAAAATGCAGAAGATCCAAACAGACAAGATGATGGATGGAAAATCCAGTACCTTGATCGATGTTTATCATAACCTCAATACTGAAGTTGGACTGAAATCTTCTACAGCAAACCGTTTAGCCTCCGTCGCTCGTTTAGAGCATGAAGCGGCGCAAGAGCGCGTTGCTTCTATTTCTGGCGTTAACCTCGATGAAGAAGCGGCCAACATGATGAAGTTTCAACAAGCGTACATGGCTTCATCACGTGTGATGCAAGCGGCGAATGATACCTTCAATACCATTTTACAACTGAGGTAAGGAGAAGAGATAAGTGCTAACCCGAATTTCTAGTTTCCATAACTATCAGTCCGTACAAAATGATCTGCGTCGTCAAGAGAATAAGGTTCACCACAACCAAGAGCAACTTGCTTCAGGGAAAAAGTTACTGAAACCTAGTGACGACCCCCTCGCTGCGCATTACATCCAAAACATTAGTCAGCAACAAGAACAGCTACAACAATATCTTAGCTCGATAGTGTTGGTGCGTAATCGTCTAGAAAACCACGAAGTTAATATCGCCAATGCGGAGAATTTTGCCGACGAGTCGAAGCGCTTAACGATGGAGATGATTAACGGTGCCTTTTCTGCTGAAGACCGACAAGCAAAGAAGCGTGAGCTAGAAGAGATTGCGAACAACTTCCTTAACTTGGTGAACTCGCAAGATGAATCTGGTAACTACGTGTTTGCTGGCACTAAGCCAAAAAGCCAACCATTTTATCGCGATAAAGATGGTAGCGTGCAATACGCTGGGGACGATTATCAGCGCAAAATGAAAGTTTCTAGCATGCTTGAGATGCCAATGAACGATCCTGGCAGCAAGCTGTTTATGGAGATACCAAACCCATTTGGCGACTATCAGCCGAATTACGATCTACAAAATGGCTCTGAGCTGTTGCTAAACAAAGCTACTAACGTTGACGCTAAGGATGATGCGGCGTATCGCGTGACATTTGTCGATATGAATAACGGCAAATTTGGTTACCAATTAGAGCGTAACGGCAAAGTAGTGGATGCCGATGAGTTTTCTCCAGAGAAAGGGATTGAATACAAAGGCCTGAAAGTGCACGTAAAAGGCCAAATTACGCCTGGTGACAGCATTGAGATCGAAAAGCGGGCAGAGTTCAGCATTTTCGATACCTTCAAGGATGCAATGGCATGGTCAGACAAATCGGTTTCGGATACGTCGGCGACCGCCAAATTGCACCAAATGACAGAAGAATTCCACGCTGCTTTTATCCATTTGAATAAAGCGCGTACAGATGCCGGTGCTCGATTGAGTACGCTGGATATCCAAGAGCAAAATCATGAAGACTTTAATTTGTCTCTCGCAAAAGCGAAGAGCAACTTTGAGGACTTGGATTACTCTAAAGCCGTGATCGAGTTCAGTGAAAACTCGCGAGCGTTACAGGCATCGCAACAAGCATTCGGTAAGACCAAAGATCTAACGTTGTTTAACTACATCTAGTATGACACTCATACACATTGTCTGATTTTGATGCCTTATGTGCAAAGCCTTAAGCGCGATAAGTCGACGTAACCTGAGAGTCTGAGATGTCATGCGGCACGATTTTACCCAAAGCGGCAATGATGCGGGAGGCAAGTCGGGCGGCAACAGGGCAGCGTTCAATACCCTTGGGCTAAGATGAGTCTGACAAACCGGAAATAGCTTAATGATAAAGCTAACTTATTGTTTATTTGATTCTTTTAAAAGTAGTTAAATAATTTACGCAAGTTGGCACACAAATTGTATTGAAAATATCAGAACAGATTTAGAGATTCTAAACCCTGCGTTTAAGGCAGATTTAGCAAGTAACTTTTACGGTCAGTGCTTATCCAAATGAGAGTAAAGCTGGCCGCTTCGCAAAAGCTTGCGAACTCAACAGGAGAGCAAAATGGCTGTAACAGTTAGTACTAACGTCTCCGCGATGACCGCGCAGCGTTACCTAAACAAAGCGACTGATGAATTAAACACGTCGATGGAGCGCTTATCTTCAGGACATAAGATTAACAGTGCAAAAGATGATGCGGCAGGTCTACAGATCTCTAACCGCTTAACTGCACAGTCTCGTGGCCTAGATGTCGCAATGCGTAACGCGAACGATGGTATCTCGATTGCACAAACCGCTGAAGGTGCGATGAATGAGGCAACCTCTGTCATGCAACGAATGCGTGACCTTGCGATTCAATCATCGAACGGTACTAACTCTCCAGCTGAGCGTCAGGCGATCAACGAAGAGTCAATGGCATTGATTGACGAGCTAAACCGTATTGCAGAAACCACTTCATTTGGTGGTCGTCGTCTATTGAACGGCTCATTCGGTGAAGCAGCATTCCAGATTGGTGCGAGCTCAGGAGAAGCCATGATCATGGGACTCACCAGCATTCGTGCGGACGATACTCGCATGGGCGGTGTGACCTTCTTATCTGAAAATGGTAAAGATAAAAACTGGAGCGTTGACCCAGCTAAATCTGACTTGAAGATCACGCTACCAGGTATGGGTGAAGACGAAGACGGCAATGTTGATGATCTAGAAATCAACATTAATGCCAAAGCGGGCGACGACATCGAAGAGCTTGCCACTTACATTAATGGTCAGTCTGATATGATTAATGCGTCTGTAAGTGAAGATGGCAAGTTGCAAGTTTTTGTCGCGCATCCAAACGTTCAGGGCGAGATTTCCATTTCTGGTGGATTAGCATCTGAGCTTGGCCTGAGTGATGAACCTATCAGAACGTCAGTACAAGATATTGATATGACCACGGTACAAGGTTCTCAAAACGCGATTTCTGTGCTGGATTCGGCACTGAAATACGTAGACTCGCAACGTGCAGACTTAGGTGCGAAGCAAAACCGTTTGAGTCACAGCATCAACAACTTGGCGAATATCCAAGAAAACGTTGACGCATCGAACAGCCGAATTAAAGATACAGATTTTGCGAAAGAAACCACGCAAATGACCAAAGCACAAATTTTGCAACAAGCAGGTACATCGATTCTTGCTCAAGCGAAACAGTTGCCAAACTCTGCAATGTCACTATTGCAGTAGTTTACTTAGCCTGTGCTCAATACATTCAGACGTGGATGGGAATGCAGGCTTTTGGCAAGCAACTTTACAATAGAATGAGCGGCTCTCTCATCTCTCACCTGCCAATCATTTTCAATATAAAGTTGCACTCGGTATGCCGGAAATGTGTTCATTTCTCTTGATCTCCACATAGGCTCTGGCGACCAACCTAGCCCCAGTTCTCTCAAAGGAAAAGGGGCTTTTTCTTTTCTAATTCTTACGTCTATCGTCTGCGAACTTATCTTCAATTGTTTCCTTTCGCTGGTTTTCTATACAATTTGGCCCTCTCGGCTCGATTTGTGGAAACTTGAGCACTTTTTCTTACTTTTCTTCAATTTTATTAGCTAAATCTCGCAATGTTATTTTTTTAAACTTTTTTCTAAAGCTTCTGAATTTGGTGTCGTTAATAGAGGTAACTTTGAGAGAACTACTTGGTTTTCCGAGACGTCGGAAACCGCTACACCGGAAAATCAATTGGAGAAATCACCA
>NZ_JAWOTK010000024.1:0-50685 GCF_033338855.1 Vibrio sp. Vb0937 | reverse complement strand
ATGGCTGGGCAGTTTAAGATGGATTCCATCCCGGGATCGCTTGTGGTAGTTGGCGGTACTTATGAGCCTTGGTTATCGGTACTGGAGCAAGTGGGCTGGAAGTGTCACCAAGTAGGTGACTTACGCAAAGCTAATACGCTGTTAGAAGATATTGGTCCATGTATCGGTATTGTTGATCTCAGCCATGACGAGTTCAGCTTGAATGGTTTGGCGAACTTAGTCAGCTCTCACAAACACGTACGTTGGTTAGCGTTTATTCGTGAATCTCAGCTTGGCACTGACACCATATGCCAGTTCATTGTTAACTTTTGTATCGACTTTTTCACAGCGCCGATCCCAGATGCACAGTTATTAAGCACAATAGGTCACCAGCTTGGCATGCTTAAGTTGGAGAAAAAAGTTTGGCCTAGTTTTGGTAGCAGTTTAGATATGGGTCTGATCGGTGAATCTATCCCGATGAAACGTTTACGCGATCAAGTGAAGCGCATTGGTCCAACGGACGTCAGCATTCTGATTTCTGGGGAAAGTGGGACTGGTAAAGAGGCGGTTGCTAGGGCCATCCATAAAGTCTCTTCACGCTCTCATAAACCGTTTATGGCAATTAACTGTCGCGCACTCAATGAACAACGTTTCCAAGCTGAAGTATTTGGTATTAACGCCGATGAAGATATGGAAGCATGCCTGCTTGAACAAGCAGATGGTGGCACCGTGTTGTTTAATGACATTCTTACCATTTCAAAAGAGCAGCAAATGAATCTGCTGAGATTCTTGCAAGAAGGCACCATTGATACCAAAGATGGCGTAAAAGCGGTTAACGTACGCATTCTTGCTGCTAACTCGTCAGATGTTGAAAAAGCTTTGATTGACGGTGACTTCAATGAAGAACTTTACCATTACATCAACGTTCTGCGCATCAATGTCCCTAGCTTGAAAGAACGTGCGAGTGACATCGCATTGCTGGCTCGTTTCTACTTACAAGAGTTCTCAAAAGAGTACAACTCGCAAGCAAAAAGCTTTTCTGAGGATGCATTCAAGGCACTGACACGTTATTTCTGGCCTGGAAATGTGCGTGAGCTGATGAACCAAGTGAAGCGAGCGGTATTAATGTCCGACAGCGTAATGATTGAAGAGCATCACTTAGATTTACCTCAACGTAATGACTCAAAGCGCAGCTTGAAATCAATCCGAGAGAAGAGTGAACGTGATGCGTTGCTGGTTGTTTTGGAATCTCATTCTGGTCAAGTTTCAAATGCGGCGAAAGAGCTCGGAGTTTCGCGTGCAACCATGTATCGACTACTTAATAAACATAACTTGATTTCCGAACAAGCCATGTAGTTGGCCTTTCCCTGTGTCAAATAGGCGAATAAATACAATAAAAGAGAGTGGCCACAGAGCCGCTCTTTTTATTTTTTGTTTGGTTTGATTTATAAAATCCGCAAATTTATATATTCCTCAGGTGAATATGTTATACATAAAAGTATATGAAACTAAATTGCGGTGTATTGATTTGTTTTTAATCAAAAAGGCAAAAAATGTTTGATATATATTCATCAAAGCTTACAATTTAACCGTAACTCAATGAGTTATACCTTTCATAAACGGATTAATTTTTAGCTAGGAGGCGCAAGATGAAACATTACGTTGTTAACACCACTGCTTGCGCTGATCGTATGCCTATCGCTCCGATAACCCTTAAATCGGATGATACCAATACCACTGGCTCACAAGATAAAAATTAATCCGTAACCTATCATATTTATTACTAGGCTGCGGGAAAGTAGCGGCTTAGTATCAACAGAATATTTCTGTTCATTTTACGCACTATTTTTCCCAGTCGAATACATCGATAATCGGAGAAAATATTATGCGTCACTCTATTTACTTACAATTGGCCACTTTGCTATTGAAAGCAGACCTTAAACGCGAAGAAAAGCAATGGCAGCGAACCATACGCCGAACTGCTCATGATATTCCATGGACGAATGTCCATCTATTGAGGGATATTGGTTTAGATCGCGATGGGCGTTCTACACGTGCCAATGTTCCGGATGCAGTAAAAGTTGAACGTCGAGTTCGTCACCTTCGTCGAGTCTTAACGTCGCGAATAATGACGTAATCGTTAGCGTGTTGGGCTGACTGAGTTGCTAACGAGTCATTCAACACGCTTAACTTTTTATATGAAGTATGACTTCATTGGATAAACAGCTGATCTTGAAGATCAGCTGTTTTCGTTTGAAGGTGGTACTGTTAAGGGCAAGGATTCGAGTAAGTTGTACCTATTGCTTGAATTTCAGTAAGTAGTTCGTCGCTAAGTTGCAAATCAATACTGTCGATATTGGCTTTTAATTGGTCTAGGTTTGTTGCTCCTATAATGTTAGAAGCAACAAATGGACGCTGATTGACAAACGCGAGCGCCATTTGTGCAGGGTTTAGACCATGCTCTTGAGCTAAATTGACGTAAGCTTCGGTCGCTTTAACACCTTGTGGAGTGAAGTAGCGCGCAAAACGCTCCCACTTAGTGCATCGAGCGCCTTCAGGTTTTGCCCCGTGTAGGTATTTACCACTCAGGCAGCCAAATGCCAAAGGAGAGTAGGCAAGTAACTGAACGCCTTCGTAATGGCTGATTTCAGACAAGCCAACTTCGAAGCTGCGGTTCAATAAGTTATATGGGTTTTGAATGGAGACAATTCTTGGCAAATCGTGTTTTTCTGCCAAACGCAGTAGCGACATCACCCCCCACGGCGTCTCGTTGGATACGCCGATATAGCGCACTTTACCTGCATTCACTAATTCAGTAAGCGCTTCCAACGTTTCAATTAACGTGACTTCTTCTTGTTTGTCAGGGTATGGGTAGTTGAGTTGACCAAAGCAGTTGGTTTGACGCTGCGGCCAATGTAGTTGGTACAAATCGACATAATCGGTTTGTAGACGATTAAGGCTGTCATCAATTGCTGTATGGATGTGGCGACGATTAAGGCTCATGTTGTCTCTAATGTGAGGAACATTGCGAGGGCCTGCCACTTTTGTTGCCAGTACTACTTTTTCTCTTTTGCCGCTTTTTGCCAACCAATTACCGATGTATTGCTCGGTGAGCCCTTGTGTTTCCGAGTTTGGCGGTACAGGGTACATCTCTGCGGTATCGATGAAGTTCACACCATGATCGAGGGCAAAGTCGAGCTGTTCAAAGGCGTCCTTTTCTGTGTTTTGCTCGCCAAACGTCATAGTGCCGAGGCAGATTTTACTGAGCTCAAGTGATGAGTGCGGTAGTTTTGTGTATTGCATATCACGTCCTTGAAGAGTTACCGACTAAATAAGTGACTCCAATATAGGGGATTTTTAGCCGCAATCGCAAATGATTTACGTATAAAGGAAGAGCAAACTCGAAAGCTACAGTTAGCCTAACTACACTTAAATGATCGTGTGAAGGAGGTATGTTATGCAGAAGCATCAATTGGACATGTGGCTACATGGTCCACATAAAGATACTTATAAAACTCCCAAAGTATTTGTGATTGGGTGTTCTGATGTCTCTGACTATCTTTTAGCTGTGGAGTACAAGCATCAACTTGAGCCAATTAAAGACGGTGAAGACCCGATACATTTTGGCTCTCTAGACTTAGTAAAAGAAGAACTATTGAGGCTAGGGGTCGATAAAGCGTATTTAAGGCTGCGCAATGCGTATGACGAATGTGGCACTGAAGAGGCAGCCTCGTAATGCGATATTGAGTTATCGCTCGTGACGCACTAAATAGCTGATATGGTTTTATTCTGGTTGAGTGTTAATGTAGTGCTTGAGTAAGATCTGTTCAGTAAACTGTGTTCTAAGGTAAAAGCCTCGGGGCAGAGTTTTCATCGGCTTACCATTTGAGTTGTATGCTTCGGTGAGCGCTTTTGCATTTGCGGCTTTAGGGCGAAGATGCAGCGCTTCCCCGTGTCTGGCGGAAATTTGATCAAATCTTCCCAAGACGATCATCTCCATTAACTCTTCCCAGTCATTTCGCAAAATCCGCTCTTCTTCTTCATCTGGTGACCAAATGAGTGGACTGCCCACACGTCTTTCAGCGAGTGGGATTTCTCGTTCTCCTTCTACGGGTACCCAAAGCACACGAGATAGCTTGTTTCGAACATGACTTGTTTCCCATGTAAGACCATGAACACCAGTGAGGGGAGCCACAGAAACAAAAGTTGTTTCTAAAGGTTTGCCAGAATAACTGATCGGAATACTCTTCAACTCGATCCCTAGTTTTGCGAAATCTTGTTGAGGTTTACTGCCAGCTGGAGCGCCCAAGTGCCATTCGAGTAATTGACCCACCCAACCTTTGTCACGTTTTAAGTTTTCAGGAACAATCATATTCGCCTCGGCGGCCAACTCAGCAAAACTAAGTCCTGCCATATCATGCGCTCGTTCCAATAGCTCTGCTTCTGTTTGTGGTTCTGGTTTCATAGTTACAAGGTGGTATTACAAAAAATATAGTTTATCAAACTCCGACCAAATCTACTGTTTAAGATTTCACCGAGGCGGTGTAAGAACGATCAATTCATAACTTATCCACAGGTGGAGGAGGTGTTGATAAGATCCTGACGGGGTCTGTATGAATAAACAGGGGTTAAAATGCATTTTTGGGGTTGATTTTGTTGTAATCATCTAAACGAATAGCAGGTAAGTGTGGATAAATAGCCTGTTGGTGGATCTTTGACCGATCTGGGTTTGGTGAAAAGATCATCAAGAAATTGAAGATCGAATTATCGTTGTTTTTAAAAATAAATACTTTTTTATCAATGTTTTATGTTTGTTTTTTTGTTTATTCATTTGTTTTTCATTTGATGGGATTGAACTGAATTACTCATTTGAATTGAATTCTTCACAAAGTTATTCACAGAAAAGGTGAATAAATGTGGGCAATGTCTCACTCTTGTGTTGATAAGGTATGGTTTGATTAAAAGATATCCAAAAATGCTGAAAAGGTAATAAATCTTGCTCATATCACATCAGTAAGTTTGCTAGTAATGGGGATATGTGGAAAAATCACGGTAATAAAAAATTTATTCATAGAGGTTAGCCAGTGATAGATGGCGATGGTTACCGACTTAATGTTGGTATTGTGATATGTAATAACCATGGTCAGGTCTTCTGGGCTAAACGATACGGGCAACACTCATGGCAATTTCCACAAGGTGGGATTGACGAAGGTGAAACCCCTGAACAAGCCATGTTCAGGGAGTTATACGAAGAAGTCGGTTTAACGAAAAAAGACGTTAAGATCATTGCAACAAGTCGTCATTGGTTAAGATATAAGCTACCAAAGCGATTGGTGCGTTGGGACTCCAAGCCTGTTTGTATCGGCCAAAAACAGAAATGGTTTCTGCTGAGATTAGAATGCGATGAGTCTCGCATTAATATGCAACGCGGAAAATCCCCTGAATTTGATGGTTGGCGCTGGGTAAGTTACTGGTATCCAGTTAGGCAAGTTGTTTCTTTCAAGCGAGATGTTTATCGACGAGCGATGAAAGAATTTGCATCCTTAGCCATGCCTTTTCGAGAGAGAAAAGCGAAAGGGAAAAGAAAAAAGCAACGTAGAGGATAATCATGCTCAGTCAGCTAAGGGAAATAGTTGAGAAAGTCTCCAGGGTCGATGATGTGCATCTGGCACTCGATATATTGGTGAAAGAGACTTGTGCTGCCCTTAGTACTGAGTGCTGTACTATCTATCTTGCTAATGAAGAAATGCAGCGCCTTGAGTTAATGGCAACTCAAGGCCTTATTTTTGAAGGTGATAGTATTCATATCAACTTCAATGAAGGCTTGGTTGGGTTGGTAAAACGAAGCGCTGAACCCCTTAACCTTGCCGAAGCCTCAAAACATCCCGAGTTCAAATTCTTTCCTCAACTCGGCGAACAGATTTACCACTCTTTTTTAGCTACTCCAATCATTCATCGTAAACAAGTTTTAGGTGTGTTGGTGATCCAACAAAAAACGCCGCGCTTGTTTAGTGAAATGGAAGAATCGTTTCTTGTTACCTTATCCGCTCAGTTAGCGGTGCTCATTGCACATGCGCAGAATCTTGGGCATTGGCAGTTAGCATCTAAACCCACGGTATTAAAAGGTTTGCCTGCGTCTACTGGTGTCGCGATTGGAGAGTTTTGGTTCGACAATACCCAGCCGAGTTTATCGGATGTTTTCCCTTCGTCCACGTTAGATAAGGAACGCGAGCACGAGACCCTACTGGTGGCCATAGAGCGAGCGTTAAATGACTTTCGCCGTATGCGGAAAAAGCTGGACAGTGAAATCAACAAAGATGCGCTGGCGATCTTCGATCTGTTTACTCACTTACTGAATGATCCGATGCTTCGCGGTGATTTGAAGAAGCAGATTGAAAAAGGAGATAGGGCAGACTGGGCGTTACGCCAAGTTGTAGAGTCATACTCGAATCGATTTGCAAGAATGTCGGATGTATACATGCGTGAAAGAGCGCAAGATATCCGAGAGTTAGGGCAAAGGCTGCTCTATTTTCTGCACAACAGTGAGCAAGAAAATTCTGCAATTGATCGTCCCATTATTTTGGTGGCGAACGAACTCACTGCCACCTTGCTCGCTTCTGTACCTAAAGAGTTTTTGTTAGCCGTCGTATCATTAGAGGGAGGCGCAAACTCTCACGCTGCCATTTTATCTCGAGCTCTTGGGGTCCCTGCAGTCATGGGCGCCAACATTAATCCGGATGTGGTGAATGGCAAACTCGGGATAGTCGACGGCTATACGGGTGAGATCTTCTTAGAGCCAAACCGCCAGTTGTTGCGAGAGTATCGCAGCTTAGTAAGCGAAGAGTCTGAACTGTTTGCCATGGTAAACAAGGACCTCGCACTCCCTGCGGTTACGCAAGATAATCACCATATCGAAATTATGCTGAATGCGGGACTCAGTGCAGACAGTAATATTGCCATCAACACAGGTGTTGATGGTGTTGGGTTGTACCGAACTGAGATTGCATTTTTACTTCAGCATCACTTTCCTTCGGAAGATGAGCAGTATCATCAATACCAAGCAATACTTAACAGCTATCCGAATCAACGAGTAGTGATGCGTACTTTGGATATTGGTGGTGACAAACCTTTGCCGTATTTGCCCATTGAAGAAGATAATCCGTTTCTAGGCTGGCGTGGCATTCGTTTTACATTGGATCATCCAGACATTTTCTTGATCCAGCTGCGTGCAATGTTAAGAGCGAGTGCAGAAAGCGGAAACTTAAGTATCTTATTGCCAATGGTGTCAGGGGTAAAAGAGCTAGACGATGCCATTAGCTTGATTAATCAAGCTCACAGCGAAGCCGTTTTGCTTGATGATAGAATTCAATTCCCACAAATTGGGGTCATGATTGAAGTACCATCGATGGTGTATCTGTTGCCAACGATTGCTCACCGTGTTGATTTTGTTTCTGTCGGGACCAACGATTTAACTCAGTATTTATTAGCGGTAGATAGGAACAATTCGCGCGTAGCGGATGTCTATGAATCTATGCATCCTGCGGTACTGTTAGCGCTTAAGCAAATCCATGAGGTGTGTGATAAATATCAGGTGCCCGTGTGTATTTGTGGTGAGCTAGCGGGTGATCCATTTGGCGCTCTTCTCTTACTTGGGTTAGGGTATACCAGTTTGAGTATGAACACCTCCAACGTGGCTAAGGTGAAATATTTGATTCGTCATAGTCAACAAGAAGAATTAGAAAAATTAGCGGAGCAAGCAATGACAAAATCCTATGGGGAGGACATTCATCAAATGATGCATGACTTCTTCATTCAACAGGGCTTTGCGGGCTTTATCCGTGCAGGTAAAAAGTAGGAAATCGTGACCGTCTCTTTATTTTTGTTATTGTTGGCGCTAGGCGCTTTTGTGGGTGTGATGGCGGGGTTACTCGGTATCGGTGGTGGTTTGATTGTTGTTCCTGCCTTGTTGTATTTGCTTCCTCTTGCTGGGATCTCTCCAGAAATGAGTATGCACATGGCCTTAGCCACTTCGTTAGCGAGTATTATTGTCACGTCTGGCTCATCGGCGATGAATCACCTTAAGCTCGGCAATGTCGATATGTTTGTCGTAAAATGGTTGATGCCTGGTGTGGTCATTGGTGGCTTTGTTGGTGCCAATATTGCTGAGTGGATCCCTACACACTATTTGCCGAAAGTGTTTGGTGTCATTGTTCTTTGCCTGTCAGTACAAATGTTTCGTTCCATTAAAGTTACGAGCAGTAAACCTATGCCGAGCAGCCCTGTGACTGTAGTTTACGGCATGGGAATTGGTGTCGTATCAAGCCTTGCTGGTATTGGTGGTGGCTCACTGTCGGTACCATTTTTAAATAAACATGGGATAGAGATGCGTAAAGCGGTGGGCTCATCCTCCGTTTGTGGTTGCGTGATTGCTATTTCTGGTATGATCGGCTTCATCTTACATGGCTATAAAGTGGAAGGCTTACCTTCATACAGTATTGGTTATGTTTATCTTCCCGCTTTATTAGCGATTGCTATGGCCTCGATGCTCACAACAAAAGTGGGTGCGAAGCTGGCAACTAACCTTCCAACTGCGGTATTAAAAAAGATATTCGCGGTGTTCTTAATGTTTGTTGCAGCGACCATGCTGCTCTAAGTTTGTACCCAAGTCATTCTCGCTGAACCAAGCATCTAGAGGTTACTTGGGTATATTTATTTTGTTGTGATAAGAAGAGAATGATTTATGTCTCAGGGATATATTGAATTTCCCAATATTGATCCGGTTTTAATCTCTATTGGTCCTGTTTCGGTTCGTTGGTACGGTTTGATGTACCTTGTGGGCTTTATGTTTGCTCTATGGTTAGCGAACCGACGTGCGGATAAGCCTGGAAGTGGTTGGACACGAGAGCAGGTTTCTGATTTGTTGTTCGCAGGCTTCCTTGGCGTGGTGATTGGTGGCCGTGTAGGCTACGTGCTTTTCTACAATTTTGAGCTCTTCCTGGCTGACCCTTTGTATCTATTTAAAGTGTGGACCGGTGGTATGTCTTTCCACGGGGGCTTACTGGGTGTGATTACTGCGATGTTCTGGTATGCACACAAAAACGGGCGAACTTTCTTCGGTGTTGCTGACTTTATCGCGCCGCTTGTGCCATTTGGTTTGGGTATGGGGCGTTTAGGTAACTTCATGAACAGCGAGTTGTGGGGCCGAGTAACGGATGTGCCTTGGGCGATCGTTTTCCCAAATGGCGGTCCACTGCCACGTCATCCATCGCAGCTTTATGAAATGGCGCTTGAAGGTATCGTACTTTTCTTCATCTTGAATTGGTTCATCAAGAAACCTCGTCCTCTAGGTTCTGTTTCAGGGCTATTTTTAGCTGGATATGGTACATTCCGCTTCTTAGTTGAGTACGTGCGCGAACCAGACGCTCATTTGGGTTTATTCGGTGGCTTTATTTCCATGGGACAGATTTTATCCCTGCCAATGGTGGTTATCGGTGTCCTCATGATGGTTTGGGCATACAAACGTGGTCATTACAAAGACGAATTACCACAAAAGACGAAGTAAGGTATTGGTGTGAAACAGTATTTAGATTTGTGTCAACGCATCGTTGACCAAGGTGTTTGGGTTGAAAATGAGCGTACAGGCAAGCGCTGCCTGACCGTAATCAACGCGGATTTAACCTACGATGTTGCGAACAATCAATTTCCGTTGGTCACCACACGTAAAAGTTTTTGGAAAGCGGCCGTTGCAGAGCTATTAGGGTATATTCGTGGTTACGATAATGCGGAAGATTTTCGTAAGCTGGGCACGAAAACCTGGGATGCCAATGCCAACCTAAATGATGCCTGGTTGAATAACCCATACCGTAAAGGCGAAGACGACATGGGCCGTGTCTATGGGGTTCAAGGGCGCGCCTGGGCGAAACCTGATGGTGGTCATGTTGACCAGCTACGTAAGATAGTGGATGACTTAACGCGTGGTGTTGATGATCGCGGTGAAATCCTGAACTTCTACAATCCGGGTGAGTTCCACATGGGGTGCTTGCGTCCTTGTATGTACAGTCACCATTTTTCATTGCTGGATGATACGCTTTACCTGAATAGTACTCAGCGTTCGTGTGATGTACCGCTTGGCTTAAACTTCAATATGGTTCAAGTTTACGTATTCTTGGCGATTATGGCGCAAATTACGGGCAAGAAACCTGGTCAGGCATTTCATAAGATTGTGAATGCTCACATTTATGAAGACCAGCTTGAACTGATGCGCGATGTTCAGTTGAAGCGTGAGCCATTAAAAGCGCCGACGTTCCATATCAACCCAGAGATTAAATCTCTAGAAGATTTGGAAACTTGGGTAACACTGGATGACTTTTGGGTTGAAGGGTACGAGCATCACGATCCTATTCGTTACCCATTCTCAGTGTAACGAGTATCGTTCTTCAAGATATAGAAAAAGCTCCGAATGGAGCTTTTTTCTTTTTTGTACTTAGAAGGTATTATTTTAGTGCACTGACAATATAACGGTGAATTGGGTTGGTCTGCATCGGTGTGGACAGTGCCGGGCTAATAAACTTAGGTTGAGTGAATATTTCTTTACTCACTAATGAACGGATAAGCTCAAAGTACTTCAGCTCAGTTTTCCCGCACAACAATAGTGAAAAGTCATCGCCCAATTTATCATAGGCATTGAGCACTTCTCGGAATCCTCTAAGATACAAGTAATCCTTCGTTAAACCTCCACCTCGATAGACTCGGGCAGTCGTTGTAAATGCTTGAAGATCAGAAGCTTTATACTGTTCTTTTAATAGCATGAACGTATGGCGGAAATCGCGATCCTTGATCATCGACTCTACTGCCAGAACTCGTAAGGCTAAGGTTCTTAGGCGCTTGATACTGAAATGTCCTGACAGATACTCACATAATATAGCCAGCCCTTCTTGAGTGTTGGTATTGGCAGGACAACCTAAGCTCAGGACTTTTAGCGGTTGTTGACGACCGTTAAGTGTAGTCAGGAGATGTACTCCCATTTCATGATGTGCAAGAGCCTCCAGCTCATCAGTGGTGATGTACGCCGCGTGGTTAATTTTGACTCGAGATCCTGAAACTAGTGCGTTTGCTAACATCCCGTCCAACACTTGTATTTCACATTCATACCCATTGCGTTGAGCAAAATTTTGCATGAAACGTGCTATTGCACGGCTATCGTGCTGAGGTTCTTTTTCTTCTTCTGTAGGAAGGTGCAATATGAAATGGGCGTTGGCAATATCTTTGGCGCTCGGTTCCCCATAATAGCGTAAGGAGTTATAAAGAAACTCTTGCGTACCTATGGTATTCACTTGATCTAGTTTATCAGCATAAGACTGAATTACATCCGCGTACAGCCTCTGCAGTTGGGTGTCTTGAATGTTTTCTAGAGGTAGCTCATATAGGCGTCGCTTTGCGCTGTGGGTATCTACGTTAGTAATTGAATATTGAAAATTAGGCTCTTGAGAATATTTGTTTTTAATGAAACGTTCTCTTTCTTGAGCATAATTAAGAGGATTCACGCTACTGAGGATATCAATATCAGCAACCAGTTGGGTTAGGTTTTCGTCTATTGCGAGTAGCTGATCAGAAATAGCGTCATTAAGCTGCGTCATGTTGTCGACTCCAAATGAGATAGCTCAGCATAAGCATGCTGATGTGGCTCAAATTATCACCGGACAATCGATTTGAACAGTTTAATTATCATAAAAAAGGCTCCACGATGTGGAGCCTAAACAATAAGCGATGGTATGTCGTTGTTGTTACGTTGTTAGGGCTAGAATTGCACCTGGTAGAATAACGAATACTGACATTAGGTAACCACCAACAACTGCTTTATTCTTAATAGCCATTTCAGAAATCATCTCAGCGCCTTTAACCGGAATCTCACGTAGGAATGGAATTCCAAAGATAAACAGCGTCGCCATGATGTTAAATACTAAGTGGACTAGAGCGATTTGTAGTGCGAATACTGCAAACTCTCCAGATACCGCTGTCGCTGCTAGTAGTGCCGTAATACAAGTACCAATGTTAGCACCCAGAGTGAAAGGGTAGATATCTCGTACTTTCAACACGCCAGTACCAACCAACGGAACCATTAAACTTGTCGTGGTTGAGGAAGATTGTACTAGAACGGTCACGATTGAGCCTGATACGATGCCGTGAATAGGACCACGACCGATGGCGTTTTTCAAAATTTCACGTGCGCGACCAACCATTAGGCTCTTCATCAATTTACCCATCACTGTGATTGCAACGAAGATAGTCGCAATACCCAAAGCAATAAGCATGACGCCGCCAACAGTATCACCGAAGGTAGAAAGTGGCCCTTTAATTGCGCCTACGACTGGCTTTGTAATTGGTTTAATAAAGTTGAAGCCTTTAATGCTCATATCACCAGTAGCAAGCAGTGGAGAAACAAGCCAGTGAGAAACTTTCTCTAAAATGCCGAACATCATTTCCAACGGAAGGAAAATAGCGACAGCAAGCAAGTTGAAGAAGTCGTGAATGGTTGCACTTGCAAATGCACGTTTGAACTCTTCTTTACAGCGCACGTGGCCAAGAGACACAAGCGTATTGGTCACTGTGGTACCAATGTTAGCACCCATCACCATAGGGATAGCGGTTTCTACAGGTAAGCCACCTGCAACCAAGCCTACAATAATAGACGTTACAGTACTTGAAGACTGAATTAAGGCTGTTGCCACCAAGCCGATCATGAGACCTGCAACTGGGTGTGCGGCAAATTCAAATAGCACCTTAGCTTGATCGCCAGTTGCCCATTTAAAGCCACTACCAACCATAGATACTGCTAGAAGAAGCAGATATAACATGAATGCCAAGTTAGCCCAGCGTAACCAACGAGCTGTGCTCGAAATTGGTGCCACTGTTGAAGTAGCTTGGTTCATCATAATTTTCTCCGTTGACCTTTCAGTTCATTTTTCGGTCTGTAGTTGAATCTGCGGGCGATGTTAGAGAATAAATATTTCAGTAATATTACAGATTTCTTGCTGTGAGAGATTTTTATTGTTCTTTTTGATAATGGCGTAAAAGAGGAAGAAAATTAATTTTTAAATTGTTGATTTTAATGGTTAAATTTTGATTTCGTTTTGTTTGGTTTTTGCGTTTTTTTTGTAGAGAAAATGCGCCTCAGTTCAACTTTTATGACAGTATTGACTTTATACTTTCGGTAAAACTTATGCTTTTGTAAGGTATTGTATGGTTTTGTCGAGTTTATTGTTTGTCTCTGTCACATTTGGTATAAAAAGTATCACTTTCTTTTCGGGACTCGATCATGTCACATCTAAACTACAACCATCTCTATTATTTCTGGATGGTGTGCAAACAGGGCTCTGTAACTAAGGCGGCTGACGCGCTCTTCCTGACACCGCAAACCGTGACAGGACAGATTAAAGCGCTTGAAGAGCGCATGAAAGGAAAGTTAACCAAGCGCAATGGTCGTACAGTTGAGCCCACTGAGTTAGGTCAGCTTGTGTTTAAGTACGCCGACCGGATGTTCGGTTTGAGCTATGAGATGTTAGATATCGTCAATTACAGCCAGCACTCGAACATTCTATTTGAAGTTGGTGTAGCCGATGCATTATCTAAACGCTTGGTCAGTAAAGTACTGATGACGACCGTCCCGGAAGATAACAGTATTCATTTACGCTGTTATGAATCGACCCACGAACTGCTACTTGAACGCCTTTCTCAGCACAAGCTAGATATGATCCTTTCGGATTGTCCCGTTGATTCTACTCAAAGTCCTGGCCTTTATAGCAAAAAGTTGGGTGAAAGTAGCATGAGCTTTTTTGCTTCTTCTGAAATTGAAAATGTGCGATTCCCTGAGATCTTGGAACAAAAAAAACTTCTGATTCCCGCGAGCCGAACGGCTATGGGGCGTAAAGTTATTCAATGGTTTGATCGTCAAGGCCTTCAACCCAATGTGCTAGGGGAGTTTGATGATGTTGCGTTGATGAAAGCTTTTGCTCGGTACCACGACGATGTGATTTTCTTGGCACCGACCGTATACATGTCGGAGATTGAAGACGACCGAAATTTACAGCTAATTGGCCATGTCGATGGGCTAAAAGAAGAGTACTACGTGATTTTTGCGGAACGAATGATCCAACACCCCGCGGTAAAAAATGTTTGTGATGCTGATTTCAGTCAAATGTTTGAGTAAACCCGTATCGTTGCGTAAATAAATAGATTACTATCAATAAAAATATAATTCTAAATAATATCTAAGTAAGCAAGATACTTGTTTTAGTGAGCAAAACTATTAATTATTGATGGCGCACCAATTAAAATCCTTGGTGGATAATATTGGTGTATCACTAACAACTAAATTAGAGGTTCTAATAATGAAGACTCTGGAAGTGTATCTTGATTTTCTTAGATATATAAATCAGTGCAACACAACAAGCTGGCCAGGGTTGGAATAAGTAAGTTGTAGCTAGAGGTCCAACACATGAATCTACAAGAAATGGAGCAGAACTCCGCAAAAGCCGTCGTGTTGCTCAAAGCGATGGCAAACGAGAGACGCCTACAAATCCTTTGTATGCTGCATAACCAAGAGCTGTCCGTGGGAGAGCTGTGTGCAAAGTTAGAGCTAAGCCAGTCGGCATTATCTCAGCATCTTGCTTGGCTTCGCCGTGATGAGTTAGTCACGACAAGGAAAGAAGCACAGACGGTGTACTACACATTAAAGAGTGATGAAGTGAAAGCGTTAATAAAAACACTGCATAGTCTTTATTGTGCTGAGAGTGCTCAACATTAATTAAATAGTCCTAATATACTGCTCATCTTAGAGTGTGAATCTAACTTGTTGGAATATTTGAGAGTGGCGTTAAACTTTTGATGATAGGGTACTACTCATCGACCAATTTGCTTTGTTCTCAAGTGTTTTATTAGTGCTTTCTAGTATGAGCGTTATATGGGTAATGAATAAGCTGATGTCTTTAAATGGGACATTCAGAAAAAGAAAAGCTGGCATTGCCAGCTTTTTTTATTAAGAAAATTTTGTAGATATAAAAAAACCGACACAAGGTCGGTTTTTTCTTCACTGTAAAATCAGGACTCTATTAAAGAGCTTTGATTTGTGCAGCGAAACGAGACTTATGGCGAGCTGCTTTATTCTTGTGAATAAGGCCTTTAGTTGCCATGCGGTCTAGGATAGGTGTAACTACAGCGAATGCAGCAGTTGCAGCTTCTTTGTCGCCTGCTTCGATAGCAGCAACAGTTTTCTTCATGTAAGTACGCATCATTGAGCGACGGCTAGCATTGTGCTGACGACGTTTCTCAGCTTGGATAGCGCGCTTCTTAGCAGATTTACTATTTGCCAAGGGTCTAACTCCCAAAAACTTAGTTCTGTGACAATTTAAGGGCGAGGAATATCCCTCATTTGCGCTTAAATGTCAAATGATTTGTGCAAAAACCGATCTAAGCCAAAACAAATTTTGGTAAGAGAGGTTATCGCGGTTAAGATGGCGGGGATTCTAACAGCATTTTTATACCAATGCTAATAATTATCCGCGAAAGGCACACTTATTCCTTACAACCCGCGGATAGATTTTTGACGTCTATTTACAGCACCTGTCAGAGAAACAGTATAGAGTTAGCTGTCTTATGGTGATATTCCGAGGTTACAGTGAGTAAACGACTACTCAAGTCTGGCATGATCGTCAGTGCTATGACATTTATTTCCCGCGTTCTTGGCCTAGTTCGTGATGTTGTAGTGGCAAATTTAATGGGGGCAGGAGCAAGCGCAGACGTCTTTTTCTTCGCCAATAAAATTCCTAATTTTTTACGACGTTTGTTTGCTGAAGGTGCTTTTTCCCAAGCGTTTGTACCTGTTTTAACGGAAAGCCATGCTCAAGGCGACATGGATAAAACTCGGGAGCTCATTGCTCGTGCGGCGGGTACATTAGGGGTGATAGTCTCAATTGTTACCATCTTAGGTGTTCTAGGTTCCGGAGTGGTGACTGCACTGTTTGGTTTTGGTTGGTTCCTAGACTGGATGCATGGTGGTCCCGCGGCTGAGAAGTTCGAACTTGCTAGCGTGATGCTCAAGATTACCTTTCCTTATTTATGGTTCATCACTTTTGTTGCCCTATCGGGAGCCATTCTTAATACACTAGGTAAGTTTGCGGTTTCTTCGTTTACTCCCGTCTTCCTCAACGTAATGATCATTTTGGCAGCATGGTTTATCTCGCCGCAGATGTCACAGCCAGAGATTGGTCTTGCCATCGGTGTTTTCCTTGGTGGTTTGGTTCAGTTCTTATTTCAAATCCCTTTCCTTATTAAAGCGGGGGTTATGGTTAAGCCAAAATGGGGCTGGCGCGATCCGGGCGTGGTGAAGATCCGAACCTTAATGATTCCTGCTTTGTTCGGTGTGTCGGTAAGCCAAATCAACTTGTTGTTTGATACTTTTATTGCCAGCTTTCTGCAAACCGGTTCGATCAGTTGGTTGTACTATTCAGATCGCTTGTTGGAATTCCCGTTAGGTCTGTTTGGTATTGCTATTGCAACGGTGATTTTACCAGCATTATCACGCAAACATGTTGACGCACAAAATGAAGGATTCGCACAAACCATGGACTGGGGGGTGCGCATGGTGATCTTACTTGGCCTTCCTGCAATGCTTGGTTTGATGGTACTGGCAAAACCTATGTTGATGGTGTTATTCATGCGAGGTGAGTTTTCGCCACAAGACGTACATCAAGCATCATTGTCACTCTTTGCTTACGCTTCAGGCTTGTTGAACTTTATGCTGATTAAAGTGCTCGCTCCGGGTTATTACTCGCGTCAAGACACTAAAACGCCAGTGAAATACGGCATCATTGCGATGGTGACCAACATGGTATTTAATGCAATTTTTGCGTACTTCTATGGCTACGTTGGCTTGGCTATCGCGACGGCACTATCGGCATTTGTGAATATGGCACTGCTGTATCGTGGCCTGCACATCGCAGAGGTATACCAAATCACTAAGCGAACCGTCTTCTTTATTATACGTTTAGCTATTGCTGGCGCGGCGATGGTGGCGGCAATCTTATGGCAACTGGAAGATATGTCAGTATGGCTGGGCTGGAGCTTTGCTCACCGAAGCGCGGTGCTAGGGATGTTGATCGGTTTAGGAGCCGTAGTTTACCTAGTGGTTCTATTTTTAACTGGTGCGCGTTTAAAAGACCTAAAAGCTGGGACAGACTGAGGGTGATTAGTATATAATCCGTCAGTTTCACACAGTGTAAAGTAAAACAGAGGCAGAAAGCAGTATCCAATGGAACTGATTAGAGGCATTCACAATATCAACCCGCGACATCATGGTTGTGTGCTGACTATTGGCAATTTCGATGGTGTCCATAAAGGCCATCAACAAGTATTGCAGCAAGTGTCTGAGCAAGCGGACAGGCTATCCTTGCCTTCTGTTGTGATGACCTTTGAACCTCAGCCGATGGAGCTGTTTGCCAAAGACAAGGCACCTGCAAGGTTGACGCGATTACGCGATAAGTTCGTGCAATTGAGTAAGCTCGATATTGACCGCTTACTGTGTGTCAATTTCAATCGCCATTTTGCAAGTTTAACCGCGGAAGAGTTTATCCGTGACTTGTTGGTCGAGCGTTTGGGTGTTAAGTTTCTTGTCGTTGGTGATGATTTCTGCTTTGGCAAAGGCCGTACAGGTAACTTTGCAATGCTGCAGGAAGCAGGGGAAAAATACGGCTTTGATGTCGTAAGTACCCAGAGCTTTTGTTTACAACAATTACGTGTCAGCAGTACGGCTATCCGTCAAGCGCTGGCGCGTGACGATTTGCATTCCGCGCAACAGATGCTGGGAAGAAACTACAGCATCAGCGGTCGTGTTTCTCACGGAAGAAAGCTAGGTCGAACCATTGGGTTCCCTACTGCAAATATTCCTTTGAAACGCTGTGTTTCTCCGGTTTCCGGAGTCTATGTTGTTCAAGCGCTTGGCTTAGGAAATAAGCCAGTTGGTGGTGTTGCTAATATTGGTCAAAGACCAACCGTCAATGGTGTTCGCCAACAGTTAGAAGTGCACTTATTCGACTTTCATGCCAATTTATATGGCAAGCAACTAGAAGTGGAACTTTTGCATAAACTTCGAGATGAGCAAAAGTTTGAGTCGTTTGAAGCACTTAAACAACAAATCGAATTGGATGCTGAAGCAGCAAGGGTGTGGCTGCGTCAGCTTAAGCGTTGAGCGGTTTATTCCACCGTTCAACATAATGTCTAATTTTCGCCCAATATAACGGAATTAAGAATCGATGAGTGAGTATAAAGATACCCTGAACTTACCTGAAACAGGGTTTCCAATGCGCGGCAACCTGGCCAATCGTGAGCCAGAAATGCTTAAGCGTTGGTACAAAGAAGATCTTTACGGTGAAATCCGTAAAGCTAAGAAAGGCAAAAAGTCATTCGTATTGCACGATGGCCCTCCTTACGCAAATGGTGACATTCATATTGGTCACGCACTAAACAAGATTCTTAAAGACATTATTATTAAATCCAAAACACTTTCAGGTTTTGACGCACCTTACATCCCAGGCTGGGACTGCCACGGTCTACCAATCGAATTAATGGTAGAGAAGAAAGTAGGTAAGCCAGGCCAAAAAGTGACAGCAGCGGAATTCCGCGAGAAATGTCGTGAATACGCAGCTGGTCAGGTTGAAGGTCAGAAAGAGAGCTTCAAACGCCTTGGTATCATGGGTGAGTGGGACAAGCCATACCGCACTATGGATTTCGCAACTGAAGCGAACATTATTCGTGCTCTTGGTAAGATCGCAAGCAATGGTCACCTGCTAAAAGGTTTCAAACCTGTTCACTGGTGTACAGACTGTGGTTCTGCTCTTGCTGAAGCGGAAGTAGAATACAAAGATAAAGTATCGCCATCTATCGACGTTCGTTTTAAAGCGGCTGACGAAGCGGCACTGCTATCTAAATTTGAACTGACAGAAGGTCATGAAGGTCACGGTGACGTATCTATCGTTATCTGGACAACAACACCTTGGACACTGCCTGCAAACCGCGCAGTATGTCTACGTGATGATCTAGAGTACGTGCTTATCCAAACAGAAGGCGACAACGCTGAGCGTATCATCGTTGCTGCTGAGCTGGCGAAAGACGTAATGGACCGTGCTGGTATCGAGCACTTCCACAACCTAGGTTTTGCGAAAGGTGCGGACCTAGAGCTTTCTCAATTCCAACACCCATTCTACGATTTCACTGTACCGGCGATCCTTGGTGATCACGTTACGACTGATTCAGGTACTGGTGTTGTTCACACTGCTCCTGGTCACGGTCAAGAAGACTTCGCGGTTGGTAACAAGTACAACCTAGAAGTAGCAAACCCAGTTGGCTCAAACGGTGTTTACCTACCAGATACAGAGCTATTTGCTGGTCAGCACGTATTTAAAGCGAACGATGCAGTAGTAGAAGTACTAAAAGAAAAAGGTGCACTACTACACCACCACGCTTACGAGCACAGCTACCCACACTGTTGGCGTCATAAGACTCCAATCATCTTCCGTGCTACACCTCAATGGTTCGTTTCTATGGACCAAGCTGGCCTACGTGCTAAAGCATTAGAGTCAATCAAGAATGTAGAGTGGATGCCTGAGTGGGGTCAAAGCCGCATCGAAGGTATGATCGAAGGTCGCCCTGAGTGGTGTATCTCTCGTCAACGTACTTGGGGTGTGCCAATTGCTCTGTTTGTTCATAAAGAAACAGCAGAACTTCATCCAAACACGCTAGAGCTGATCGAGAAAGTCGCTAAGCTGGTTGAAGAGAAAGGCATCCAAGCATGGTGGGATGTAGATGCCGCTGAACTACTAGGTGCTGACGCTGACCAATACGAAAAAGTGCTAGATACGCTAGACGTATGGTTCGATTCAGGTGTCACTCACTTCTCTGTTGTTGATGCTCGTGAAGAGTACAACGGCAACAGTGCAGACCTATACCTAGAAGGTTCTGACCAACACCGCGGTTGGTTCCAGTCTTCTTTAATTTCATCTATTGCGATGAAAGACGAAGCACCTTACAAACAAGTACTGACACACGGTTTCGTGGTTGACGGTCACGGTCGTAAGATGTCTAAATCTATCGGTAACGTGGTTGCGCCAAAAGACGTAACTAACAAGCTAGGTGCTGACATTCTTCGTCTATGGGTTGCTTCTACAGACTACACTGGTGAAGTTGCGGTTTCTGATGAAATTCTAAAACGTAGTGCAGATGCGTACCGTCGTATCCGTAACACAGCGCGTTTCTTCCTTGCTAACCTGAGCGGCTTCAACCCTGAAACAGACATCGTTCCTGTTGAAGAGATGGTTGCGCTAGATCGCTGGGCGGTTGGTCGTGCACTAGCAGCACAAGAAGAGATCGTTAAAGCATACGAAGAGTACAACACACACGGTGTAACTCAGCGTCTAATGCAATTCTGTTCAATCGAGATGGGCTCTTTCTACCTAGACGTAATTAAAGACCGTCAGTACACAGCAAAACGTGGCGGCAACGCTCAACGTAGCTGTCAGACAGCACTTTACTACATCGTAGAAGCGCTAGTTCGTTGGATGGCGCCAATCATGTCGTTCACTGCAGATGAAATCTGGAACGAAATGCCAGGTCAACGCGACAAGTTCGTATTCACTGGTGAGTGGTTCGACGGCCTATTCGGTCTTGCTGAAGGTGAAGAGCTGAACAACGAATTCTGGACTGAGATCCAAGCGGTTCGTGGTGCGGTTAACAAACTTCTAGAAGATGCGCGTAAAGAGAAAACCATTGGTGGTGCACTACAAGCTGAAGTGACTCTATTTGCTGATGACGCACTAGCGGCGAAGATCAACAAACTTGAAGATGAACTGCGCTTTGTTCTACTAACCTCTGCGGCGAAAGTTAAGCCTCTAGGTGAGAAGACGGATGCAGCACAAGCGACAGATATCGAAGGCTTGTTTGTTGAAGTAGCAGCAGCTGAAGGCGAGAAGTGTGACCGTTGTTGGCACCACACGCCAGACGTAGGCACAATCGAAGGTCACGAGAAGATCTGTGGTCGTTGTGTGTCTAACGTAGACGGCGAAGGTGAAGTACGTAAATTCGCGTAATTGCCTAGAACGACTGAACTTTTTTTAAAATTAACAGCCCCAGTATTTACTGGGGCTGTTTGTAGGTAAAGTAATGAGTGAAAAAGCACTGACGTTAAAGCAATCTGGAGTTCGCTGGCTGTGGTTAGCAATTCTGGTATTTATTGCAGATATTGGCATCAAATTGGTGGTGATGGACAACATGGGCTACGGATGGGCAAACCGAATTGAGGTGTTGCCATTCTTCAACCTACTTTATGTTCATAACTACGGTGCTGCATTCAGCTTCTTGAGCGATCAAGCCGGTTGGCAGCGTTGGTTATTTACCGGTATCGCGTTTGTTGTGACGGGTCTTTTGACCTACTGGATGAGCAAGCTTCCAGCTAAAGAAAAATGGAACAACATCGCTTACGCATTGATTATTGGTGGTGCAGTGGGCAACGTGTTTGACCGCGTCGTTCATGGCTTTGTTGTTGATTACCTAGACTTCTTCTGGGGTAACTACCACTGGCCAGCATTCAACCTTGCTGACATGGCGATCTGTATTGGTGCGGCAATGATTATTCTGGATGGCTTCCGTAAAAAAGACGCTGACAAGTAATCTTTTACGGTATATCGAATAACCCTAAGCGTCGTCCGTTGATTCGAGCGACGCTTTTTATTATGTTGGAGCGCCAATCAGCATTTCAATGTATAAAAAGACCAAGCTGACAGCGTAATAACCCAAGAACAAGGAAGCATTAACGTGACAACAATAACCAATGAATCGGTAGTAACCCTTCACTTTACGATTAAAATGAAAGACGGATCGGTTGCAGATAGTACTCATAACATGGGTAAACCAGCGAAGTTTGTTATGGGTGATGGCAGCTTGAGTGAAAACTTTGAGCAATGCTTGATCGGCCTCGAAACAGGCGCACAAAAAGCGATTGAGCTAAAGGCAGAAGACGCGTTTGGTATGCCAAACCCTGATCATATTCACTATATGGATCGCACTAAATTTGTAGGTGATGCAGAAGTGGAAGTTGGTACAATCATGGCCTTCAGTGGCCCTGATGGCATGGAAATCCCGGGCATTATTACAGAGATTGCAGGCGATTCAGTCACTGTGGACTTCAACCATCCTCTAGCGGGACAAGACGTGACTTTCGAAGTTGAAATTTTGTCAGTAGAATAGCGAACCAAATAAAAGATAACTTCCATGAGCAATGAAATGAAAATCCTGTTAGCTAACCCACGTGGTTTCTGTGCTGGTGTTGACCGCGCGATTAGCATCGTAGAGCGTGCGCTAGAGATGTATCAGCCACCGATTTATGTGCGTCATGAAGTGGTGCATAACCGTTTTGTGGTTGAAGGTCTAAAACAGCGTGGTGCTATCTTCGTTGAAGAACTGCACGAAGTGCCAGACAACAACATTGTGATTTTCTCCGCTCATGGTGTATCGCAGGCAGTTCGTCAGGAAGCCAAGCAGCGTGATTTGACCGTATTTGACGCAACGTGCCCTTTAGTAACCAAAGTGCATATGGAAGTGGCGCGTGCGAGCCGTCGTAATATGGAAGTGGTTCTGATTGGTCACGCAGGTCACCCTGAAGTCGAAGGTACGATGGGGCAATACGCCAGTGAAACCGGTGGTATGTACTTGGTTGAAACTCCAGCCGATGTTGAGAAACTGAAGGCGATTGTGAAAGATCCATCCGATCTTCATTACGTAAGCCAAACGACGCTTTCTGTCGATGAAACTGCCGATGTTATCGAAGAGCTACGCCGCGTGTTCCCAGATATCCAAGGTCCACGTAAAGACGATATCTGTTATGCGACACAAAACCGCCAAGATGCCGTACGTGAATTAGCTGGTGACGTAGATGTGATGGTTGTGGTGGGTTCTAAAAACTCATCAAACTCTACACGTCTTAAAGAGCTAGCTGAAAAGCTAGGGACACCTGGCTACTTAACCGACTGTCCGGAAGATATCAAACCTGAGTGGTTCGAAGGCAAAACAAAGGTCGGCGTGACTGCGGGAGCATCTGCTCCGGAAGAGCTCGTTAATCAGATTCTAGAGCGAATCAAAGAACTCGTTGGTGCCGAAGCGGTTGATGAAGTACTTGGCCGTGAAGAGAATATGTTCTTTGAAGTACCTAAAGAACTTCAAATCAAGCAAGTGGATTAGTCTCCATTTATCGAATATTCAAAAGGCGACCTGTGGGTCGCCTTTTTTACATCTCTCTTAACTCATTTAGGTAATCACGAATTTGGTCTTTTCCTAAACCATCGATAATCATATCAGACATCTTCGTGATTCTTCGCTCAAGCGATTGAGCAACCTTTTCGCAATGTGCGTACATGTCTTCATCAGAACCATCGGTCGGAAAAGCATCAACTTGCCAGTTTACTCGAACACCACCTGCAAGCCACTGAGGAGCGGTTTCTTGATGTAAAGAATCACAGAGAATAATAACGATGTCGGGAAGAAATTGAGTTCGCTCCTCCCATGAATGCGTGTGGATATGCGGAATGGGGAGTTGGTGGTCATCTAAATATTTTTGCACCACTGGGTGCACCTTGCCTGTGGGATGTGAGCCTCCACTGGTGACACTAAAATCTGCTGGCAGGATATTGGTTGCGATTGACTCCGCGAGGACGCTTCGTCCAGCGTTGTGCTTACATATGAATAAAACTTTATACATCATCGCCTCGTCTTTTCAGAGCGTCCTATTTATACGCTAGCGGAAACTCAGCGATGATGTGTGAAGTTTTTGTGTTAGTGGCTAATGCCGAGCATCTCTTTGAGCACCTTTAAGTAGCGGCGGCTTACTGGTATCTCAAAGCCTGTTTTGGTGATGATTTCCGCTAACCCATTTTCCAGTAACTTGATTTCGCTAATCGCTTTAATACTGACTAAGTATTGACGATGGCAGCGGACTAGAGGGGTTTTCTCTTCCAACGTTTTTAATGTCAGTTGGGTGCTCGCGGTTTGGCTGGTGGAGCGTACATGTACGCCGCTGATATCACTGTAAGCACATTCCACCGTGTCGGTGGCCATGATAACGATGCGGTTGTGTCCGATGCACGGTATCTGATCCAACGTGTCAGGTGTAATAGCAGACAGTTGTTGCGTTAGGGCGGATTGGCTAATGACTTTGTTTAGTCGTTTGACCGTTTTAGTTAACCGGCATGGGTCGACAGGTTTGAGCAAGTAATCAAAGGCATTGTCTTCAAATGCTTGAATCGCATACTGATCATAAGCCGTGACAAAAACCACATAAGGCATGGTTTCTGGATCAAGCATCCCTAGTAATTCAATCCCCGTGACTTGAGGCATTTGGATATCGAGAAACACCACATCAGGCTTGAGTTCATTGATTTTTTTTAGGCCAAGGATTGCGTTTGAGGCATCGCCCACGACCTCAACTTGGCCTGTTTCATCCAGTAACTCTGCTAGCTCTTCACGAGCAAACTGTTCATCATCAATGACGAGTGCGGTTAACATCCAACATTACCTTTATTGCTTCAGCGTGCTTTTATGATTTTGGGGGAATGATAAAGCTCATTTTAGTAAATTGATGTGGCTCGCACGTAATTTTTAGCGCTGCATCACGTCCAAATTGATTAGTGAGACGTTTGTCGACAATTTCTAAACCTAGCCCTGAGTGGTTTTCTTTTGGCGGTTCAAAACTGCCTGCGTTGTCTTCGACGGTAATCAAGTGACCTTGTGGGTGTGCTTCGCTGTAGATATGAACTTTACCACCTTCAAGCATGTTTGAAATGCCATGCTTAATGGCATTCTCAACCAAAGGCTGGAGTGTAAAGCTTGGTAATTTGATGTCCAGCAATTCAGGTTGAATATCGATTTCAACCTCTAAGCGGTCCGTAAAACGCGCTTTTTCGATGCTCAAGTACGAGTTCACATGTGCAAGCTCTTCCTTTAGCGTCACGGTATTAATGTTCTGCTTTAAATTGCTGCGGAAGAAGTGCGATAGATTTTGGATTAGCTCGCGCGCTTTGTCAGGGTCACGACGAGTAATCGCACTAATAGTATTGAGAGCATTAAACAAAAAGTGTGGATTCACCTGAGCGTGAAGCAATTTGATTTCTGCTTGGGCGAGTAAGGCTTGTTGTTGTTGGTAATCGCCATAAAGGATTTGGCTAGATAGAAGCTGGGCTATTCCTTCCGCCATCGACATGTTGGCCGTCGAGAACAATTTACGCTTCGGTTCATACAGCTTTATGGTACCAATGACCTCTTTCCCTGCACGCAGTGGGATGATCAGCGCAGATCCGAGCTTGCAATCTTTTGCAATGGAGCATTGGTATGGACGCTCCGCGCCATCAAGATAAATGATGTCGTTTTTCTCCATGGAGTCTAATGTGCTTTGCGATGAAATCGGCGTGTTTGGTTTATGGTGATCATCGCCAATGCCCACAAACGCTAAGATTTTTTCTTGGTCAGTAATCGCGACAGCGCCCACTTTGGTTTCTTCGTAAATAATACGCGCGATTTTCTCTGCGTTTTCGGTGTTGAAGCCGTTGCTTAGAATTCCCACTGAGCGATCAGCAATGGTGAGCGCTCGACGCGAAAACGTCGCAGAAAACTTTTCAAAGATTGCTTTTCTGTCTTGCAGGATACTCATGAACAACGCCGCACCAAATGAATTCGCGATGATCATAGGCGCTGCAATAGCGGACACCAGTTCATAGGCTTGATCAAAAGGTTTCGCGACGGCGAGCAGCAAAATCATTTGCACCACTTCTGCAACAAACGTGACGCTGAATACGACGCTTGGATTAAACAGCAATGCGCCTTTATTTCGCTTGATAAGGTAAACGTGGAGCAAGCCACCAATTACGCCCTCGGCGGTGGTTGAAATTGCGCAGGCTAGGTCGGTAAAGCCACCAAGAGAGTATCGATGGATGCCACCAGTAAATCCGACGGCGAAACCTACAACAGGTCCACCAAACAGCCCGCCCATAACTGCGCCGATCGCACGAGTATTGGCAATAGCATCGTTGATGTGCAGACCGAAATAGGTGCCGAGAATACAAAAGCCAGAGAAGAGTACGTAACAAATTAGGCGGTGGCTTAAGCGCGAAGAAATACTCAGCAAAGGTAAGATGATTGGCGTTTTACTTAGCATGTAAGCCAAAACTAAGTACACACACATCTGTTGTAAAAGGGAGATGACCAGTTCCATAGTGAACCTAACCTAGAATCAATGTTGTTATTGTATACCTAAGTAACCTCAAGATGCTTGGCTCAGATAGATAAGAACAGCTAAGTAAATGATGCTGCGCTGTGCTTTCTGAGTCTTAAAGTGACTTGGGTATAAAACAAAAAGAGCCTGCAATTGGCAGGCTCCTATCTTAGTCACTCAGATGTGACGAGTATTACGCTGTTTCTGATACGGCTTGTGGTTTCTCTTCGTCAGCCAGTTCAGTTTCACCTTTACCCTTAGAGGTTTTGATAACGTAACCTGTCACAGCTAGGGCAAACACAATACCTACGATAGTTGATAGTTGCATTGGCAGACCAAAACCTAGCGAGCTGTTGTTTAAGATGAACGTGACACATACCGTGGTCATGAAGATAGCTGGGATAGTGGTAATCCAGTGCAGCTTGTTGTGACGCAGTAGGTAAGCGGACGCAGTCCAAAGCATCATTACCGCTGTTGTTTGGTTTGCAAAACCGAAGTAGCGCCAGATAATGCCGAAGTCTACTTGAGTTAAGATACCGCCGATAACGAACAGTGGAAGTGCCATCAGTAGACGGTTACGTAGCGTTTTTTGTTCCATGTTGAAGTATTCAGCAAGGATCAAGCGGCTTGAACGGAACGCTGTATCGCCAGACGTAATTGGTAGGATAACCACCCCCAGGAACGCAAGGATACCACCGAACACACCTAGCAGACCAAATGATGCGCTGTATACCACGTTACCAGGACCACCGTTTTTCACAGCTTCGGATAGAGCGTCTAGAGAGCCGAAGAAAGACAGAGCGATAGCACACCAAATTAGCGCGATAACACCTTCACCAATCATTGCACCGTAGAATACGAAGCGACCGTTTTTCTCATTTTCCATACAACGCGCCATCAGTGGAGACTGAGTTGCGTGGAAGCCAGAGATAGCGCCACATGCGATAGTGATGAACAATGCAGGCCATAACGGCATGTCATTTGGGTTGAGGTTAGAGAACATGTCCGAAACTTGGAAGTCACCCATTACTGTGTGTTCGCTAGAGAAAGCAACGGCTGTCATTAGACCAACAGACATAAAGATAAGTAGGGCGCCAAACAGTGGGTAGAAACGACCAATGATTTTATCGACAGGAACAATCGTCGCAATGATGTAGTAAGCAAAAATAGCAATAACCATTGTAGTCATGCTTACGCTCAAGCTTGTTTGATCATTGATGAGGTTAGTAATCATGCCAGCAGGGGCTGAAACGAACACTACGCCAACTAGAAGCAATAGGACAATGGCAAAAATATTCATAAAGTGTTTTGCGCCATTACCTAGGTAGCGACCTGTAATGGTAGGTACAGATGCACCGCCGTTACGCACTGAAAGCATGCCTGAGAAGTAATCGTGTACTGCACCAGCAAAAATACAACCGACTACAATCCAAAGCATCGCCGCAGGACCGTATAGTGCCCCCATGATCGGGCCAAAAATTGGACCAACACCTGCGATGTTAAGTAGTTGAACTAGGTAAACTTTCTTTGTTGACATTGGAACGAAGTCAACACCGTCCGATTTGGTGTGAGCTGGCGTTTGGCGTTTTTCATTGATGCCGAAAATCTTCTCGACGAAAGCGCCGTAGATGAAGTATCCGCCGATTAGGGCTGCGACACAGGTTAGAAACCACATCATAGCAATTGTCCTTGGTCTTAGTTGGGTAGGGTAATTTTTTAATCTCAGGATGCATGTTATGCGTCACTTGTGTTAAATGCATTCGGTTAGTAGATGAGTGGTCGAATAGAGCACTGAGTGGTCGATATGCTGCTTGAGCGGTTTTTAAAAATGGCGAAAGGTTGATGACAGTCTTGAGCGGCTGATTTGAGTCATCAGTGGTTAAATCTGCAAGCTCAGCGGCAAGCGCCAATAATTAGTGGTAAGCTTATTTTTGAAAACAATTACTTAAGGAAGAACCATGAAAAAGGTAACGGTAGGTCTGGCACTGGCTTTACTTGCAGGATGCACAGCAACGACAGCAGATCTTGCCAAGTCGGGAGATTGGCATCAGATAGGATATCAAGATGGCATAACCGGACACACATCGCGCACGATGAGCGAGCTTCGTGAGTTGGGTAGTGTTAAGCAAAGTGACTACGACCAAGGTTATTTAGAAGGTTTACGTGAGTACTGTAATCCTGCTTTTGCGTATCAAATGGGGTTATCTGGTCAGTATTACGAAGGGGTTTGTGAAGGTACTGAGCAAGCGCAAAAATTCCGCATGGAATGGCAACGTGGTTGGAATGAATACTCAAATTAATAGTCAATAAAGCCGTTGTTACACTGTCTGCATCACATAAATGTGGCAAAATCCTCCTTATTAAACTGTGTTCATATTGCTTGATAGTGAGCACAGAAAAAAAGGAATCACATTATGTCAACGCAAATGGCTGGTGGCTGGAGTCCATTTCATGAACTCACAGCAGAGAATAAAGAAGTATTTGCTAAAGGTATCGAGGGGTTTGTCGGTGTCAAATACTCCCCTTTGGTTGTGGCTACTCAAGTCGTAGCCGGACAAAACTATGCGTTTTTCTGTAATGCAGAAGTTGTCTACCCTGGAGCACAACCATACCCAGCAATGGTTCATATGTTCAGTGACCTTGAAGGTAAAGTCGGTATTACTCACATTGAACGATTGAACTACTAAATTAAGCCATAAAAGGCGCCTGACTTTTAAATAAGTGAGGCGCTTTATTGATTAAGATTGATTAGTTTGCGCGATCACGACTTTTCTTAAATATCCTTGCTTGGCGTTCAGTTGCTCAGTCGCGCTTTCTCTATCCAGCCCGGTTAAAATCATCAAAATCGCTAACTTGGCGTCGTAGTCCGTTTCTTTGAGCGCCGTTTTAGCCTCTTGGTTAGTACAATCTGTTGCTTGCATAACAATACGAGCCGCTCTTGCAACTAGCTTTGCATTCGTCGCTTTCACATCTACCATTAAGTTCTGATAACTTTTGCCCAGGCGAATCATGCTTGCGGTAGTGAGCATGTTTAGTACGAGTTTTTGTGCCGTCCCTGATTTTAAGCGAGTGGATCCCGTTAACGCTTCAGGTCCAACAACGGGGCTAATCGCAATATCAGCAATATCTGCAATCGGAGAGTCAGGGTTACAAGATAGTGCTACAGTGGTGGCACCAAGCTCGTTCGCATACTCTAAGCCACCAATCACGTAAGGTGTTCGTCCACTTGCCGCAATACCAACGACGACATCGCGTTGTGTTAGCGTATTCTCTTTAAGATCTTGCTCGCCTAATGTAGGGTCGTCCTCCGCCCCTTCTTTTGCACGGAACATCGCCTCTTTTCCACCGGCAATAATACCAACGACCATCTCTGGATCTGTGCCAAAAGTTGGTGGACATTCTGAAGCGTCCAAAACGCCAAGTCGACCACTGGTACCCGCACCGATGTAAAACAACCGACCTCCGACCTTAAATGCTTCCGTGATCTTATCAACGGCTTCAGCGATCTCAGGCAACACTTTTTCAACGGCAAGAGGAACGAGTTTGTCCTGTTGGTTGATGCGTTGAACAATATCGAGAGAAGGCAGCAAGTCGATGTCCATGGTGTCTGGGTTTCGCCCTTCAGATACCAGATGGGATAAAGCTGCGATAAGTGCATCGTTCGTCATAATGAATTAAGCCTTTTTGTTTAGGATCTATTGCCCTTAATTTTTTGAATAGAGTACACCCAGTGAAGCGAGACGACTTGCCCCCGTAACTTCCGGTAAGTTGCTAGGGAGGCCGTGAATATGGCGCTGCGCAAGCCAAGCAAACGCCATTGCTTCCATGTAGTCGCCATCAACGCCTTTTTCTGCCGTTGTCGCAACGCTCCATTGTGGCAATAACTTAGCTAGTCGCTGCATCAAAAGTGGGTTTCTTGCTCCACC
The DNA here is from genome assembly GCF_033338855.1 of Vibrio sp. Vb0937. Taxonomy (NCBI): domain Bacteria; kingdom Pseudomonadati; phylum Pseudomonadota; class Gammaproteobacteria; order Vibrionales; family Vibrionaceae; genus Vibrio; species Vibrio sp. Vb0937. Next base: position 20,478 of record NZ_JAWOTK010000024.1, on the reverse strand, counting down.
GCCACAGACCAATAGTTGAGGTGTGATGCCATGAGAAAACTTGTCGACTTCGTTGGCAATGGTAATTGCAGAATACTCGCAAAGTGTACGTTGTACGTCTTCGATTGGTAAATTGTGATGGGCCAGTTGTTGATGCAGCCAGTCAATATTGAACAGTTCTCGTCCGGTACTTTTAGGGGCTGGCATGGCGAGGTAAGCTTCTTTGAGTAATTGAGTCAACAAAGTAGCGTTTACCGTTCCTTTAAGTGCAAATTGTGCATCTTCGTCGAAGCTTTGCCCAGTATGCAGCGCACACCATGCGTCCATCAACATATTGCCCGGGCCTGTGTCATAGCCAATGACTGGTTGCTCTGGATGCAGTACCGAGATATTGGCAATGCCTCCAATGTTAAGCACCACAGTTGTGGAGTCCTGCATCGCAAAAATGCTTTTATGGAAAGCAGGGACGAGTGGGGCACCTTGTCCACCTAGCGCCATGTCTTTACGACGAAAATCCGCTACCGTATCAATGCCTGTCTTGACCGCGATAATGTTGGCATCGCCCAATTGAGTGGTAAACGGCAAGTTTCCGGTAGGCTGATGGAACACTGTTTGACCGTGATTACCAATCGCACGAACTTGCTCTGCGACGTAACCAGACTTATTGAGCAGCTGTAACACGGCATCTGCAAATAGGTGGCCGAGCTGGTGGTCAAGTTCACCTATGGCTTTTAAATTTGTTGCTTGACCGGTACAAACAGATAACAGCATGTCTTTTAGTGCTGCGGGCATTGGGTAGTCGTCGTGCGCAATCAGGCGAACGTGCTCATCGCTTATTTCAACTAGAGCGGTATCAACACCATCCATACTCGTTCCAGACATCACACCAATGTACAGTTCGTTAAATTTCATAGCCGATCTCGTCAATTCTTCATTCACTTATTGTAAAGCAAATCTGAAGCGAATAACCTCATCGAATACGAGATATTCAGCCGATTTTGAGGAGAAAACATGGGACCGTTATGGGTTGACGTTGCGGGGTATGAACTGACCGCTGAAGACAAAGAAATCTTGGAGCATCCTACGGTTGGTGGCTTAATTCTATTTGCTCGCAACTATCATGATAGCGAACAGCTTCAAGCACTTACTCAATCCATCCGAAAGGCGGCTAAGCGCCCGTTTTTGATCGGTGTGGATCAAGAAGGCGGCCGAGTGCAGCGTTTTCGTGAAGGTTTCTCATTAATTCCTGCTGCTGATGAGTACGCTAAACATCAAAATGGTGAAGAGCTTGCTCGTATGGGCGGTTGGTTAATGGCAGCAGAGCTGATTGCCCATGATATTGATTTAAGCTTTGCCCCGGTACTTGACCAAGGCCATCAATGTAAAGCGATCGGTAATCGTGCATTCGGTGAAGATGCCGATACCATTCTTCGCTATAGCACTGCATATATGCAGGGAATGAAGAGTGTTGGCATGGCAACGACAGGCAAGCACTTCCCTGGACATGGTGGCGTGATTGCAGACTCACATCTAGAAACACCATACGATGAGCGCAGTGATATTTTTGAACAAGATATGGCGATCTTCAAAGCGCAAATTGATGCCGGTATTTTAGATGCCATGATGCCTGCTCACGTGATTTTCCCACATTATGATGCTCAACCAGCCAGCGGTTCTGAATACTGGTTAAAACAGGTCCTGCGTCAGCAATTGGGTTTTAAAGGTTTGGTTTTTTCGGATGACTTGACCATGGAAGGCGCTGCGATCATGGGCAGCCCTGCCGAGCGAGGTGCTCAAGCATTGAGAGCTGGCTGCGATATGTTGTTAATGTGTAATAAACGAGAAGCGCACGTTGAGGTATTAGACAACTTACCGGTTTCAACCGTGCCACTCGCGGATGGATTACTGAAAAAACAGTCATTTTCTCCAAGCGAACTTAAGCTATCTCAAGAGTGGAAAGCGGCGAGTGAAGCGATGAAACGCTTGACTAGCTAAACCTCTTGTAAAAGATTCAAAACAGCGATTAGAAGCCAAAGTTAATTATGCTTTGGCTTTTTATTTAACTGTAAACTTTAATTTACAATAAATGTTTTTTATTCTGTACGCTTGTTTTTCTTTTTTAGCCTGTTATCTTGTCGTTAAAGCTTAGTTGTCTCACCAAGGGTTTGGTTGGGTGTAAAAATAAATATACAGGTTAGAGTTATGCAGAAAAGTGAGTTGAGCAATATTAATATTATCGAAGAACAGGTTCTTATTACTCCGGAGGAACTAAAAACCAAGCTTCCTTTGAGTGAAAAAGCACGTCGCTTTATTCAAGAGTCTCGTCAAACTATCGCTAATATTATTCACAAGAAGGATCACCGCCTGCTTGTTGTATGCGGTCCATGTTCTATCCACGACGTAGAAGCGGCGAAGGATTACGCAAAGCGCCTTAAAGCACTCTCTGAACAACTAAGTGACCAACTGTATATTGTTATGCGTGTTTACTTTGAGAAGCCACGCACCACGGTCGGCTGGAAAGGCCTGATCAATGACCCACACCTAGACGGCAGTTTCGATATTGAACACGGTCTGCATGTTGGACGCGAACTTCTGGTGGAGTTGGCAGAGATGGAAATCCCGCTCGCGACTGAGGCTCTAGACCCAATTAGCCCACAATACCTGGCGGATACTTTTAGCTGGGCTGCAATCGGCGCACGTACGACGGAGTCACAAACTCACCGTGAAATGGCAAGCGGCCTGTCTATGCCAATCGGTTTTAAGAATGGCACCGATGGCAGTTTGGCAACCGCAATTAACGCGATGCAAGCTGCGTCCTCTAGTCACCGTTTTATGGGAATTAACCGTGAGGGACAAGTCGCACTGTTAACCACCCAGGGCAATGCTAATGGACATGTGATCTTACGTGGCGGTAAGCAAACTAACTACGATTCGGTATCAGTCACTGAGTGTGAGCAAGAGATGGCGAAATCTGGTCTTGATGCTTCATTAATGGTGGATTGCAGTCACGCCAACTCACGTAAAGATTACCGTCGCCAGCCATTAGTCGCGGAGGATGTGATTCATCAAATCCGTGAAGGCAATAAATCTATTATCGGTCTTATGATTGAAAGCCATATCAATGAAGGAAATCAATCTTCTGACTTAGCTCTTGAAGAGATGAAATACGGTGTATCTATCACTGACGCATGTATCAATTGGGATTCAACTGAGGCACTATTACGTCATGCACATGAAGAGCTAGTGCCTTTCTTAGAAAATCGTCTAAAGGCTAATTAATACAGGATTTAAGGAACATCAATGGCAGTTGAACTTAACGCATTACGCGATCAGATTGATGCAGTCGACAAGCAAATGTTGGAGCTATTGGCTCAGCGTTTAGCGCTCGTAGAGAAAGTTGGGGAAGTAAAAAGCGAACATGGTTTGCCAATTTATGCTCCAGACCGCGAAGCGGCGATGTTAGCTTCTCGTCGCGCTGAAGCTGAAAAAATGGGAATTCCTCCACAGCTTATTGAAGATATTCTGCGTCGAACAATGCGTGAATCTTATGCCAGCGAGAAAGATTCCGGTTTTAAGTGTTTGAACCCTGATTTACGCTCAGTTGTTATTATTGGTGGTAATGGTCAATTGGGTGGCCTGTTTGGGCGTATGTTCAAATTGTCGGGCTACCAGGTCAAAGTTCTCGGCAGTAAAGACTGGGATCGTGCGGATGAGATTCTAGACAACGCGGGTTTAGTCGTGGTCACGGTGCCGATCCATCTAACGGAAGGGGTGATCGAAAAACTGGGGAACTTGCCGCAAGACTGTATTCTGTGTGACCTGACTTCTATCAAATCGAAGCCTCTGCAAGCAATGTTGAATGTGCATCAAGGTCCTGTGGTTGGTTTGCACCCAATGTTTGGCCCAGATGTTCCGAGCCTTGCCAAGCAGGTTATTGTGTACTGTGATGGCCGTGGTCACGAGCATTACCAATGGCTATTGCAACAGTTTGGGATTTGGGGCGCAAGCTTGTGCCAAATCGATGCACAAGAGCACGATCATGGCATGACGTTGATTCAGGCGCTGCGCCACTTCACTTCGTTTGCTTACGGTATGCACCTTAGCAAAGAGAATCCGAACATCGATCAGTTGTTGAAGTTAAGCTCGCCAATCTACCGCCTTGAATTGGCGATGGTGGGACGACTGTTTGGTCAGGATCCGAACTTGTACGGTGATATCATTTTCTCTTCTCAAGAGAATATCGATATGATCAAGCGATTCCATCAGCGTTTAGGTGATGCGGTAGCGATTCTGGATAGCAGAGACAAAGCGCGATTCATCGAAAGCTTTAAGCAGGTGAGTGATTGGTTTGGTACTTATTCTCAACAATTTATGAATGAGAGCCAAAACTTACTCAAACAGGCGAATGATAATATTCATCGCGGCTAATCACGGGTCAGTTAGCCGTGCAGAGTCCGAAACAAAAAGAGCAGCGTAAGCTGCTCTTTTTCGTGTTGATGGACAAATCAGTTCGTCGCAGTATTACTCGTATCTTCACTTGATACTGTGTTGATACTGGTATCGCGATAGGGTGAATTGGTTAAATTGACTTGTAGGCGTACAACGTTATCAATCAATTGAACCAAAGGTCCCCATTTCACTTTTTTCTCTTTTTCAAAGACGTCATTGAAGTTTTCTGGTGTCCACTCCATTAAGTATTGAGGGTTGAGTGCTCGTCCGAGGAAGCGTACTTCATAGTGCAAGTGTGGCCCTGTGGAGTTGCCAGAGTTACCGCATTGAGCAATGATGTCGCCTTTACTAACAAACTGACCGCTTTTCACTTTGAAGCGTTGTAGATGAGCAAAGGAGCTCATAAAGCCAAATGAGTGACGAATGGTGACATAGTTACCATAACCACGATTGCTCGGGCGAACGGTTTCCACCACACCGTCAGCCGGTGCCAGGATCTCTTCTCCTCTTTTACAAGTCAGATCGATACCAGTATGAACATGCCTCTTACCTGAAATCGGATTAATACGACTGCCGTAAGAAGAAGAAATACGTTGGTATGTGACTGGACTGTCATTTGGTATCAAACGGAACATCGTCGCGCGAACAGCAGAATCGATAGCGGCTGCGTCAATTCGCTCCTCTAACCCCATGCTGTTCTCATCGATCATCAACTCTTCGTCTGCGAGACCTAAAACCGATTCAACGTCGAATACCCGTTTGCCCAATAGCTGAATTTGATTGTTTTTGTCCGTCAAAGATTGGGAAAGCGAATGATTGGTATCAAGCTGCTCTTCGTAAAGAGCCGTCACTTCGGCCTTTTCACTTTCCAGTTTGGCGATGATTTGTGTTAGTTCGTCTTTATTGTGCATCTGCTGCTGATTAAGGTACCACGCGCCACCAACGACGGCGGGTAATGCCAATACTGAAGCAAATACTGCTAGGACCGAACTGCGGCCCAAATAGAACTGCTGATCGCCGTCTTTCGTCGGGATCTGCATGATGATTTTTTTAGACATAGTTATTGTTACTTAAATAGGCGTTCATTTATTTTTCTCCTAAAAACCAGAGAGGTGCTCTAACTCTCGATTCAGAAGGTCGTTATTGCCTACATTCAATTCTATAAATCGTTTTAGTTGGCTAATGCTTTCGATGTCTATCTTAGCGATCTTCAACCTAACCTCACACTTAGAGACATTCACAATTTGCGCTTTTAACGTAATCACTTGTTCGGATTGATCAAATGAAAAAGTCACATGGACTGGAAGGGTTGGATCCAAAGCCTCAGTCTCTTCCACTTTCATGAGTAAACCATGCAAGGAAAGATCTTGAATCCTAGCTTCAATTGCCAAGTCACGTTGTTCTATCTTAGCTGGAGCTTGATGGAGAATACGTGAAAAGCGTCGTCTCTCTGTCATATGAATATTCTCGTCAGGTCGTCAAACAGAATTGAATAGTATATCAATACGAACAAAAAATGTTCGATTGTTGTTTGAAAAGTGTCGAAGTCGCTACAGAGTGACGTAAGTGCAATGTCATGTTCTTAACGAACGAGACGGGCTAATGAGCTCTTTTTATAACAAAGAAAACAAAGGCCGCTATGATAGCGGCCTTTGTACAAATTACAATCAAACTTTGTGGGTTGCGATTACTTCGCAATACGCTTGTATTTGATACGGTGTGGTTCTGCGGCTTCAGGACCCAATGTTTTCTTCAACCAATCCATGTACTCTGTGTAGTTACCTTCGTAGAAGTTAACTTGGCCTTCGTCACGGTAGTCAATGATGTGGGTAGCGATACGGTCAAGGAACCAACGGTCGTGCGAGATAACCATTGCACAACCAGGGAACTCTAGTAACGCTTCTTCTAGAGCACGCAGTGTTTCAACGTCAAGGTCATTGGTTGGTTCGTCGAGTAGCAACACGTTACCGCCCGCTTTAAGCAGCTTCGCAAGGTGGACACGGTTACGCTCACCACCCGATAGTTCACCAATAATCTTTTGTTGGTCACTGCCTTTAAAGTTAAAGCGTGAACAGTATGCACGAGCTGGGATTTCGAAGTTGTTGATCTTAATGATATCAGCACCTTCAGAGATCTCTTGGAATACGGTTTTAGAATCGTCCATGCTGTCACGGAACTGATCGACCGATGCCAGTTTTACTGTATCGCCCATCTCAATTGTGCCCGAGTCTGGTTGTTCAGTACCACTTAACATCTTGAATAGCGTCGATTTACCTGCGCCGTTAGCACCGATGATACCAACAATCGCACCTTTAGGGATGCTGAATGACAGGTCATCAATCAGAACACGACCGTCAAATGACTTGGTCAGGTTCTTCACTTCAATAACCTTATCACCTAGACGCTCACCTGGTGGGATAAATAGTTCATTGGTTTCATTACGTTTTTGGTGATCAGAGCTTTGCAGTTCTTCAAAGCGAGCCATACGTGCTTTTGACTTCGCTTGACGACCTTTAGGGTTTTTACGTACCCACTCAAGCTCTTTCTCGATAGTCTTTTGGCGAGCACTCTCTTGGGAGGCTTCTTGTTGTAGACGAGCGTCTTTTTGCTCCAGCCATGAGGTGTAGTTGCCTTCCCATGGGATACCTTCACCACGGTCCAGTTCTAAGATCCAGCCCGCAGCGTTATCCAGGAAGTAACGGTCGTGGGTGATGGCTACTACGGTACCTGTGTAATCCACTAAGAAGCGCTCTAGCCAAGCCACTGATTCTGCATCTAGGTGGTTGGTAGGCTCATCAAGCAGTAGCATGTCTGGCTTAGAAAGTAGCAAGCGACAAATAGCCACACGGCGGCGTTCACCACCTGATAGGTGCGCAATTTTTTGGTCCCATTCAGGTAAACGAAGTGCGTTTGCCGCACGCTCAAGCGCATTTTCTAGGTTGTGGCCATCTTTCGCTTGGATAAGGGCTTCTAGCTCGCCTTGCTCTTTTGCAAGTGCGTCGAAGTCTGCATCTGGTTCAGCGTATGCTGCGTAGACTGCGTCCAAACGTTTCAGAGCGTCAGCAACGTCAGCAACCGCTTCTTCAACAACTTCACGAACGGTTTTTGATTCGTCTAATACTGGTTCCTGAGGTAGGTAACCTACGTTTAGACCAGGTTGTGGACGCGCTTCACCGTCGATATCCGTGTCGATACCTGCCATGATACGTAGCAGTGTGGATTTACCTGCACCGTTCAGACCTAAAACACCGATTTTCGCACCAGGGAAGAAGCTCAGAGAGATGTCTTTAAGAATTTGACGCTTAGGTGGCACAATTTTGCTCACCCGCGACATGGTATATACGTATTCAGCCATTGCCGATCGTTCCTAAATTAACTGTCATTCAAACCCATCATTTTATACCAAGTGCTTTGTTTTTGTTACCGCATTGCAAGAATTTCCCTAACGAATGGATTTCTTATTTTGAGCTGACCGGAAACTTACACGGTTAGGGTATACACTTTTGTTATTCGTTAAGAATGACGAAGTGTTTTCTATGCGAGTTAGAAACGCTTTGTCTCCATCGTCTTAAAAGTTTGACGAGTACAATTTTTAATACACTAAGTTGCTTTACATGGACATCTGCATTCTGTGTAAATAGATGCATGTGTGAAAATTGCCTTAACATCACATGAACTCTAACAAAACTAGGCTTTAGGGCAGTATATGTCTGGGGAAAATGACACAAATGAGATTCAACGTATCTGAATTGGCTAAAAACGTATGCTGCGCCGCCGCGTTGTGTGCTATGAGTTTGAGTGCTAATGCCGCGCTGAGTTTGGAAAAGCAGCGCGAAGTATATGAGCAAGCTCAAGATTTATTAGATAAAAATGACATCGACGGATACCTTTCGATTCGTCCTAAAATTTCTGACTATCCACTAACGCCTTATGTGGATTACCGCACTTTTATTAGACAGTTACCGGAAAAGTCACCACAACAGGTGAACGAGTTTATTTCTGAGCACGAGTCTTTTCCATTTTCTCGTCGAGTTAGCGCTCCATACCTCAATCATCTTTATAAGCAAAAAGATTGGAAAACCATTACTGAGTTTCAAAAAGTCATTCCTAGTGGTGAGCGTTACCAATGTATTTTCTACGTCGCTCAATTAAAGCAAGGCAAGAAAGTCGCGGCATTTAAAGGGGCTGAACATATGTGGTTACGTGGCATCAGCATTGCTGATGAGTGTGACCCATTATTTGCAGCATGGGACAAGGCGGGTGAGCGTACCGATGAACTGATTCTACAGCGTATGTTACTGGCGTTTGATGCTCGTAATGGCGGTTTGATGAGTTACTTGCTCAAACTGCCTAAATCAGCGCAGGCAAAGCAACAAGCCAAAGAAATGAAAGCGTTGTTTGATAATCCTGCAAGTGTTGCGGAATTCGCGAAGAAAAAACCTGCGAATGATTTTAATCGAGCGCAAAGTGAATATGCGTTAGAAAAGTTGGCTCGTATGAACACTAGCCAAGCACAAGGGGCGTACGATGCCGTCATTAAAGGACAGAAGTTTTCTCCAGAAAAAGCGCAAGAACTTGCCGACTATATTGCATTTCGATTGACTCGTACGGAGTCTGAGTCATTAGCTAAATGGCGCGATGATAAAACGAAAACCAGTCAGTACTTACCGTTGATTGAAACGCGCATCCGCTTAGCGATTCAAAATGCAGATTGGAAAGGCGTACAAGAGTGGATTGCTGTTCTAAATAAAGAAGAACAAGCCACGCTACGCTGGCAATATTGGCTTGGAAGAAGTGAAATAGCGTTAGGTGATGACATCGCGGGGAAACAGCGTTTAGCAACTCTGCTTGGGCAACGAAACTTCTACAGTGTGGCTGCCGCCAATGCAATCGGGCAATCAATCAAATACCCAACGCATACGGTTAAGTTGGATAAGAAAGTTGTTCAACCCTATCAAGACTCGTTAGCTCGTATCGAAGAGTTGATCGCGACGGATAAAATCGCAGCAGCGAAGAGTGAATGGGCACACTTACTGCGCCGCGTAGGGAAAGATGAAAAGGCGATGTTGGCGGCTTATGCATCATTTAAACGTTGGCATCACCTAACGGTGACCGCGAGTATTCAAGCGCAGATGTGGGATAATATCGAACTTAGGTTCCCAATAGCACACCGCTGGTGGTTTAACTTTTATGCGAAAAAGCACAACATTGATCCCGTCACGATGATGTCTCTCGCTCGACAGGAAAGTGCGTTAGATGTTGAAGCCCGCTCTCCAGTTGGCGCTCGTGGTCTTATGCAGATCATGCCTGCGACGGCGAAGTACACGGCACGTAAATATAAGTTGAGTTATCAAGGTACGCAGGATCTCTACAATGTAGGAAAAAATATCGAAATTGGTAGCCATTATTTGCAAGGTTTATTAGAGGATTACGATAATAATCGTATTTTTGCTCTTGCTGCTTATAATGCAGGTCCTAACAGAGTAAAAACGTGGCGAGAGCGTACCCAAGGAAAAGTGGATGCTTATGCCTTTATTGAGGCAATTCCATTTAAAGAGACGCGCGGTTATGTACAAAACATCTTGATGTTTGAAACATACTATCGTGATCTTTTGGGTATCGATGGCGCGTTCTTGAATCAACATGAGATCAATACCAAGTATTGAGTGAGGTAACTTGATGTCGCACGAACCCGAGTACAAAGACTGGCAACAGATTATTGAGCTAATTCGAACAAGTATGGGCACCCAGCAAGATGACATGCTGTTAACAATGTTGATGTCACGTGATGAGAGAGAGTCATTAATATCACGCGTTAATATAATTAACGAACTTCTTAAAGGAGAATTATCTCAACGTCAGATCAGTCAGATGCTTGGTGTGGGCATTGCCACCATTACTCGTGGCTCTAACGAACTAAAGTCGAAATCTGATGAAGAAAAAGACAAGTTGAAAGTCTTGTTAGAACAAGTTGCGGTATCTAAGTAGACAGTATATCCAATTTGCTTTTAGGCCTTGGTGTTACAAGTGACTAAGATAACGTATTACAAAGGGCGGAAATATCCGCCCTTTTTGCGTATCTAGAGACTAGGCTGAGTGTTATAAATTTGAAGGAAAATGCTCAGGGTTTGTGAATGGAATTAAAGCCAGAATCAAGGCTTGGTGATAGACCGAGCTTCGAGTTAGCTGGTTTTGGGTTAGCAGGCTAATAGCGCCACCTTTCTGTTTGATATTATCAGTACCAAACACTTCGTCCATTACATCTCCCAACTCATTCGCATCCTTGAGTTTTTCCAAGACTTTTGGCGGCAACATTAAGCTTGCAGAACGAGATTCACCGCGGTGAGTCTCTGACTCAACCACCATCCAAGCAAACGTCACGTTTGCTTCAATTCCCGCTTCGAGACCGACATAGTAATCCGCGTTTGGCATCTCTACTTTTGCGTTTTTAACGCGGTTTAGCGCACCACGATGAGTTTCTTCATTCGTCATGGGCTGATCTGCGACCTCACTCGGTACACTGATGCCAACGAAGTTGAACTCTTGATACGGAAATGCATTACGAAATGCACTTTGAACTGCATTAATTTTGGCTGGGTTTAGCGATGCGATTACGACTTTTTGGGTTGCCATGATCTTTTTACTCACTGGTGTCTATTAACTCAATTTTACTTGCGTAGGCTTTACGTTCTCACTCGGGTAACAGCCTAATACTTTCAAGTGTTTAGTGATTTTTGTTAGCTCTTCAAGTGCCTGTTGCATTTCTGTCGAAGCAAGATGTGATGTCAAGTCTACGTAGAACATCTCTTCCCACGGGTTCCCCATAATTGGGCGTGATTCTAGCTTGGTCATATTGATGCCGTAACGTTGCAGCACTAATAGTGTTTCAACCAATGAACCTGCCTCTTGGGAGGTCGACATGATCAATGTGGTTTTTGCTGGAATCTGAGTAGAAACTTCAACCGGTTTACGAGCAACCACGATAAAGCGAGTATGGTTTTCGGTTTGGTTTGCGATGTTGCCTTGAATTGCTTGCAAGCCATATAGCTTACCGCTTGATGCATTACCAATTGCAGCCACATCATCACGATCCATCTCTTGGACTTTCTGCATTGCATCTGCTGTGCTCGCGCAGGACTCCAGCTTTACCCCTTTCATACGGCTTAAAAACTCACTGCACTGTTGGTGTGGCTGAGGGTGAGAATACAGCGTTTTAATATCTTCCAGACGAATGTCTTTTTTCGCAACCAAGCAGTGTTCGATTGGTTGAGTCAGCTCTCCAACGATGTAAAGCGTCGTGTGTTGTAGTAAGTCATACACTTCATTAATAGAGCCTGAGCTGGTGTTTTCGATTGGCAGAACGCCATAATCAGCATGGCCAGATTCAACCGTTTGAGTCACTTCTTTAAAGTGCTCGCAGTTGAGCTCGATAAGCTCTGTATTTTTACGACTGAAGTATTCGCGACTTGCCAAGTGCGAATAAGAGCCTTTGGCTCCTAAAAAAGCGACGCGAGCAAGTGGCTTACGGCTTTGCTGTGGGTTAACGAGATTTTGCAGATAACTTTGTTGAAGCAGAACTGAGTCTTCAATGATGGTATGGAAAAGTTTAGTGATGTACTGCGCGTCAAGTTCGTATTTATTTTGGCCATTAGAAATCAGCTTGACCAATAATTGCTGTTCACGGACGGCGTCGCGAACAGGCTTTGAGGTTTGTACTTTGCTTTTGGCTACTTCAATGCTGAGTTTACGGCGCTCAGACAATAAGCTGAGAAGTTGGTCATCCAACTCATTCAAGCGTAAACGAATTTCTTCGAGGGAAATAGGTTGGTCAGTCATCAATTCTTTCCTTATAAAAAAGCCTCCCGATTTGGGAGGCTTTCTGTTTGTTTTTGACTTTTCTTTCACAAACGAGTTCGCCCCTCCAACTATGGGAGGAAAAAGAAGTCAAAAATAAACAGTGAGGTTAAATGCATAAATAGTGCTTAATTTATGAGTGTTTAAACACAATAAGCAAGGCTGGGGAGAGCGTCAAGCAAAAAAATAGCGCCTTTCGGCGCTATTTCCTCAATCTGTTCAGTTTACTCTTCTTCTTCCACTAGCTCAGGCTTACTTGCACGTCGAGCTTCAGGTTTGTGGGTCAGCTTGTTCAATTGTCGTTCTAGTTTTTGCTCCACTTCGTTGATAGCTGCGTAAAGATCTTCGTGAGTTGCTGAGGCAATGAGCTGGCCTTTAGGAACTTTGATAACCGCTTCGAATTTCTTCTGTTTGTTTGGTTCCTCACTGAAAGTTGCTTGGCAACCAATTAGGTCTACTTGCCATTTCTCCAGTTTTTTAAATTTGCTCTCAATATGAGCTCGGATTGCAGAGGTGATTTCGATGTTTTTGCCAGTGATATTCATTGTCATAAGTGTTTTTCCTCTGTTGCATCCCTCATGGGTTGAGTTCAGATTACCGCTTTAAGCATAAAAAAATGTGATTCAGATCATTATTTTGCTCGGGTTTTTTATGATGAAAAATGAATGTGATCTCACTCAAGAACTTCTGAGATTTATCGTGAAATTGCTTGTTATCGGTTAGTAAATCCGTAGATTGGATAGAGTACTCAGCTGAAAACGGCCTCGTTTTTAGGGAAGTTTTACGGCCTAATATTTGAGGTGGTTAAAATTTAACTACACGTAAGGTGTGATGACGATCACTGAGTTTTTCCAATGAATCCATTTAAAAAGCCGCTTACTGTACAAGCGGCTTTTTACTGTCTGGCATTTGGCTGACTTTTCGTAGCGGTATCATGAAAATGGGGTCTTTTGGGGCTAGTGAAACCCTTTCTAGACTTTTGACTTGGTCCAAACTTTCTAGTTGTTTGTATATTATGTAGTAGCGATTAATGCTTGTGACGTACCCAACCGTTGAGCTTAAACTTTTCCGCATAACGACTTCCACGTTATTAAACCAAACATTAGGATCGTAACCTTGTTGGGCTGCACGCTTACGAATACGCTCTACATTGCCGGGGCCCGCATTGTAAGCCGCCAATGTAAAGTAGAGTTTATTTTGTGCAGTAATATCAGGATCACTGAAGTACTGCTTACGCAAAAAAGCTAAGTATTTCACTCCAGCATGAATGTTGTTTTCTAATTGTCGAACATTTTTGATATTGATATTCGGATCTTGAGCGGTGCTGGGTAGGACTTGCATTATGCCAACGGCACCTCGGCTTCCAACTAGGTCGTTATTAAATCCTGATTCCTTGTAAGCGATTGCAGCGATCAGTAAATAGTCGATATCGTATTTCTCACCATAGCGTGAAAATAGCGCTGCGAGTTTTTCTAGTTGAGCAATTTTCTTAGGGTTAAGAGCTCTGTTCAACCATCCCGTGTTATCGATGTATTTACCGTAAATAACGTTACCGAGTAGTGTCCCAGAGCGAGACTTCTGGATGAACTTATTCACGACGGCTTTTAATTTGGGACTATTTTCTCGCATTGCCCAAGCAATTTTGCCATTTTTGCGGATAGGGATTTTTTTGTGCACCCGAATATCATCCATCACTTTCAGCCAAAGCTTGGCTTTATGGCTATCGAGAACAATGGCTTTGACGTAACCATTGTTGAGCATTCCGACCAGCTCATAATCTTGAAGTGTTTCTTCAATAAAGTGCACGATAACAGGCGGTAAGCCTTTTTTGTTTAGTTTCTTATTTAGTGTCTGAATGCTTTCAAAGTAGCTAGAGCTGGCGCGCACCCAAATCTCTTTGCCGCTCAGTTGTTCGATTTTCGTCATCGTTGGTGTGCTTTTGTTTGTCACTACCCACTCTTGAATGTCAGTGAGAATGGGTGAACTGAACTCCACTTTCTGTTTGCGCGTGTCGGTAATAGTCAGGTTGGCGACAACTAAGTCACCTGAACCGTTTTCTAAGGCTGGCAGTAGCTGGTCGCGGGCAACAGGAATAATTTGTACGTTAAGCTTTGGTTTGAGTTTACGAAGGTCTTTTTCGAAATGCGCCAGCAATTCCGCGCCTATGCCTTTTGGTGTGCCGCCCTCAATGTAGTAAAAGCCTAAATCAGCAGAAACTAAGACGCGCAGTACATTCTTCTCCTTGATGACATCGAGGTCCCCAGTATAAGGAGGCTGTTTGAGCGGCGAGATTTGCAGTGCGCAAACGGAAGCAGACAATAGGAGCAGCATAACTGCGCAAAGCTTAGATATCGTCACGTTCACATCCTTTTTATAAAGGGGGGAGGAGAACTTTAAGCATATGTGGAGCTAGGAAGATCATCAAGAAAGGGCTGAATACACTATTGAGAGTAATAAAAAACCGCCACGGTAAAAACGGTGGCGGTTCAGTTTAAAGCAAGTTCAATTACTTCACAGGGTTGAGCTCTATAAGCTTTTCAGTTCTTGCTACGGCGTCTTCCAAACCAAGTTGCTTGTAGGCCTCTAGCTGGATAGTCAGTGACTTACGTGCAGCTTCTGTGTCTGGATACGCTTTTTGTAGCTCTTGGCTGCGATTAATAGCAGCGACCCAAGCTTCACGGCGAAGGTAGAAGTCAGCAGTCGCTAAATCATAGTTCGCTAGACGGTTTTTCAGCGCGACCATACGTTTTTGTGAATCTTCTGCATATGGGCTATTCGGGTAACGTTGAAGTAGTTTTTTGAAGTCATCAAACGCTTTTTTTACCGGTTCAGGATCGCGATCGCTTCGATCTACGCTGAATAAATCATGCATAAAGTTACGATCTTGCGCCATGTGGCTTAGACCTCGCATGTACAGCACCCAATCCATCTTTTCATGGGTTGGGTTTAAACGCATAAAGCGAGAAATGGTTGCCAAGCCCAAAGCAAGGTCGTCGTTTTTGTAGTACGCATAGATTAGGTCAAGCTGCACCTGTTCAGAGTAGGCACCGAATGGGTAACGTGAGTCTAATGCTTCCAGTTTCTCAATTGCAGAAAGCCAATTACCACTTTGAAGAGAAATCTGTGCGTCTGCATACAGTTCCGAAGGCGGCACATCAGGAACGATTTCTTCTTTGCTTGCACATCCAAACAGAAGGGATACCGCTAAAAGGCCTGTTAAAGTCTGACGTTTCATATCAGGAGTCTGTTCCTTGAATCTAAATATTTCTTAAGCTGCCGTTACTTTCTTTCCAGTAACAGATACAATGACGTAATAGTCTATTTTTTCACAGTCGTGAGCATTAGTCTCACAGTTTTTAAAAAAGTTCGATATGGCTCAGCAGATTGTATTAACAAATACCGTAAAAGATAGCCAGTTAGGTCAACGTTTAGACCAAGCTATCGCCGAATTATTCGCGGACTTCTCTCGCTCGCGCCTAAAAGAGTGGCTGCTTGATGGGAAAGTTCAAGTTGATGGTGAAGTTGTCACTAAACCTCGTACCAAAGTAATGGGTGGCGAGGAAATTACATTGCAAGCCGAGTTAGAAGATGAAGAACGCTGGGAAGCGCAAGATATCCCGCTAGATATCGTCTATGAAGATGAAGATATTATCGTTATCAACAAACCTCGTGACTTTGTGGTTCATCCGGGCGCTGGTACGCCTGATGGCACTGTGCTTAATGCGTTGTTGCATCATTACCCTGATATTGCAGAAGTACCTCGTGCAGGTATCGTGCACCGTTTGGATAAAGACACAACGGGTTTGATGGTGGTGGCGAAAACCGTTCCTGCACAAACTCGTCTGGTTCGCGCACTGCAAAAACGTAATATTACTCGTGAGTACGAAGCGATCGCTATTGGTCGTATGACTGCGGGCGGTAAAGTGGATCAACCTATTGGTCGTCACTCTACTAAGCGCACGCTTATGGCGGTGGCACCAATGGGCAAACCAGCAGTAACGCACTACCGTGTTGCTGAACGCTTCCGCGAACACACGCGTATTCGTTTGCGTCTAGAAACGGGTCGTACGCACCAGATTCGTGTGCACATGTCTTATCTTCAGCATCCGCTGCTCGGTGATATTGCATATGGTGGACGTGCTCGCATCCCGACAGGTGCGTCTGAAGAGCTAACGGCAATGATCCGGGGCTTCGATCGCCAAGCATTGCACGCAGTAATGCTGCGCTTTGAGCACCCAATTACGGGCGAAGTTCTTGAGTTTCATGCTCCAGTGCCTGATGACATGGTTGTGATGACTGAAGCGCTTCGTCAAGATACAGAAGAGCACGGCTTACCGGAAGAATTCTAATATGAAGACGATCATTCCGAACTGGCCAGCGCCTAAAAATGTCAAAGCTTTCGCCTCAACACGCATAGGCGGATTTTCGACAGGCCCTTACCAAGGGCTAAATTTAGGTACTCACGTTGGGGATGATTTGTCTTTAGTAGAGAAGAACCGAGCTTGGTTGGCGCAACAGGCAAGCATGCCAAATGCGCCAATCTGGTTAAACCAAACGCATTCAACCGTTGTGGCTCAAGCAAATGAACCAACAACACAGGTGCTTGATGCGGATGGTGTATTTACTTCTTCAAGCCATGTTGTTTGTTCAGCGATGACCGCCGATTGTTTACCTGTATTATTGACTAATACACAAGGTACGCAAGTAGCCGCTGTTCACGCAGGTTGGCGCGGCTTAGCAAATGGCATTGTCGAAAATGCGTTAGCGTTGTTTTCTGGTGAAGTGATAGCGTGGCTTGGCCCCGCCATTGGCCCTCAAGCCTTCGAAGTGGGTGAAGATGTTCTGCAAGCTTTTGTTGATTTTGATTCACAGGCGAATCAAGCATTTGCTCCACGCGATATCGACGGTAAATGGTTTGCTGACATGTCGGTGCTGGCAACGCAACGTCTAAACCGGACTGGTGTGACACAAGTGTTTGATTCTGGACTTTGTACTTACCAAGATAAAGCCTCTTTTTACTCTTATCGCCGTGATGGTAAGACTGGTCGACAAGCAACCTTTATTTGGATCGAAGACTAGCTATAAGCACCAAAGTGCTAAGATGCATACTACTATTTTTGCAAAGCTATCTTTATTCATTCACTCCCTTGAAATTCCCCACCCGAGTATCCATCTTTCTAACTGTCAAAAGAATTTCCTTTAGTTGAGGTTAGGAAGGTAGATATGCGTCTTGATCGATTCACAAGTAAGTTTCAAATCGCTATCTCTGATGCTCAATCACTAGCGTTAGGGCGCGATCATCAATATATCGAGCCAGTTCACCTCATGGTGGCTTTGCTTGATCAAAATGGCAGTCCAATTCGTCCATTGCTTACTATGCTGGATGTGGACGTAACGCATTTACGCTCTAAATTGAGTGAAATGTTAGATCGATTACCAAAAGTCAGTGGCATCGGTGGGGATGTTCAGCTCTCTAGCTCGATGGGCACATTGTTTAACCTGTGTGACAAAGTGGCGCAAAAGCGTCAAGACTCCTATATCTCGTCTGAAGTCTTCCTGCTTGCCGCTTTAGAAGATCGCGGACCATTGGGGCAATTGCTCAAAGAGATCGGCTTAACAGAGCAAAAAGTCAGCCAGGCAATCGAAAAGATCAGAGGTGGTCAAAAGGTCAATGATCCGAATGCAGAAGAGCTTCGTCAAGCATTGGAAAAGTTCACCATAGACCTTACCGAACGTGCAGAGCAAGGTAAATTGGATCCGGTTATCGGCCGTGATGATGAAATCCGTCGTACTATCCAGGTATTGCAGCGTCGTACTAAAAACAACCCTGTGATTATCGGTGAACCAGGCGTAGGTAAGACAGCAATTGTTGAAGGCTTAGCGCAGCGCATAGTTAACAATGAAGTACCTGAAGGTCTGCGTGGTCGCCGTGTGCTATCACTGGATATGGGCGCACTGGTTGCTGGCGCGAAATACCGTGGGGAATTTGAAGAGCGTTTAAAATCAGTATTGAATGAACTTGCTAAAGAAGAAGGCAATGTCATCCTCTTCATTGATGAACTACACACTATGGTCGGTGCTGGTAAAGGTGAAGGCTCAATGGATGCGGGCAACATGCTAAAACCGGCATTAGCTCGTGGTGAGCTGCACTGTGTTGGCGCAACAACATTGGATGAATATCGTCAGTACATCGAAAAAGATGCAGCATTAGAACGTCGTTTCCAAAAAGTGCTGGTGGATGAGCCGACCGTTGAGGATACCGTGGCGATTTTACGTGGCTTGAAGGAGCGTTATGAGCTTCATCATCACGTCGAAATTACCGACCCAGCGATTGTTGCTGCGGCGAGTTTGTCACATCGCTATGTCTCCGACCGTCAGTTGCCGGATAAAGCGATCGACTTAATCGACGAAGCGGCTTCAAGCATTCGTTTACAAATTGACTCTAAGCCGGAGTCCTTGGATAAGCTTGAGCGTAAAATCATCCAACTCAAAATTGAGCAGCAAGCACTAAGTAACGAGCACGATGAAGCGAGTGAAAAGCGTTTGAAAGCGCTTAATGAAGAACTCAATGAAAAAGAACGTGAGTACGCTGAACTAGAAGAGGTTTGGAATACAGAAAAAGCAGCTCTTTCTGGTACTCAACATATTAAGTCTGAGCTTGAACAAGCTCGTATGGACATGGAGTTTGCTCGCCGAGCTGGTGATCTAAACCGCATGTCGGAGCTTCAATATGGTCGTATTCCTGAACTTGAGAAGCAGTTAGATCTTGCAACCCAAGCTGAAATGCAGGAAATGACGCTATTGCGTAATAAAGTAACCGACAACGAGATTGCAGAAGTACTTTCTAAGCAAACCGGTATTCCGGTATCCAAGATGCTAGAAGCGGAAAAAGAGAAACTACTTCGCATGGAAGACGTGCTGCATAATCGTGTGGTAGGTCAAAGCGAAGCGGTCTCTGTTGTATCGAATGCCATTCGTCGTAGTCGAGCTGGGCTTTCTGATCCAAACCGACCAATTGGCTCCTTCTTATTCTTAGGTCCAACTGGTGTGGGTAAAACAGAGCTTTGTAAGACACTTGCGAGCTTTATGTTCGACAGCGAAGATGCGATGGTCCGTATCGATATGTCTGAGTTCATGGAGAAACACTCAGTGGCAAGATTGGTGGGTGCGCCTCCAGGCTATGTCGGATATGAAGAGGGTGGTTACTTAACGGAAGCGGTTCGTCGCAAGCCGTATTCGGTAATTTTGTTAGACGAAGTAGAGAAAGCGCATCCGGATGTATTTAACATTCTGCTGCAAGTTCTCGATGATGGGCGTTTAACGGATGGTCAAGGTCGTACTGTTGACTTCCGTAATACGGTTGTGATCATGACATCTAACTTGGGTTCATCTCGTATCCAAGAGAATTTCGCAACATTAGACTATCAAGGTATCAAGAGTGAAGTGATGGATGTGGTTAGCAAACACTTCCGCCCAGAGTTCTTGAACCGTGTTGACGAAATCGTGGTGTTCCATCCACTTGGTCAAGAACACATTAAGTCCATTGCTTCTATTCAATTGGGACGTTTGGCGAAACGACTAGAGGAGAAAGGCTATCAACTAGAAGTTTCCGACAAAGCGCTCGATTTGATCGCTCAAGTTGGTTTCGATCCTGTGTATGGTGCGCGTCCTTTAAAACGTGCAATTCAGCAGAATGTCGAGAATCCGTTAGCCAAATCAATTCTGTCTGGTGAAATCGTTCCAGACAAGACAGTGCAGCTAATTGTTACTAATGACCAAATTTGTGCTCATCAATAATTGTATGGATACAGTAAAATTGAGATAAAAATCACACTAAAGGGGCCGTTTGGCCCCTTTTCTATAGTTTTTTAGAGTCTTTTGTCTGTTTTCTATACGAATAAACTAAAAAGGTGAGTTTTTTTAAAAAATGCACTTGTGTTCTTTAATGAACTCCCTATAATGCGCCTCCGTTGTCACGGGAAAGCAAGTAAAGCGGAACCTAAACAACTACGGTTAGTGAGTTAAAATTAACTCGCAGATAAATAACTTAAAAAAGTGTTTGACACGATAAGTTATCTAGCTAAAATAGCCGTCCACTTTGAAGAGAACTTCGAAGTGTGCTCTTTAACAATATAGACCTATCAATCTGTGTGGGCACTCGTTGATGATAATCCAATTCGATACTTCGGTATCAAA
>NZ_JAWOTK010000023.1:0-54814 GCF_033338855.1 Vibrio sp. Vb0937 | reverse complement strand
ATTGAAGATATCAAAGAGCGCGTTGCGAAAGGTCAGCCAACATTGGTTGGTACAGTATCGATTGAAAAATCAGAACTTCTTTCTAACGCATTGAAGAAAGCGAAGATCAAACACAACGTATTGAATGCGAAATTCCATGAAAAGGAAGCGGAAATTGTTGCTGAAGCGGGTATGCCTGGTGCGGTAACTATCGCGACCAACATGGCCGGTCGTGGTACGGATATTGTGCTTGGCGGTAGTTGGCAATCAAAAGTGGAAGCTTTGGAGAACCCAACTCAAGAACAAATCGATGCGATTAAAGCAGAGTGGAAAGTGGTACATGATCAAGTACTAGATGCTGGTGGTCTACACATCATTGGTACTGAGCGCCACGAATCTCGCCGTATTGATAACCAGCTACGTGGTCGTTCTGGTCGTCAAGGAGATGCAGGTTCATCTCGCTTCTACCTATCTATGGAAGACTCTTTGTTACGTATTTTCACTTCTGATCGTATGGCGAGCCTTATCCAAAGTGGTATGGAAGAAGGTGAAGCAATTGAATCGAAAATGCTTTCTCGCTCAATTGAAAAAGCACAGCGTAAAGTGGAAGGTCGTAACTTTGATATCCGTAAGCAGCTACTAGAATACGATGATGTGGCGAACGATCAGCGTAAGGTTGTCTACGAGCTGCGCGACGAATTGATGAACGTTGAAGACATCAGCGGTATGATCGAGCAAAACCGTGAAGATGTGCTAACAGCGGTTATTGATGAGTACATCCCGCCACAATCACTAGAAGATATGTGGGACGTTGAAGGTCTGCAAGAGCGCTTGAAAGCAGACTTCGATCTTGATGCGCCAGTGAAGCAATGGCTTGAAGAAGACGATAAGCTTTACGAAGAGGCGCTACGCGAGAAGATCATCAATCTAGCCGTTGAAGTGTACAAAGAGAAAGAGGAAGTGGTGGGTGCGCAAGTGCTTCGTAACTTCGAGAAATCGGTTATGCTTCAAACGTTGGATACGCTTTGGAAAGAGCACTTGGCAGCAATGGATCACTTGCGTCAGGGTATTCACTTACGCGGCTATGCGCAGAAGAACCCGAAACAGGAATACAAGCGTGAATCGTTTGAACTGTTTGAAGGTCTACTAGAAGCGCTGAAAACTGATGTGATTACTGTTCTATCTCGCGTTCGAGTTCAGCAACAAGAAGAAGTTGAACGTATGGAAGAGCAACGTCGTGCGCAAGCTGAAGAGGCCGCTCGTCGTGCTCAAGCGCAACACGCAGCAGCACAAAACCCTCTTTCTGAAGGTGAAGAATCTGAAGAAGGTTCAAGTCAGCCAATGGTACGTGATGAACGTAAAGTAGGTCGCAATGAGCCTTGCCCTTGTGGTAGTGGTAAGAAGTATAAACAGTGCCACGGCAAGATCGACTAACGTATT
Source organism: Vibrio sp. Vb0937 (assembly GCF_033338855.1). Lineage (NCBI taxonomy): Bacteria > Pseudomonadati > Pseudomonadota > Gammaproteobacteria > Vibrionales > Vibrionaceae > Vibrio > Vibrio sp. Vb0937. Next base: position 53,395 of record NZ_JAWOTK010000023.1, on the reverse strand, counting down.
AGTCAGATAATTTTTTAAAGAGTCGCCTAGGCGGCTCTTTTTTTAAGCAAATTCTGTGGCTGTCGAATTTCATAAGTTTTGATAGCATCGGATAGTTTTAGAGATGCAAAGACCGTTGAAGTGTAACGGCTTGAGAGTTAGGAACCCCTATGAAAAGAATTCACATAGTCGCGGCTATTATTTTTAACCAAGACAAATCAAAAATTTTTATTACAAAGCGTCCAGACGACAAGCATAAAGGCGGGTTTTGGGAGTTTCCCGGCGGGAAAGTCGAGTCAGGAGAAAGTATTGAACATGCTCTAGCAAGAGAACTTGAAGAAGAAGTAGGAATTGAAGTTACTGAGCAAGCCCTTTTCGAGCATTTGGAATATGACTATCCAGACAAATCACTTAAGTTTGATTTTATTACGGTATCTAAGTTCAGTAATGAGCCTTACGGCCGAGAAGGTCAAGAAGGTCGCTGGGTTGAGATAAGAGAATTGGGTAACTATGCCTTTCCTGAAGCGAACGTGCCTATCTTGGAGCGTGTCGTAAAAGAGTTTGCTTAAGCCTGATGAACTTGCTTGTGGTAACCACGGTATGTTGTTAGTTTAAACAGATTAAGCGAAACGAGAGAACGAGAGCAAACCTCGTTATCCAGAGAAGGAGAGAAAGCGCAATGGTTCGTATTGCAATCGCAGGAGCAGCAGGCCGAATGGGCCGTAATTTGGTTAAAGCTTCACACCTTAATCCAGAGGCGACAGTGAGCGCGGGATCAGAACGACCTGAGTCCTCACTTGTCGGTGTCGATATCGGTGAACTTTGTGGTGAAGGCAAATTCGATGTGTTCTTAACGGATGATCTTGCTAAAGACGTCGATAATTTTGATGTAATCATCGATTTTACTGCCCCAGTAAGTACGTTGGCGAATCTTGAACTGTGTAAGAAGCATGGAAAGAGTATTGTGATTGGGACGACTGGTTTCAGTGATGCAGAGCGTGAGCTGATTGACGAAGCCGCTAAGCAAGTGCCTGTTGTCATGGCTCCTAACTACTCTGTTGGTGTGAACCTAGTATTTAAGCTTCTTGAGAAAGCAGCCAAAGTGATGGGCGACTACTGTGATGTTGAGATTGTCGAAGCACATCATCGTCATAAAGTTGATGCTCCTTCTGGTACTGCTATCGGGATGGGCGAAGCCATTGCTGGTGCGATGGGCAACAAGCTGAATGATGTAGCTGTCTATGCGAGAGAAGGTATCACAGGTGAACGTACTAAAGATGAGATCGGCTTTGCTACAATTCGCGCTGGCGATATTGTCGGTGAGCACACAGCCATGTTTGCTGATATCGGGGAACGAGTGGAGATAACGCACAAAGCGACCGATCGTATGACGTTTGCTAATGGCGCCGTCAAGGCCGCTGTTTGGTTGAGTGCCAAACCAGCGGGCTTTTATACCATGACAGATGTTTTGGGATTGAATGATCTCTAAATACATAATTATTCGCCGGCGGTAGCCGGCTTTTTTATATCTATAGAATTGTTTGTAAATGAAATGATTCTAACAGAAAGTATTTTGGTGCTTACTTTTGTTGTTGTTTTGGTTGTTTTGTGGGTGTTTTGGGTTTTGATGTCTAAAAACTAATGTCTTTTTTGTTGAGTGAACGTTTGCGTGAAAAACTCATACTTTTTTGTGATCTCTAAAAAGTTTAAATTTGTAAAATTCATTAAACCTCTATGCCTCTCTATGTAATAGCATGTAAAAGTTATCTTTTTGGGCCTTACTGATTCAAAATGACCTTACTCGCTAGAAATTAATCATTTATTTTTGATTGTAGGTTGACAGGTTTCGACTCCAACTTTAGAATACCGCCAATTTGTCTGAAATACCTATTTATGTAGATTTTATAGGTAAAGGAAGGCATGTTTGCAGTTTGATTTATTTTTTTTGCATTTTTATTCTGGAGGTTGTCTTGGGTAAATTAGCACTGTTGGTCCTAGAAGATGGGACAGTGTTCCGCGGAGTGTCCATAGGGGCAGATGGTCTTTCCGTTGGTGAAGTCGTTTTTAATACCTCGATGACGGGGTATCAAGAAATCCTCACTGATCCTTCCTATTCTCAGCAAATCGTCACTCTCACTTATCCTCACATTGGCAATACCGGAACCACTTCCGAAGATGAAGAATCCTCTTCCATTCATGCACAAGGCCTTGTGATTCGCGATCTTCCTCTAATCGCTTCTAACTTCCGTAACGAACAATCCCTCTCTGATTATCTTAAGTCTCAAAATATCGTTGGCATCGCTGATATCGATACTCGTAAGCTCACTCGTATCCTGCGTGAAAAAGGTGCTCAAAACGGCTGTATTGTTGCGGGCAATAACCTAGACGAAGCTTTGGCACTAGCGAAAGCAAAAGAATTCCCAGGCTTAAAAGGAATGGACCTTGCGAAAGAAGTTACAACAAAAGAAGCGTATCAATGGAAGCAAGGTTCGTGGACGCTTGAAGGTGGACTTCCAGAGGCGAAAGATGACAGCGAGCTGCCATACCACGTTGTCGCTTACGACTTCGGCGCAAAACGCAACATCTTACGAATGTTGGTTGACCGCGGCTGCCGCTTAACGGTTGTACCTGCAGAAACGTCAGCGGAAGAAGTTCTGGCACTAAATCCAGATGGCGTATTCTTATCGAACGGCCCTGGTGACCCAGAACCATGTACTTACGCGATTGAAGCAACCAAAGTGTTCCTAGAAAAAGGCCTGCCAATTTTTGGTATTTGTCTAGGTCACCAAATTCTGGCGCTAGCATCAGGTGCGCAAACGGTGAAAATGAAGTTTGGTCACCACGGTGCAAACCACCCAGTAAAAGATTTAGAGCGTAACGTTGTGATGATCACTTCGCAAAACCACGGCTTTGCGGCAGATGAAGCAACATTACCGGAAAACTTACGTGCTACTCACGTATCGTTATTTGATGGCTCTTTGCAAGGTATCCACCGCACAGACAAGCCAGCATTTAGCTTCCAAGGTCACCCAGAAGCGAGCCCTGGTCCACATGACGCGGCACCGCTATTTGACCACTTTATCGAACTAATCAAAAAACACAGCGCTTAATTCGGAGTAGTAGATAATGCCAAAACGTACTGACATTCAAAGTATTCTAATTCTTGGTGCTGGTCCGATTGTTATCGGTCAGGCATGTGAGTTTGACTACTCTGGCGCACAAGCGTGTAAAGCTCTTCGTGAAGAAGGCTACCGAGTTATCCTAGTTAACTCTAACCCTGCGACCATCATGACTGACCCTGAAATGGCAGATGCGACATACATCGAGCCAATCCAGTGGGAAGTTGTTCGCAAGATCATCGAGAAAGAACGCCCAGACGCGGTACTGCCAACCATGGGTGGTCAGACAGCACTTAACTGTGCGTTAGATTTAGAGAAGCACGGCGTTCTCGCAGAGTTTGGCGTAGAGATGATTGGTGCAACGGCTGATGCAATCGACAAAGCGGAAGACCGTTCTCGTTTTGATAAAGCGATGAAGTCTATCGGCCTTGAGTGTCCTCGCGCAGATACAGCGAAGAGCATGGAAGAAGCTTACAAAGTTTTAGATATGGTTGGCTTCCCTTGTATCATTCGTCCATCGTTCACCATGGGTGGCACTGGTGGTGGTATCGCGTACAACAAAGAAGAGTTCGAAGAAATCTGTCGTCGCGGTCTGGACTTATCTCCGACCAACGAACTTCTTATCGATGAGTCACTCATCGGTTGGAAAGAGTACGAAATGGAAGTCGTTCGTGACAAAGCGGACAACTGTATCATCGTATGTTCAATCGAGAACTTTGACCCAATGGGCATCCATACGGGTGACTCAATCACGGTTGCTCCAGCACAAACACTGACTGACAAAGAATACCAGCTTATGCGTAATGCATCGCTAGCCGTTCTACGTGAGATTGGTGTTGAAACAGGTGGTTCAAACGTACAGTTTGGTATCAACCCGAAAGATGGTCGTATGGTCATCATCGAGATGAACCCGCGTGTATCTCGCTCTTCTGCGCTAGCATCAAAAGCAACAGGCTTCCCAATCGCGAAAATTGCCGCGAAACTGGCTGTTGGCTTTACGCTAGACGAACTACAAAACGACATCACAGGTGGTGCAACACCTGCGTCATTTGAACCAACTATCGACTACGTCGTAACTAAGATCCCTCGCTTTAACTTCGAGAAATTTGCTGGTGCAAACGATCGTCTGACAACTCAGATGAAATCGGTTGGTGAGGTAATGGCGATTGGTCGTAACCAACAAGAATCTCTTCACAAAGCACTGCGTGGCCTAGAAGTTGGCGCAACTGGTTTTGATGAGATGGTCGATCTGGAAGCGCCAGATGCACTGACTAAGATTCGTCACGAACTTAAAGAAGCAGGTGCAGAGCGTATCTGGTACATCGCCGATGCATTCCGAGCGGGTATGTCAGTCGACGGTGTGTTCAACTTGACTCAAATCGACCGCTGGTTCCTGGTTCAAATCGAAGAAATTGTAAAACTCGAAGAACAAGTCAAGGCGGGCGGCTACGCAGGTTTGACCAAAGAAGTGCTTCGTCAGATGAAACGCAAAGGCTTCTCTGATGCTCGCTTGTCTAAATTGCTTGGTGTCGCTGAAAGTGAAATTCGCCGTGCTCGTGAGCAGTTTGATATTCATCCGGTTTACAAACGTGTGGATACATGTGCCGCAGAGTTTTCTTCTGACACGGCTTACATGTACTCATCTTACGATGAAGAATGTGAAGCAAACCCAACAGACAAAGATAAGATCATGGTTCTTGGTGGCGGTCCAAACCGTATCGGCCAAGGTATCGAATTCGATTACTGTTGTGTTCATGCATCACTTGCGCTGCGTGAAGACGGTTACGAAACCATTATGGTTAACTGTAACCCAGAAACGGTATCTACTGACTACGATACGTCTGATCGTCTGTACTTCGAGCCAGTAACTCTGGAAGATGTACTGTCTATCGCTCGCGTTGAAAAACCAAAAGGTGTGATTGTTCAGTACGGTGGTCAAACGCCACTTAAACTGGCTCGTGCTCTAGAAGCGGCTGGTGTGCCAATCATTGGTACTAGCCCAGATGCTATCGACCGTGCGGAAGATCGTGAACGCTTCCAAGCCGCTGTTGACCGTTTAGGTCTACTTCAGCCAGAAAACGCGACAGTAACAACGATGGAGCAAGCGGTTGAGAAATCGAAAGAAATTGGCTTCCCATTAGTTGTTCGTCCATCTTATGTACTCGGTGGTCGTGCGATGGAAATCGTGTACGACGAGCAAGACCTGCGTCGCTACTTCAACGAAGCAGTAAGCGTATCGAACGAGTCTCCAGTTCTGCTAGACCGTTTCTTGGATGATGCAACCGAAGTTGATATTGATGCTATCTGTGACGGTGAACGCGTCGTTATCGGCGGTATCATGGAGCACATCGAACAAGCGGGTGTTCACTCTGGTGACTCTGCATGTTCACTGCCTGCATACACGCTAAGTCAGGAAATTCAAGACAAGATGCGTGAGCAAGTTGAGAAGTTAGCATTCGAACTCGGTGTGCGCGGTTTGATGAACACGCAGTTTGCTGTGAAAGATAACGACGTTTATCTAATTGAAGTGAACCCTCGTGCTGCTCGTACGGTACCATTCGTATCGAAAGCGACAGGCGCTCCTCTAGCGAAAATCGCTGCACGTGTAATGGCGGGTCAATCTCTAGAGTCACAAGGCTTTACTAAAGAGATTATCCCTCCTTACTACTCAGTGAAAGAAGTGGTTCTGCCGTTCAACAAATTCCCTGGTGTTGACCCTCTATTGGGCCCTGAAATGCGCTCAACAGGTGAAGTAATGGGTGTGGGTGCAACGTTCGCAGAAGCTTACGCGAAAGCAGAGCTAGGTTGTGGGGCGGTTTATCCTGAAGGTGGTCGTGCGCTACTGTCTGTACGTGAAGGTGATAAAGAGCGTGTTGTTGACCTAGCTTCTAAGTTAGTGAAACTGGGTTACCAGTTGGATGCGACACACGGTACTGCTGTAATTCTGGGCGAAGCGGGTATTAACCCACGTTTGGTAAACAAAGTACACGAAGGTCGTCCACACATTCTTGACCGCATCAAGAACAACGAATACACCTACATCGTAAACACGGCTGCTGGTCGTCAAGCGATTGAAGATTCGAAAGTTCTACGCCGTGGTGCACTGGCAGAAAAAGTGAACTACACAACGACACTGAATGCAGCGTTCGCTACATGTATGTCTCATACTGCAGACGCAAAAGCGTCAGTAACTTCGGTTCAAGAGTTACACGCTAAAGTGAAAGCGAGTCTAGACGCGTAACAGATAAAAATCAGTAAGCTCATTAATCAGAGCTTACATGACAACCTCATTGCCCGCTCATTTGAGCGGGCTTTTTTATATCGAGGTTTTTCTAAAATGAAGAGCATTAAAGTGTGCTAGGAACGATTGGTATGCTTCGCTTTTGAAGATCATCAAGCTAATGATGGCAAGCGATGTACCCAAAGATGAATAAATAGTACTACCACTTGCTGCAACAAAATTAATGCTGTAGGACTGAGGTATTAAGCCGACCATAACTCTTTAAGCAGATAGGTAATTAGAAAAAGTTAAAATAAGCAGTGTCGAGCTTAAAAACATACTAACTATGGAGTGCTTCGGTAGGTTCTTTTTTCTAAGACTAAGTTATAAGTTGATTCTTCAGTATCAAGAGAGTATCCGTTACTTTTTGCAAAAACATCTGCTGCTAGTAGCGAGGGATAAAGAAGAAAAAAACTAGTTACCGATATAGTTAGGAATATCTTACTAGAGCTTTTAAACTCACTTTTAGTTAGGAAATTATTTGATTTTAATGTTTTTACGGACATTCTAGAGCATTCAAATAAGATCAAACTAGAGCCTATAATCAAAATATCAGCCTGATCAAAAGATGAATAACTTTCATTATTATAGATGTTAAGATAAAAGTCTGACAATCCATCAAAACCATATATTAACAGTGATATTGCTGATGCTAATAAAATTATTAAATAAAAAAACACTTGCGTTCGGTCGTAACTCCCTTTTTTCATCGTAACAAACCTCGCTGTATTTCTTGCGAGAAAATCATACTTTGAGTTTTACGTTGAATCTCATTATATTCTTCTTTTGCTCTTCTCTTTGCTTCTATATCTCTTTGCTTTAAGTAAATATCTATAGAGGCTATTAACTTCTGTGTTAAACCTCGTTTATCATTTTCTCTATTCAATAAAAGACCTACAGCCGAGCTTATCAGAATAGCCCCTAATAATGGGCCAGCACTTAAAGTTACAACACTGCCACCCACTGCTGCGGCAAAGTTTACAAATATAGCTGCTGCAGCTGACGATAACCCGATAGTGATTATATCACTAGCTAAAGTACCAAATAGTTTGGCTAAGGTTTGACGGTCATTGAGGAAAAAGTCAATCACTCTGTATGTGGATATTAAGATAATTGTTATTATGCCCCCACTTCTAATGGATTGTAATGCCCCTTCTGGTCCAACAGCGAACTTTGCCACAGTTGGAGTGGGAAGAAATTTTCCTAATCCAGAAAGCTTTGAGTGCATAGCAGGGGAGCCTGTGAGTATGATATGTGGAGCTCCAGAATAATTTTTAACGATAACAGAGCTATTATTTCCGTACAAATAGTTTGATAAGTTGGTTATAAAAACTAAGTCCTGTCCTGTAGCATAATAGTTTGCTGTATTTTCAAACATTCCCTTTATCTTTTCCCAACGTTCTAATTTCGCTTTATCTTTTACATTGTTCTTGACAACGATATCGAAGCTCTCGATAGATAAGATAATGGTTTCTTGATTTCGATGTTGATGATTTGATTTATAAAGAGGGTAGGTGCTTATACTACCACTATTTTTTGAGGATTGATGTCGTGATAAAGGGTAGTTGCTAGTCATGTATTTTCCTCAGATATCGGGCCTTGAGCGCTGACAATGTAAACTCTACATGCTGAACAGATCTTTCATACTCGTCTAGTTTTATATTTAAAGGTAAGCGTTTGATCTCATTATCAGGAATAGATTTGTGACAGTGATTCAATTCTTTCTGACAACTAAATTTTATATAAAAGTTTGGAGTCAAGTTTAAGCATTAATTCTATGAAAATTAGGAATAGATTGGTGTCTTGACTTTCCATTGGTAGTTTTGTGAATAAGTGCTACCGTTTCTTCCTCTTTGATACCTCTTCAAAAAGGAAGTGTAGTGGAAATCACGGTTGAGATTTTGTTGGCCTTATTTTTGGTTGCGACTGCCGCAGGCTTTATTGATGCGATGGCTGGTGGGGGAGGGCTCATTACGCTCCCTGCGCTTTTGGCTGCGGGGTTGAGTCCGACTCAAGCTCTAGCAACCAATAAGTTACAAAGTTCGTTTGGCAGTTTCTCTGCTAGCTGGTATTTCGTGCGTAACGGTATTGTTAGCTTAAAGGAAATGCGTTTTGCGATACTCTGCACTTTTATAGGCGCTGCAATCGGTGCCGAGGCTGTGCAGTTTATTGATGCTAGCGTACTCACCAGTTTGATCCCTGTTCTTTTGATAGCCATTTCCCTCTATTTTTTACTCGCGCCAAGTACGCGAAAAATCGATGGAGAACCAAAGTTATCTGAAGCGATGTTTGCGCTATGCATTGGTGGCGGGATCGGTTTCTATGATGGCTTTTTTGGCCCTGGGACTGGATCTATTTTTACTGTTTGTTTTGTTGCACTAGGTCACTTTTCTTTGGTCGAAGCCACAGCTAGAACCAAAATCCTCAATTTCACGTCAAACATTGCGGCACTACTCTTTTTTATCTTAGCTGGGTTGCCCGTGTGGAAGCTTGGCTTAACCATGGCTGTTGGCGGTTTTCTTGGTGCTCAGTTAGGAGCGAAGGTCGTGGTAAGTAAAGGACAAAAATGGATTCGTCCTCTAGTTATAGTGATGTCGATGCTTATGGCAACGAAACTTCTTTGGCAACAACATCAGCAATGGATTCTGTCAGTGCTTTAACTCGTTCGCTACGATATGTGCTGTGACGTAAGCAGATATGTATTGGTCGAACTAACTGATCTAGCTCTTCAAAGTCATAGCAGAACTTAGATGTGATATTAAGTGTCGTTAGGATAGATTTAGGGATTAAAGCGGGAGCCATACCTCCCAAAGCCAGTTGTGCTGCCGCAGTATACGAATCCATTTCCATCAAAGGTTCGATTCCGTGTTTGGATAAAATAGCTTGTTGATATGTGTTGGCAGGGTTAGTTAGGTCATTGGTCAAAATAGCTTTAGGTAGTTGTGAAAGTGAATGTCGACTGACAATTGAGAAAGGTTCATCGGCGAGGTGAAGGCTCATTAATCCATGATGAGGTGGTAGATAGCCAGCGCAAAATCCCAATGTTGCTTTGCCTGATTTCACATTCTCAATAATGCGTGGCGTATGATTGGTCGATATTCGTATGTACTGATCATGGGCAAAGTGTTCTGCCATGATCATGCTGAGGTATCCCGCCACTAAGGTTTCAGAGCAGTCCATTTTGATTAAAGAAGTATCTTCTATTTGTTGTTGATCGTGGATTTTTCCTCTTAACTCATTGAACGTGGGTTCTATTGTGTTTATGAGGGCAAGGCCATCGGAGGTCAGCTTTATGTGCCGACCATTTGGCTCTATCAATTTTTTTCCTAACTTCTTCTCTAGATTTGAAATACGTTTACTCACGGCAGATTGACTAATATAGAGTTGACTGCCTGTGCGGCTCATGGTTTTTTCTTTACTGAGGACAAGTAACGTTTCAATACCTTCAAGCAACATAATGATTAATGAAAGTTAGGAATGGTTGAGATAATTTAGCGAATTGCCCAAGAATTGGCGAATCAAATGAGCATAAATGAGAGGAGCCGACACTTGGTCGACTCCATAATGAGTGATGTTGTTGGTGTTTAACGGTTAATGGCGAAAGTTGGCAGGGATAGATGCCAACGAATCGCACCGAGACGTATAATGAGCGTTGAGATTACACCAGCGAGTAAAGCCGTTGAGTGGTCATAACCCATGTTTACCGCCATCGTATGGAAGATGCCGCCAATAATACATGCCGTAGCATAGACTTCACTTCTTAATACCATAGGAACTTCGCGAGCCAGCACGTCTCGTATAATGCCACCGCCACAGCCAGTAATAACCCCCATTATCACCGCGACCATCCCGGATGCATTGTAGGCGAGTGCCTTTTCTACTCCTATTCCCACAAACACAGCGAGACCGATGGCATCACAAACGGGTAATACCCACCATGAGAGTCGCTTGGGTCTTCGAATAACAAGCATGGTTAGTAGACACGTAACAAATATCACCCATAAGTAAGTCGTATCTGTTATCCAAAATACGGGAGTGGCACCAAGCGCCATGTCTCGGATTGTTCCGCCACCTATAGCAGTCACACTGCCGAGCACGATAACGCCGAATGGATCCATTTTTAAACGGCCCGCCAGTAATACGCCAGAGATAGCGAAAACAGCGGTACCGAACAAATCGATCATATAAAGCAGCATGGAGTCCATGTTACTTAGTACCTTTAAATAGTGTGAGAAAAAATGGGCGGAAATTGTACGGTATTTGCCACGAAATCGTTAGCGTTTTTGACGAACGCTTTTAAAGTGCTCACACACTTCCTTGATCGCGTTCAATGTGCGTGGTGTGGGACGGTTAATCCAATCAGAGTTTAGGGACCAGATGTGTTTGTTTTTAAGAGCAAGAAGCTCATTACTCCACTCAGTCCACATACCATCGTTACTCATTGCGTGACGAGAAGTAAAAATAACCTCTGGCTGTCGAGTAATGACTTGCTCGATGCTAACTTGAGGATAAGGCGCGCTAGATGCGGCGAAAATGTTCTCACCACCGCAAAAAGTAAAGACTTCACTTGGCCAGTTCTTTCCGGCGACAGTGATGATAGGCTTTTCACTCAACTGATAAAAGTAACTAACTTTCTCGTTCGTGTTGTACTGTTCTTTTAGTGTACTCAGCTGCGTTCTAAAATCTTCAGCGGCCTTTTTTCCTACTTGTGGAGTTTCGCTGTATTGGCTGAGTTGCTCAATATTATTGGCGATATCTTCTAATGAACCTGTAGTGGAGTAATAGATAGGAATACCGAACTGTTTAATTTTCTCCAACTCTTTAGCGGGGTTTCCGGCTGGCCAAGCAATCACTAAGTCCGGCTGAAGAGCAATAATGCGCTCTAATTTAATTCCTTGATAATTTGAGACTCTTTCTAGCTGCTTTGCCTGTTCTGGATAATCGCTCATTTCGCTGACAGCAACAAGCTGGTCTCCTAGCCCTGCTGCAAAGGCAATTTCGGTGGCATGTGGAGCTAAACTTATAATGCGTTGAGCGGGTTGAGCGAAGGTCGCTGTCGAAACAAACAGCGTTAATGCGAAGCATAATTTATTCATCATAATCCTTGATAAATTATTCCTAAAAGCAAACTTTGGATTGCGATCCAAGCCAAGACGCGCCAAACGAGGAGCGTATGTATTTGTGAAAGGTGAATAGCCGATGGCGCAATGCGCCCACCGATTTTTGCGCGCTCTGCACGCACACCTTGATAGATAGCAGGGCCGCATAAAGACAGTTGTAGTTTGTGTCCGATAGTACATAACACCCAGCTAGGTCCTGGTAAGGGCCAAGACTTCGCTTGCTGTTGTATTCCAGAGAGCACATTACTTGTATTCTTTCCGGCAGCTAAAAGTATGGCAAAGAGACGAAGTGGAATAATATCCAGAGTAGCAACCAGTTGAATCACAGGTTTACCAAACGGCAAATATTGGCGTCGGCTAGGGGACCACACTCGCGCTAATTCTGTTGTGAGTCGATACATTAACGCACCAATGCCACCTGTTAGTGCGTACCAAAATAGCACACCGATCACGTTGCGGCTGTATCCCATAATCAGGGTTTCTGAGCCAGCTTTACCTATGCCAACGATCGAGAGGCTACCAGTATCGCGATTAAGGTATGGTCTCAGTAATGCTCGACACTGAGCTTTGTCTTCCGAAGACATACTAGTTACGAGCTGTTTCGTTAACGTTTCGCTGTTGCGCCAGTCTAGCGCAAGGATCAATAGAACCAGTTCATATAAAGGGATTTGCCAAACAAATGGCTTTACTGCAATCAGTAATATCAAACAAGGAAACAGCATCAAGCCTAGTGCAAGACTGCCTGAGATTACACTCTGTGAGTAATTGTGATTATTGTTCACTTTGTTGGCTAGCTGTTCTGCTAGCTTTCGCCATAAAGTGATGGGGTGCACTGAATGGGGGATTGGCACTAGAAGGTGCAAGAGCAGTGCGCCCCACATTATAAGGAGCGCACCGTTGGCATAAAATGACTGAAAAACTTCTTCCATGAATGAGTCGTTTACTTAATGAGTTCCAGCATTTTGAATACCATTTCGGAAGAGCTTTTTGCTGCTAGAGGTAGAAACTCATCAAAGCTCATTGGTGATTCTTTATCAGCGACATCAGAGATTGCACGCACAACAACAAACGGTGTGTTGAATTGGTGACAAGTTTGAGCGATAGCAGATGCTTCCATTTCTACAGCGATAACTGACGGGAAGTGTTTACGAATAAACTCTTGACGCTCAGCAGTACAAACAAACGCATCGCCAGTACAAATTAGGCCGCGAACCGCATGAGTGTTTTCCATTTGTGCTAGGGCTTTTTCGGCTAAGTCCATTAGCTTGTCATCCGCTTTGAATGCAGCTGGTTGACCGGCCATTTGGCCAATCTCATAACCAAAAGCGGTTACGTCTGCATCATGATGACGAACTTCTGTAGAGATAACTACATCGCCAAGGTTTAAGCTTGAATCGAAACCGCCAGCAGAGCCTGTGTTAATCACAACGTCTGGTTGGTATTCATCAAGAAGGATTGTCGTGCCCACTGCCGCTGCAACTTTACCGATGCCCGATTGTAGTACGACGACTTCAACATCGTTAATTTGACCAGAGAAAAACGTACAACCTGCTTTATTTACAGTTTTGCAGTTTGTAATTGCTTGCTTCAGGATGGTCACTTCTTGTTCCATCGCACCGATGATACCAACTTTCATAACACTCTCTTTAAGTAAATATTTTAGTTGGCCGAGAGTATAGCACTCCCCGTTGGCAGTTTTCTATTTGATGAGCTTCGCTTGAGTGAGCTTTTCTCGTAATTGATCGGCGCGCTTTCTGTTTACGCCAAAGTCAGAGTAGCCCACACGAGATTCCGAGCGCACAATCAGTTGGTCTCCTGCTATTTTTAGTTCGAGGTCATCCACGAAGCGCATGATTTTAGATGTGCACTCGATACGAAGGTAGTTGCTTTCTTTCACCGCGGTTTTCGCGCCTGGCAGTTCAAGCGCAACTTGCTCAATAGCGTCGATGTTCGCTGAATCAACTAAGATAAATGGCGTTAGGTTGTATTTTTCTCGCGTGTCTTGGGTGGAGACGCAGTTTGGTTTGTCACCACAAGGTGATTGAGAACGATCCGTCATGGTTGTGACTCCTTGGCTACAAGCGGTTAAGCCGAGCAAAGTAATGGAAAGGAGAGCGGCTTTTTTCATTGTATTTACTCTTATAATTTTGTTTCTAATTATATGGATACAAAAGAAAAAGGATCCAATAACAGGACCCTTTTTGTGAGGTTAGCTGAGATTAAACTTCTAGGTAATCGAGAATGCCTTCTGCCGCTTTTCGTCCTTCATCAATTGCGGTTACGACAAGATCAGAACCTCGTACCGCATCGCCACCCGCGAAGATCTTTTCATTGCTGGTCTGGAATTGGAACTCTTGCTTCGCTGGGGCTTTGATACGACCCCATTGATCCAAATCGACATCAAACGGTGCTAACCAGTCCATTTTGTGCGGCTGGAAACCAAACGCCATGATAACAACGTCTGCTGGTAGAACGTGCTCGCTGCCTTCAACGGGCTCTGGACGTCGGCGACCCGCTTCATCAGGTTCACCAAGTGCGGTTTTCACCACTTTGACCCCCGAGACTTTGCCTGACGCATCCACTTCCACTCCCAAAGGCTGAAGGTTGAACATGAACTTCACGCCTTCTTCCTTTGCGTTTTTTACCTCGCGACGAGATCCCGGCATGTTGGCCTCATCACGACGATAAGCACAAACTACGTTGGAGGCACCTTGGCGAATTGAGGTACGAACGCAGTCCATTGCTGTATCACCACCACCCAGTACGACGACTTTCTTTCCTGCCATATCGATAAAGGGTTGGTTACTCTCAAGATCCATGACTTTGTAGGTGTTCGAAACTAAAAATGGCAGCGCGTCATACACACCCGGCGCATCTTCATTATCTAGACCTGCACGCATGTATTTATAGGTGCCAACGCCCAAGAAAACAGCATCGTATTCATCAAGTAGCTCTTGCATTTGGACATCTTTGCCTACTTCCATGTTCATGCGGAACTCGACGCCCATTTCAGTGAACACACGGCGGCGGTTTTCCATCACGCCTTTTTCAAGCTTGAATGAAGGAATGCCGAAGGTCAGAAGGCCTCCAATTTCAGGGTAGCGGTCAAACACGACGGGCTTAACGCCATTGCGCACTAGGATATCCGCGGCAGCCAAGCCAGCTGGGCCTGCTCCAATGATTGCGACCTTTTTATCGGTCCACTCCACCTTGGACATATCTGGCTTCCAGCCCATTTCAAACGCTTTGTCGGTAATGTACTTTTCTATGTTACCGATGGTGACGGCACCAAAGTCATCATTAAGCGTGCATGAACCTTCACATAGGCGGTCTTGAGGACAAACGCGCCCACATACTTCCGGTAGGCTGTTGGTTTGATGCGATAGTTCAACCGCTTCAAGAATACGACCTTCATTGGCAAGTTTTAACCATTGAGGGATGTAGTTGTGGACTGGGCATTTCCATTCACAATATGGGTTGCCACAATCTAAGCAGCGATCCGCTTGTGCAGTCGCCTGTTGTTTAGTGAACGGTTCATAGATTTCAACGAACTCGATCTTACGAACTTTGATAGGCTTTTTCGCAGGATCTACACGCTGCACATCGATAAATTGATAAACGTTCTGGCTCATGATTCAAACATCCTCCATGATTACTGTGCTTGAACACGCAGCTCTGCGGCACTGCGGCTCTGGTGACCAAGTAGCGTGCGAAGATCTGCCGCTTGTGGTTTCACCAAATAGAACTTTGGAATCCATTCATCAAAGTTCGCCAAAATATTTTCAGCATGACTCGACCCTGTTTCTTCAAGGTGTTCCGCAATTAGGCCACGCAAATGTTCTTGGTGGATGTAAAGATCGGACAATGAGATGGCTTCGACAGACTCAGTATTAACTCGACCTTCAAAGCTTTGGTTCTCATCCAGAACATAGGCAAAGCCTCCAGTCATACCCGCGCCAAAGTTCACACCTGTCGCACCAAGAATGGCAACAATACCGCCAGTCATGTACTCACAAGCGTTATCGCCAGCACCTTCAATGACGGCTATCGTACCTGAGTTTCGTACGCCGAAACGCTCACCTGCTTTACCGGCTGCAAATAGTTTACCGCCGGTCGCGCCGTACAGACAGGTGTTACCAATGATGGTTGCTTCATTACACTTAAATGCAGTGCCAAGGTGAGGTTTGATAACCACTTTACCACCCGCCATGCCTTTTCCCACGTAGTCGTTCGCATCGCCCGTGAGGTAAAGCTCTACACCACCTGCGTTCCAAACACCAAAGGACTGGCCTGCGGTGCCGTCAAGATAGATTTTGATAGGGGAAGCCGCCAACCCTTGGTTGCCATAGCGTTTTGCTATTTCGCCAGATAAGCGTGCACCAACAGAACGATCAGTGTTGATGACATTGTAGAAGAAACTTGCCGATTGACTGTTTTCGACCGCATGCATGGCATCATCAACGATCTTTTGGTTGAGCTCAGCTTTATCAAACGGTTTGTTTGGCTCTGTCCAAAATAGCGGATGGCCCTCAGGTGATACTGGAGCTTCTAGAATATTGGATAGATCCAGCTTGGTCTGTTTCGCTGTAAATCCCTCTACTGCCTCAAGTAAATCGGTACGACCAATCAAGTCCGTCAGCTTTTCAACGCCAAGTTCGGCGAGTAATCCGCGCACTTCGTCTGCCAGGCCGATGAAGTAATTCATCACCATTTCTGGTAGACCTTTGAAGTATTCTTTACGCAGTGTCTCGTCTTGAGTCGCAACCCCAGTTGCACAGTTGTTGAGGTGACAAATTCGTAGGAACTTACAACCCATAGCGACCATTGGCGCAGTACCAAAACCGAAGCTTTCTGCACCTAAAATTGCGGCTTTAACTACGTCTAAACCAGTCTTTAGACCACCGTCTACCTGTAGGCGAATCTTATGACGCAGACCATTAGCAACCAGAGCTTGTTGTGTCTCTGCCAACCCCAACTCCCAAGGGCTACCAGCGTATTTTACCGAAGTTAATGGGCTTGCTGCGGTACCACCGTCGTAACCCGAAATGGTAATAAGATCAGCGTAAGTCTTGGCTACACCCGTTGCGATGGTGCCGACACCTGGCTCGGAGACGAGTTTTACCGAAACCAGTGCATTCGGGTTGACTTGTTTAAGGTCGAAGATCAGCTGGGCCAAATCTTCAATCGAATAGATATCGTGATGCGGAGGAGGGGAGATCAGAGTCACGCCTTGTACCGAATAACGCAGTTTTGCGATTTCTGCGGTGACTTTGTGTCCTGGTAGCTGTCCACCTTCACCCGGTTTCGCACCTTGTGCCACCTTGATTTGCAGTACATCCGCATTAGTCAGGTAATGCGGCGTTACACCAAATCGGCCAGAAGCAATCTGTTTGATACGTGAGTTACGCTCAGTACCGAAACGGCGAGGATCTTCACCGCCTTCACCCGAGTTAGAGTAACCACCAAGACGGTTCATCGCCGTTGCAAGTGCTTCATGCGCTTCTGGGCTAAGTGCGCCAATGGACATTGCCGCTGAGTCAAAGCGTTTGAACAGTTCAGTGCGTGGTTCTATTTGCTCAAGTGGCAGCGGTGAGTCTGATTTTTTCAGCGACATTAAGTCACGCAGCATGGCAACAGGGCGTTGGTTTACCTGCTTAGCAAAGCTCTGATAGTCGTTACTTTCGCCAGATTTAACGGCCTGTTGCAGCGTGCCGACGACATCCGGGTTGTAAGCATGATATTCACCTCCATGGACGTACTTTAACAAGCCGCCATGATCAATCGATTTGCGTTTCGCCCATGCTTTACGAGATAAGTTTGTAAGATCTTGCTGGAAGTCGTCAAAATTCGCGCCTTCAATTCGAGTTGTGACGCCTTTAAAACACAGATCGACCACATCTTGGCTCAAGCCAACTGCTTCAAACAGTTGTGAGCAGCGGTAAGAGGCGATGGTTGAGATCCCCATTTTCGACATGATCTTGTACAGGCCTTTGTTGATGCCGTATTGGTAGTTTTGCATCACATCGCGGTAGTCTTTCTCTAGTGCTTTATCATCAATCAGTTTACCTAACGCTTCATAAGCAAGGTATGGGTAAACCGCAGTAGCACCAAAGCCAAGCAAGACAGCAAATTGGTGTGGGTCACGAGCTGTTGCGGTCTCAACAACAATGTTGGCATCACAACGTAAGTTGGCATCGATCAAGCGAGTTTGAACCGCACCGACCGCCATTGCTGCAGGAATTGGCAGCTTGCCTTTGACTAAAGCGCGATCTGAAAGCACGACTAAAACCGTGCCTTCACGAACGACTTGCTCTGCTTGCTCACACAGATCATTAATGGCTTGTTTAAGATCTTTTTGTTGTGGGTCGTAGTTGATATCGAGAATGGTATTACGGTAATGATCGTCACTCAGCTCTAGTAGTTGCTGCATGTCTGAATAGAGCAGTACTGGAGAATCAAAGGTTACACGATGCGCGTGGCCATCGGTTTCACAGAAGACGTTCATCTCTTGGCCGATGCTGGTCGCCAGCGACATGACGTGTTTCTCACGCAGCGGATCGATTGGTGGGTTGGTGACCTGCGCGAACTTCTGACGGAAGTAATCAGTCACCAAGCGCTCTTTCGAAGAAAGAACCGCCATCGGGGTGTCATCACCCATCGAACCGACAGCTTCTTGCCCCATATCACCGAGGACACGCAATACTTGATCGACTTCTTCATTGCTCATGGCAAACTGCTTTTGATAAGTCTTAAGCAAGTCTTCATCAAAGCTGCGCTCACCTACTTGATCTTCAGGCAGCTGAGAGAACGGTGTTAGTTTGCGAACGTTGTTCTCCATCCATTCGCGATAAGGGTGACGAGATTTCAGGTCATTATCGATCTCGCTAGACTGCCAAAGTTTACCTTTACGAGTGTCGATGACGAGCAATTCCCCCGGACCTACACGACCTTTTTTGGCAACTTCATCTGGGGCGTAATTCCAAATCCCTACCTCAGATGCCAGAGTGATCAACTTGTCTTTGGTAATTACATAACGCGCAGGACGTAGACCGTTTCGGTCTAGGTTACAAGCAGCATAACGACCATCGGACAGTACGATACCTGCTGGGCCATCCCATGGTTCCATGTGTTTGGAGTTGAAATCGTAAAACGCACGCAAATCCGGATCCATGTCAGGGTGGTTTTGCCATGCTGGCGGCACAAGCATACGCATGGCACGGAAGATATCCATGCCGCCAGCTAAAAAGAGATCTAGCATATTATCTAAGCTAGACGAGTCTGAGCCTGTCTCGTTCACAAACGGTGCTGCAGTTTGTAGGTCAGGCAGCAGTGGTGACGAGAACTTGTAAGCACGAGCGCGTGCCCATTGTCGGTTACCTTCAATGGTATTGATCTCACCATTATGAGCAAGGTAGCGGAACGGTTGAGCTAATGGCCAACGCGGTTGAGTGTTGGTAGAAAAACGCTGGTGGAACAGACAGATAGCAGATTCCATACGTAGATCGGCAAGATCAAGATAAAAGCGCGGTAAGTCCGCAGGCATGCATAGGCCTTTGTACACCAAAACTTGAGTCGACAAGCTACAGATGTAGAAATCCGGATCTTCGGTGATTTGTTTCTCGATGCGACGGCGTGCGATGTAGAGGCGACGTTCAATGTCGCGTTCGCGCCAACCTGCCGGTGCAGAGACAAAGACTTGCTGAATATTTGGAAGCGAGTTGGCCGCAATTGGACCGAGTACTTCTGAATTAGTTGGTACTTCACGCCAACCAGCCACAGTTAGCGTCTCTTGCGCCAGTTCTTTGTTGACGATGTCTTTAGCGAGTTGAGCTTTGACTGGATCTTGGTTGAAGAAAATCATCCCTACGGCGTATTGCTTGCCAAGGTTGAAACCATTTTCTTCGGCAATAAGACGTAAATAGGAATCGGGCTTTTGTAATAGAAGACCACAACCATCACCAGTTTTACCATCGGCGGCGATACCACCACGGTGAGTCATGCGGTCAAGTGCAGAAATTGCTGTACGTACCAGCTTGTGGCTTTGTTCGCCTTCCATATGCGCGATCAAGCCAAATCCACAGTTGTCTTTCTCAAGACTTGGATCATAAAGAGCCATTGCAATTCTCCCTTTGCTTATCCGTCATCCCGACAGATATATCAACACTGCTTACGTTGATATCGATGACTAACTATGCGTCATCTTTATAGCTTTATGTATAATTATTCAGTAAAAGTTGTGAAATATTTAACATTTTTTGAGTGTTTTATTTTCATCAACTTCACAAGCTATAGCTTATTGTAAAAAAGGTCAAGTTATTAGTGGATCATCACGTGAATATACGATTTACCATTTAATAAGCTAAAATAGTTTAATAATTTCAAATAGATAGAAAATTGATTGTTACAAAAAAGTAACATTTGATTCTGTGGGAGATAAAAAAGACCAGCATAAAATGCTGGTCAAAATAGAAAGATTGGAAGGAATTGTTTTCTTTCTTCACCGATAGCCATCGATATTGCTGATGGCTATTAGGCAATTGAAAGAGAGAAGCATGACTGCTTCGTTAAGCAGAAAGCATCAGTGAATCTGCTTTTGCTTCTAGGTTTGTGCCACCCATTAGGTAATCATCGATAGCACGGGCACATTCGCGGCCTTCATTGATACAACGAACCACCAAAGATTGGCCTGTTCGCATATCACCAGCAGCAAATACGCCTTCTTGGTTAGTAGCAAAATCTTGAGTTGCTACGTTACCGCGATCGTCTAGTGCGATATCCAGTTGAGCAAGTACGCCCGTTGGTTCAGGATGAAGGAAGCCCATCGCTAGGAATGCCATATCACATGGAATCACCCGCTCGCTGCCTTCAACTTCTTTAAAGCCTGGACGCTCGCCAGGTTTCGCCTCTTCCCAAACGATATCAGCCAAACGAAGACCAGTAACTTCACCTTTGTCGTTACCGATGAACTCTTTAGTTAGGATGTTCCAGTGACGATCAACGCCTTCTTCATGAGATGTCGAAGTACGTAGGATCATCGGGTACTGTGGCCAAGGCATATTGGCAGGACGCTTTTCTGGTGGAATCGGCATGATTTCCACTTGAGTTACACTTGCTGCGCCGTGACGGTTTGATGTTCCCACACAGTCTGAACCCGTATCACCACCACCGATAACCACAACATGTTTACCCGCAGCGTGAATTTCTTCCGTTTTCAGGTCCATGTTATTGGCGCGACGGTTGTTTTGACCTAGGAATTCCATCGCGAAGTGAACGCCTTTTAGTTCACGACCCGGAACGGGCAAATCACGTGGAACCGTTGAGCCACCGGTTAGTAGAACCACATCGAACTCTTGACGCAATTGTTGAGCATTTACATCAACACCGACGTGTTGGTTTACTTTAAACTCAATGCCAGCTTCTGCCATTAGATTGATCTTGCGATCAATGACTTCCATGCTCAGTTTAAAGTCTGGGATACCAAAACGTAGCAGACCGCCCACTTTCTCGTCTCGCTCGAATACCGTCACAGTATGACCAGCGCTGTTTAACTGCTCAGCAGCCGCAAGGCCAGCAGGGCCCGAACCGATGATCGCAACGGTTTTGCCAGTTCGAGAGCGTGGTGTTTTTGGTTTGGCGTACCCTTCACGATACGCCGTTTCCACGATGGTTTTCTCGATATTACAGATAGTAATTGGATCTTGGTTGATACCAAGTACACAAGCACTTTCACATGGAGCAGGGCAAACACGACCAGTGAACTCTGGGAAGTTATTGGTTGAGCTTAGAATGTTCCATGCTTCTTCCCAGCTATCACGATAAACTGCATCGTTAAACTCTGGGATGATGTTACCGATAGGGCAGCCGTTATGACAAAACGGCACACCACAATCCATACAACGAGAAGCCTGAGTATTGATCTTGTCACCAAACTCCTCGTTCAGAACGAACTCTTTGTTGTTCTTGATGCGTTCAGCTGGGTCGATCTTCTGTGGTAGTTCACGACCATGCTCTAAAAATCCAGTAGGCTTACCCATTATACGGCCTCCACTTGAGTTTCGTTTCCTTGAGACTGTGCTTCAGCTTTACGCTTTTGAAGAACCGCTTTGTAGTCACGCGGCATTACCTTAACCATAGAGGCTAGGCTTGCTTCAAAGTTGTCTAGGAAAGACTGAGCGACTTCACTTCCTGTGAATTGAACATGCTTAGTTAGCATGTCGAGTAATAGATCTCTGTCTTCTTGCTCGATTGGATCTAGGTCTACTAACTCTGGGTTCAGTTTTGACTCAAAGTCACCTGATTTATCCCATACGTAAGCCACGCCACCACTCATACCTGCGGCAAAGTTACGACCTGTTGACCCAAGGATGATGGCTGCACCGCCAGTCATGTATTCACAACCGTGGTCACCGACGCCTTCTACTACTACTTTCGCGCCTGAGTTACGAACACAGAAACGTTCACCAGCCATACCACGAATGAAAGACTCACCCGAAGTTGCACCGTAGAAGCACACGTTACCAACCACGATGTTGTCTTCCGCGACAATGCTTGATTTCGCATCTGGATAAAGTACTAAAGTACCGCCGGATAAGCCTTTACCCCAGTAGTCGTTCGCGTCGCCTTCTACTTCGAACTTCACGCCCTTAGCTAGGAATGCGCCGAATGACTGACCCGCAGAACCTTTGAACTTCACGTTCATTGGCTGAGGTAGACCGGCATCTTTGTACACTTTCGAGATTTCGTTCGACAACATGGTACCTGCAGAGCGGTCCGTGTTAACGATAGGGAACTCGGCATTCACCGCTTCGCCTTTCTCGAGTGCAGGAATCGCTGCTTGAATCAGCTTACGGTCTAGCACTTCTTCTAAGTTGTGGTTCTGCTGAGCTTGGTTGAATACACCATCAGCTTCACGTGGTTGCTCAACGTGAAGAACAGGAGACAGATCTAGGTTCTTGTATTTCCAGTGAGAAACGTCTTGGCGAATCTTCAGCTTCTGACCTTGACCGACCATCTCATCGATAGTGCGGAAGCCAAGTTCAGCCATGATTTCACGTAGACCTTGTGCCATGTATTGGAAGAAGGTGACGACGTCTTCTACGCGGCCATCAAAGCGCTCGCGAAGTGTCTTATTTTGAGTCGCGATACCAACAGGACAGGTGTTCTTATGACACTTACGCATCATAATACAACCTTCAACCACCAATGCTGCGGTTGCCACGCCCCATTCTTCTGCACCGAGTAGTGTTGCCACTGCAAGGTCGCGAGGTGTCTTCATCTGACCATCCGCTTGAACCACGATACGGTTACGTAGACCGTTCTTCAGTAGCGTTTGGTGCGTTTCTGCCAAACCAAGTTCCCAAGGAAGACCTGTATGACGGATTGAAGACATTGGGGATGCACCAGTGCCGCCGTCGAAACCTGCGATAAGTACAACGTCCGCTTTCGCTTTAGCAACACCAGAAGCGATCGTACCTACACCAGCTTCCGATACCAGCTTAACGTTTACACGGCCCGTGCGGTTCGCGTTCTTCAAGTCGTAGATAAGCTGAGCCAAATCTTCGATTGAGTAGATATCGTGGTGTGGCGGTGGCGAGATAAGACCGACGCCTGGAGTCGAGTGACGCGTTGCACCGATCCAGTCATCTACTTTATCGCCTGGTAGCTGACCACCTTCACCTGGCTTCGCACCTTGAGCCATTTTGATTTGCAGCTCATCAGCGTTAGTTAGGTAGTAAGAGGTTACGCCGAAACGACCAGAAGCCACCTGCTTGATTGCAGAGCGTTCCCAATCGCCGTTCTCTTTGCGCTCGAAACGCATTGGGTCTTCACCACCTTCACCAGAGTTCGATTTCGCGCCAAGACGGTTCATCGCAACAGCTAGTGTGGAGTGTGCTTCGTAAGAAATAGAACCGAATGACATAGCACCCGTCGCGAAGCGTTTCACGATGCTTTCAATTGGCTCGACTTCGTCGATAGAGATAGAACCGGCTGGGTTCTTAATGAACTCAAGTTGGCTACGCAGGGTTACCGCGTTGTCGCCCTGCTTATCTACTGCTGTTGCGTACTGCTTGAACTGATCGTAGTTTTTGTTGCGCGTAGACTCTTGCAGTAGAGAAATAGTCTCTGGGTTGAATAGGTGCTTCTCACCACGCTGTTTCCATTGGTAAACACCACCAACATCCAGCATTTGAATTGGGATTTCGCGTTGTGGGTAACCGATGCGGTGACGGATCAGCACTTCTTTGGCGATATCATCAAGGGTTAGACCTTGGATACGAGAAACCGTACCTGTGAAGTATTTGTCGACCACTGATTTGTGGATACCCAACGCTTCGAAGATTTGTGCGCCGTGGTAAGACTGTAGCGTCGAGATACCCATCTTCGAGAAGATCTTCAGAAGACCGCCATTAATCGCTTTACGGTAGTTGTTGAACAGATCACGAGGGTTCGCTTCTGGATCCAACTTCTTCGTACGTTGAAGTTCAATGATGGTTTCAATCACTAGGTAAGGGTTAACCGCATTCGCACCGTAACCAAGTAGTGTTGCAAAGTGGTGCGTTTCACGCGCGTCACCAGTTTCAACCACGATGTCACACTTCGCACGTAGACCTTTACGGATCAAGTGGTGGTGCACTGCGCCAACTGCCAGCATTGCTGGGATCGCAGCGTGGTTTGAATTCACTGCGCGGTCAGTGAGTAGGATGATTGAGTAACCATCGATAACCGCGTCTTCTGCGTATTGGCAGATACGTTTTAATGCACGCTCAAGTTTGCCTTGATCTTCACTAGCTTGGAATACGATATCCAACGTTTTCGCTTGTAGGTGCTCGTTATCGATCGCACGCAGTTTTTCAAGCTCTGAGTTCGCCAGAACCGGCGATTCTAATTCGACTTTCTGACAGTGAAGTGGTGTTTCAGTCAGAAGGTTTTGGTCTTTACCCAAGTAAGTGTTCAGCGACATAACCATACGCTCACGGATCGGGTCAATCGGTGGGTTAGTTACCTGTGCGAACAGCTGCTTGAAGTAGTTTGAAAGATGTTGAGACTGATGAGAGAGAACCGCAAGAGGCCAGTCGGCACCCATTGCTGATAATGGCTCTTTCGCGTCATTCGCCATTGGAACGATGATTTCGTTCACTTCTTCAGTGCTTACGCCAAACGCTTGTTGGCGGTGTAGAAGGTGTTCTGGCTTAGGTTGGCTGAATTGGTTGCTCGCATCTGGCAGCTTCTTCAAGCTCAGTAGGTTTTCTTCTACCCACTTCTCGTAAGGCTGTGCCGTTGCGATGGTGTCTTTCACTTCTTCATCAGAGATGATTCGACCTTGCTCTAGGTCTGCAACGAAGATACGACCTGGTTGTAGGCGACCACGGAACTCAACGTTTTCTGGTTCTATATCCACAACACCAGATTCAGATGCCATCACTAGGAAGTTATCTTTGGTCACCGTGTAGCGAGAAGGGCGCAGACCGTTACGGTCTAGTGTCGCACCAACTTGAACACCATCAGTAAAACATACGGAAGCCGGGCCATCCCATGGTTCCATGATGTTCGCATGGTACTGATAGAACGCGCGACGTTTAGGAGCCATGTTTTTGTTTTCTTGCCATGCTTCAGGAATCATCATCATCAATGCGTGTGGCAGGCTGCGACCAGACAGAACTAGGAGCTCAAGTGCCATGTCAAAGTTAGATGAATCCGAGCTGCCTTCCTGACAGATTGGAAGAAGCATGTCGATTTCAGCCTGAGTGAACAGGTCTGATTCTAGGATTGCTTCACGGGCTTTCATCCAGTTCAAGTTACCGCGAACTGTATTGATTTCGCCGTTGTGGGCAATGTAACGGAAAGGCTGTGCAAGACGCCATTTCGGGAAGGTGTTGGTAGAGAAACGAGAGTGTACCAGTGCCAGTGCAGTCACCATGGTCGGGTTTTGCAGATCGAGGAAGTACTGAGGTACTTGCTCAGTCGTTAACTGACCTTTGTACACTAATGTCTTGTAAGACATGGAGTTAATGTAGAAGTCGTCACCAATGTTCGAAACGCTTTCTAGGCAAACGCGTACGGTGTAATTACGAAGTACGTAAAGTTTGCGCTCTAGCTCTTCAGGCGTGATGCCAGGGCCGCCGGAGATAAACACGTGCTCAAATTGAGGCTCTGTGCTTAGTGGATCGGCACCAATCATGGAGTTGTCGGTTGGTAATACGCGGTAGCCGATGACTTCGAGATCTAAGCGTTTGGCATTACGCTCTAAAATGTCACGGCATTGTTCGCGTTTGTATTCGTCTTTTGGGAAAAGAACGACACCAACGCCATACTTTTCAAACGAAGGCAGTTTAATGCCTAGTTTAACGGCCTCTTCTAATAGGAATTCATGAGGTTTTTGCAACAAGATACCCGCACCGTCACCGCTGCATGGGTCACAACCTTGACCACCACGGTGTTCCATGCGAGCCAGCATATCCAATGCTTGAGTCACTACTTCATGAGATTTACGGTTTTTAAGGTGAGCAACAAAACCGATACCACAAGCGTCATGCTCCAGTTCCGGAGTGTACAGACCCTGTGGATTTTGCTCTCTATCTACCATAGATACATCCTTCCAGTTCAATGTCGACGCAAAAGTACCGGGCAGCAAATACTACCTAGACTATTGATTACGTCTTGTCCTTTATATTTATTATCGCCACCGATCTAGGTTGACCGGTCTTGATTCCTTTCCGTATCTCGCAGGAAAAGTTTTGCGAGAAAAACAATCCTTGGTGGTATCCCTTTATTTATTATCACTATCTAGTGATTTATATAGGTAGGAGTGGGATAACACCGACAAATCCCGCAGTGTGCTTTGTAATAAAAGTCACAAAAACAACGGGGTTGTGTAAGTATCCTACAATTTTGTCACTTCAGAATGCAATGAAAAACTCGGCGTTGTGACCCAATTTTTTCGTTTAATTATGCATTTTTAGTTTAACATTTACGCAACATGAACGATTTTTGCCTTTAATTATGCAAGTTTATTGATTTTGACCCGCATGATGGGTGTTTGAATTGATTAATATTGTGTGTTTTTTCTTGCAGGGATGTAATTTATTTACACAGATCGTAGTGAGATTGATTACGATTTATTGTTGGTGAGAATTTATGCAGTTACATGAGTTGGTCAATACAATCGGCCAAGATCTTCAGCGTCGATACGGTGAAAAGGTTCATAAGTTAACATTGCACGGTGGATTTAGTTGCCCTAACCGCGATGGCACGATTGGGCGGGGAGGATGTACATTTTGCAATGTGGCTTCGTTTGCAGATGAAGAAGTCCAGATAAAAAGCATTCACGAACAGTTAAAAGATCGCGCAGGTGAAATTCACAGAGCGAAGAAGTATCTCGCTTATTTTCAGGCCTACACCAGTACCTATGCAGAAGTACAAGTTCTCAAAAACATGTATGAGGAAGCACTAAAGGCTGCAGACATGGTTGGTCTTTGTGTGGGGACGCGTCCTGATTGCGTCCCTGATGCGGTATTGGATTTACTGTCGGGCTATGTACAGCAAGGTTATGAAATTTGGCTAGAACTAGGTCTTCAAACCGCCAACAATGACACCCTAAAACGTATCAATCGTGGTCATGACTTTGAGTGTTATGCCGAAATCACTAAGCGTGCGCGAACACTTGGAATCAAGGTTTGTACTCACTTAATTGTGGGTTTACCCAAAGAAACCCGCGCCGAAAATATTGAAACGCTGCAAAAAGTGTTGACCGTGGGAACGGATGGCATCAAGTTACATGGCTTGCATATTGTCGAAGGTAGCACCATGGCGAAAGCTTGGCGTGCTGGAAAGCTAGAAGCCCCTGAATTAGAAGAATATGTTGCGATCGCCAGTGAAATGATTCGTATGACACCACCAGATGTGATTTATCATCGCGTTTCATCAGCAGCTAGGAGGCCCACGTTATTATCGCCTCTGTGGTGTGAAAACCGTTGGCTAGCGATGACAGAAATTGGTCGAGATCTCAGTGCTCATGGTGCTCAAGGGAGCCTTACGGGGAATGCCTTTATCTATACTAAACCGGAATTAATAGCAGATCGCTCAATAAATAACTGATATATTTTAACCAGTGTTCTTTGAAGGTTTAAACGATGGATCAGTTACTCAATTGGCTTTGGGGTGGTCAAGGCGGTTATGGCTATGTCGTCTTGTTATTAATCGCAGGCGTGTGCGCGTTAGCACTGATCTATTTGCACTTTCAGACGTCACTTAAGCAACTAGTAACGGATTCTCCCTATCCAGTCATAGTGGTGGACACTAGCCATGCTCAGCTCTTGCTATCTAACCAGGCTGCGATGCAGTTATTAGGCATTCGCTCTTTGGGAACGGGGTATTTGTATCCTGCTTTATTCGATATTCATGAGCTTGAGCAGTTTCTCGATCGCTTCTCTAGTCGTCATTTTCGTCAGCAGGCTTTTGACTGGCGACTATCTGATAGTGAATCTATTAAAGTGGAGCTGTCAGGCAGAAAGAGTTTATTGCGCAATCATCGAGTTTGGATTCTTTATGCTCAGCCATATCAAGCCACTCACCAAGAGCAGCAACAAGAACTTGCGCAATTAATCATCGCACGTTCGGCATTAGACTCACTTTCAGAGCTGATTTGTACCCAAGACCGCCAAGGCAATCTGTTAACGACCAATCGAGCATTTGATCAATTCTGGCAAGGGCGAAGGGAAGAAGCTTGCGCATCCAAGGCCTTGGGTAAGATGACCAGAAAAAGCGAACGTATATGGACAACGGATCCACAAGGTCGAAGTTGCTTATTGGAAGTCAATCAAAACTCTCTTGTTTCGCCGAGTGGTGAGCTTATCGGAACGCTGTCTATTAGTCATGACGTGACTGAATGGCACAAGATGCAACAGAATCTGCGAGATGAAATGGAGCGTCGCAAAGATACAGAGGTGGCGCTAGCGCAAAGAGATACTATCTTACAAACGATTCTGGATGCCAGTCCGGACTCTATTGGTATTTTCAATGAGAACATGGTCTATCAAGCGTGTAATCAGCCTTTTGTTAAGGCGTTAGGCATTTCAAAAATTTCTGATTTGATAGGTAAGCGCCTCCAAGACGTGATTCCTAAAGAGATGTACGCGCGCTTAGCAGACAGTGACTTAGAAGCATTACGCCAGTTAGAGCCAGTTCGATACATAGATAAAGTCGTGAGTAGTGATGGTAAAAGTACGTGGTTTGATGTGGTGAAATCGCCTTTTAAAGATAAAGCATCAGGAACGAATGGTGTGCTGATCATGGCGCGTGATATTTCTGAGCGTTATCTTGCAGAACAAAAGTTGGAAAAAGCCAACCTAGAGTTAGAAAAATTGAGCTTTATGGATAGCTTAACTCAAGTATCGAACCGACGCCGTTTCGACGAACAACTGCAGGTATTGTGGTACCACCACGCTCGAGAAAAGCTGCCGCTCACCATCATGTTATGTGACATCGACTTTTTCAAAGATTACAACGACTGTTACGGTCACCAACAAGGTGATGAAGCGTTAGTCAGTGTCGCTACCGTGTTTACACAAGTCATCAATCGTTCTTCGGATTGTGTTGCGCGTTATGGTGGCGAGGAGTTTGGTTTTATCTTGCCGAATACCACCACGGAAGGTGCGCGCAACGTAGCACAGCGTATTCATGAGAAAATTCTACAGCTTGATATGGAACACGACAGTTCAGAAGCATCTGAACGCCTTACCGTCAGTATCGGTCTGGTCTCTTACATTCCTCAGCATGGTGATGAACCCGAAATGGGCATCGCTATGGCTGACAGTGCGTTATACCAAGCTAAAGCTGATGGACGTAATCGCACCTGTATTCACCCCAGTTCTTGCTAACGCTTTGTGACCGCTTGCTCTAAGTTGATAGCTGATTGTTTAAATCACCGTATTAAACACGTTAAACTTACAGAAGCCTGTGCGCTCGTTGGTTTATCTTTCTATCTCGTGTCACAAGCGCAGATCGCACCGTGTGTTTTTCACTAATCAAACAGACCTAAATTGCGTTAGGTCGAGTGCATTTACCTGTTTTTCATCATCGAATGGCGCTATCTAGCCACCACCATGGAGTAGTTAATGAAACCCATGAAAAATCTCGCCCAGTATTATGTCGACTTGCTAGTCAAACTGGGGATTGTTCGCTTCTCTATTTTGCTAGCCCTTGCGCTGGTGGCATTAGCTGTTGTGGTGCAGGTAGGGATTACTTTAGCTCTTAAAGGGCGAGTAGATGATATCGACATTGTCCGTTCGGTGTTTTTTGGTCTATTGATCACCCCTTGGGCGGTTTACTTCCTCTCTGTGGTTGTCGATCAACTAGAAGAGTCTCGCCAGCGTTTAACTAAGCTGGTGTCCAAACTGAAGGACATGCGTTCGCGAGATCAAGAGTTGAATTACCAACTTCAACAAAACATTGAAAAGCTTAACCAAGAAATTGAAGAGCGTATTAAAGCGGAAGAAGCGCGTGAAGAGGCGATGCAAGACCTCGAAAATGAGGTATTCCAACGCGAACGTACTCAATTAGAGTTGGCAGAACGTACTGCATTACTGCGTTCATTTATTGATGCCTCACCAGACTTAATTTACTACCGCAATGCGGATGGTGTTTTTTCTGGCTGTAACCGCGCGATGGAAGAGCTAACGGGCAAGAAAGAGCACCAGTTAGTCGGATTAAGCCCTTGGGATGTGTATAGCAAAGAAATCGCCGAGCATATCGTTGATACTGACCAAAAGGTTTTTTCCGATAATCAAGCAATTACTTACGAGCAATGGCTCGAATACCCAGATGGTCGCAAGCATTACTTTGAGCTGCGTAAAGTGCCATTTTACAGCAAAGATGGCCGCCACCTTGGTCTCGTTGGGTTCGGTCGTGATATCACTGAACGTAAGCGCCATGAAGAGTCGTTAGAGAAAGCAAGCCGCGACAAAACTACCTTCATCTCAACCATCAGTCATGAGCTGCGAACGCCGCTGAATGGCATTGTAGGCTTAAGTCGTATGCTTCTAGATAGTCCGTTGACAGAAGAGCAGCGTAAACACATGCAGACCATCAATGTGAGTGCGATTACGCTAGGTAACATCTTCAACGATATTATCGATATGGATAAATTTGATCGCCGTAAGTTAGAACTATTACCTGCGCCACTTAACTTCGAAGACTTCGTCGCAGAGATTGAAAGCATCTCAGCTCTGATGGCAGAACAAAAAGGGTTACGCTTTGACTTAGAACGTTTAAGCGATTTGCCAAAAGCAATTGAAGTGGATGCAACCCGTCTACGTCAGGTGATTTGGAACTTGGTCAGCAACGCAATGAAGTTCACCAAAGAAGGTGGCGTTGTGATGACAGTGAGCGCGGATGTCGAAGACGATTTTGCGACCATTATTATGGAAGTGGAAGACACAGGTATTGGTATCCCAGACGAAGAGCTAGATAAGATCTTTGCGATGTACTACCAAGTGAAATCAGGCAAGGACAACCTGCATGCGGTCGGTACAGGTATTGGTTTGGCGGTATCTAAGCAACTGATCAATATGATGGATGGTGACATTACGGTTACCAGTGAGGAAGGCTTTGGTAGCACTTTTACTGTATCGATCCACGTTCCGATTGTTGAACTAGCTGAGCCAGTCATTGATGCGAAACGCGACAATGTGCGCCTCAACATATTTATGGTCGAAGACATCGAGCTTAACGTAACTGTGGCTAAATCGTTACTTGAGAGCCTAGGGCACTCTGTCACCGTGGCAATGACGGGCCAAGAAGCGTTAGTGAACTTTGTGCCAGAAAAATACGACTTAGCGTTGTTGGATATCCAACTGCCTGATATGACGGGCTTTGATGTCGCCAATTATTACCGCAAGCATTATAACAATCTTCCTCCATTGGTCGCCTTAACTGCTAATGTAATGAAAGATCGTCGTGAATACTTAGATAACGGCATGGATGATGCGATCAGTAAGCCGCTGGCAGTGAATGCCATTCAGTCAGTGATTGATAAATTCTTCGCTCACCAGTTAGAACAACCTAAGGAAGTAGTGAGCGGTCCCGAAACAGTGGAAGAGCCAGTGCCTTCTCCTGTGATTGAGACACATTTGCTCGATATGGATATGTTAGAGTCTTACGTCGACATTGTTGGTGCAAAACCTGTCTACGACAGCATAAAAATGTTTGAAGATATGATGCCAGACTATATCGATGTCTTAGATTCAAACATGACAGCGAAAGATCAAGATGGGATTGTTTCTGAAGCGCATAAAATCAAAGGTGCTGCAGGTTCAATTGGCCTGAAACGTATCCAAAGTGTGGCGCAAAAAGCGCAATCGCCTGATATGCCAGCATGGTGGGAAAACATTTCAGACTGGGTTGAAGAGATCAAAAATGAATACCAAAACGATATTCAAGTCCTCAAAAGTTGGTTGGAACAAAGGAAATAACATGAAAAGAATCGCACCATTGGCATTAGCCATGGCATTGATGGCAGGCTGTAGTTCCGTTCCAAATGTGAATTGGCAACAAAACAGTCAGATTACGATTAATGAGGTTAATGTTGAGCTCAAAAGTAATTTATGGGTGAACCTCATGCCGAATATTGGGGACGTGGAAGAGCAAAGTATTCAAGGTGCACTTTACCTCGAAGGAGATCAGTTACTTCCTGCAAATCTAACGGCAGAAGCTCTTATTATTAAACAGGGGCAAAAAGAGTGGTTGGTGGACAGTGCGTCTTTAGATACTCGAACGCACAGTGAAAGCCGATGGGAGGTGGCGTTCTCGTCTCACATTGATGTGAACACAGAAAAGTCGGTTGATGTCGCAGTGCTTCTAGACGATGCGGGTAAACAGCGTTGGTTAGTCGAAAAGTACGTGAAGATTAACAAGGTTTATTAACCGCAATGATGTTGCATTAGTCGTTAGACCTAAAACAAAAAGGGCTTGCTCAATGAGCAAGCCCTTCGCATATTAGCGGTTAAATCTAGTCTTCTAGATCGCCACAGAAGCGGTAACCTTCGCCGTGGATAGTGGCGATGATTTCTGGCGTACCTGAAACAGACTCAAAGTGCTTACGGATACGACGAATCGTTACGTCTACAGTACGGTCGTGTGGCTTAAGTTCACGACCAGTCATCTTCTTAAGAAGATCGGCACGAGTTTGAATCTTACCCGGGTTCTCACAGAAGTGCAGTAGTGCGCGGAACTCAGAGCGAGGTAGCTTGTAGCTATCACCAGCAGGGCTTACTAGAGAGCGGCTGTTGATGTCTAGTACCCAACCGTTGAATTCATACTTTTCTACCGAGCGCTTCTCTTCTTGCACCGCGTTAGAGCTCATTGAGCGACTAAGTAGGTTACGTGCACGAATAGTTAGCTCACGTGGATTGAATGGTTTAGTGATGTAGTCATCTGCACCAATCTCAAGACCTAGGATCTTGTCTACTTCATTGTCACGGCCTGTCAGGAACATTAAAGCAATGTTCGCTTGCTCGCGTAATTCACGCGCTAGTAGAAGGCCATTCTTGCCTGGAAGATTAATGTCCATAATAACCAAGTTGACTGAGTTATCAGACAACACTTGGTGCATCTCTTCACCGTCACTGGCTTCAAAAACAGCGTATCCCTCTGCTTCAAAAATACTCTTAAGAGTGTTACGAGTTACTTGCTCATCTTCAACGATAAGAATCTGCGGGGTTTGCATTGGCGGTACCTAAATTTGTGACAAAATTGTGCTAATAGAATAAATTCTAGGCAAAAATATAACATACAGGTAATGTGATTTTGATAATAAATCAAGTTGATCAAAAAAACACTTCTTTCAGTTATCCGCCCTCCATGGAATTTTGCCAACTCACCAGTATCCAATGGCGACGTTTATTCTAAAGGGCTTGTTTACCTTTCATTTCCTGCTTTCAGTGGGGCCTGAAACGTAAACACCCTAAGATATTGAGCGGATTTTATATTGTTAACAGCATGCTAACAATGCTCAAATGTTAATTCCATTCAGTTTGTTGATTTATATCAATTGATGAAATGTAACTGTTATTAATCGTTTAAGACTTATGATAGAAAAAAGTAATACGAACATAGACGCATCGTTATGGAATGCTTATTCAGAATCTTTTTTCAGATTCGAAGCCGAGTGGCGTGTTTCAAACTATGCTGTGATAACCGCTTGGAACCCATACAGTAACTTGAGGTCCAAAGAAGAGAACAGCATAAACAATCGCGCGTTAGAAAAACAGCTACAGCACGTTAATTACGCGCCTGTCACGGTAGGTGATAGCGCTTTTACATGGTATGAGGAAAGCTTTGCCGTCGAGTTGTCGCCAGAGGTAGCCGTTGAATTGGCGAATGACTTTCAACAAAACGCGATTTATTACGTCATTAATGACCAACTTTATCTTATTGCGTGCTCGCAGCCGAAAGTTTTTCATACGTTAGGCTCCATTAAACCTCGGCTCGTATGAAGGTATAGAAAAGGATACTGCTCACTGAAGCACCGCTTGGGTGAGAAAATTCACGGAGGAAATATGAGAGACATTACACCCGATATTTGTGACCAATTTGAAGACCAAGTGAGCTTGCTTACTTTACCATTGCAGAACTTTGGTCAACGTAGCGCTTTTTACGGTGAAATCGTTACGGTGCGCTGCTATCACGATAACTCGAAAGTGCGTGAAGTACTGGGCGAAGATGGAACGGGTAAAGTATTGATTGTTGACGGGCATGGATCGTGTCAGAGAGCATTACTCGGCGATCAATTAGCGATACTCGGAATAGAAAATGGGTGGGAAGGCATCATTGTCTATGGTGCAATACGCGATGTAGCACAAATATCTCAAATGGACATTGGCGTTCAAGCTCTTGGAACTAACCCGTTTAAAACAGAGAAACGCGGGATAGGAGAGGTAAACGTAACCTTAACGATGCAAAACCAAATCGTTCAACCTAAGCACTACGTTTACGCGGACTGGAACGGTGTATTGATTTCTAAGCAAAAGCTGGACTTCTAAAAACGAAAGCCTAGACCAACTTCAAAGCCTTGTTGCCAATCTTGGTAATCAAGAGTCGCGTGAAAATCCAGTTTATCGGTAATTTTTACGCGACTTGAGACTTCAGCCGCGAGGCTACTGTCGTCTTGGCGAATACCTTCCGCTGTTTCGTTCTTGTAAGAGCGAACTGTACTTTTCAGCGTGACACGATCATTAAAGTGATAGCTGATCCCACTCAAAAAACCACTTTGATTTTGGGTAGGAGAGTTATTGACTCGCGCACCGACATAAACGTCTACCGAATCAAAAAGTTCGTAGGCGTAACCCGTATCGATATTCCAAACATCAAAACTGTCAGACTGGTAACTGTCGCTGGAAATGAATAGTTTATGAGGAGAAGGGGATGATTTACCTGGAAGCGGCGGAAGCTCGTTTGCTAGACAAACACCAGGCACAAAAAACAGCAACAGAAAAAGCCATCTTTTCATGTTCACCACTCCTTGTGTCAACTTTTTTATTAGTATGCGCCCAAAGCTTCTCACTATTAAAGCATAGAATATGAAAGCTAGCTCACCTATTTTCTAAATAATTCGATCCTATGAACATAAGTCACAGTTAAGTTGTTGTTATGTGTCACAACCCTCTCGAATTATTTGATCGTACGTTTTATGGCAAAGATTAGACTAGTTATTAGATAAAAAACCGAACTGGTGATGATAGTTAAGTCCTTTACAAAAACTAACTGTAGATTTCCAAATGATCAATAATGTGTAATTAACTATAAATATCAATGATATTGCTTAGCAGAAATCTCTGAAAGATGGAAAAACAAACAATTTTTTGTTGACTATGTATCAGAAACTCGGTAAACGTAGAGTTAAGCAAACACAATTAACGTTGAATATTTATTTATTTATGCCATCTAACAGCCTAGTAGTAATGACCACGACCATTATTATTACCGACACGACACATGTTGGGGCAGGCTGCTGAGCGAAAGAAATTCACAAAAAAGGCCTGTATCCAACAAGATACAGGCCTTTTTTTATGCTTTTTTATCCAGAATTTAGACAAATTTAAGAAGATATACCGGAGGAAGGGATGCGAGTATTGAAGTTTGGCGGATCATCACTAGCTGATGCAGATCGCTTTTTGAGAGCGGCAGACATTATTGCCAATAACGCTCAACAAGAAGAAGTAGCGGTTGTTCTTTCCGCTCCTGGTAAAACAACAAACAAATTGGTTGCGGTCATTGAAGGCGCATTGCGCAATGGTGAAGCAGAACTACAAATCAAAGAGTTGGAGGAGTCGTTTAAAACGCTCTTCACTCAAATCCAAGCAGTACTACCCAATATCGATGGTTCAGCTTTCGATAACCAAGTGAAAACTTCTCTCTCTCAATTACGCCAGTTCGTTCATGGCATCAACCTTCTTGGCATGTGCCCAAATAACGTCAATGCACGCATCATCAGCAAAGGCGAACGCGTTTCAATTCAATTGATGAAGGCAGTGCTTGAAGCGAAAGGCCAACCTGCGCATCTTATCGACCCAGTCGAGTATCTATACGCAAAAGGCGATCACCTAGAAGCCATGGTCGATGTTGAAGTTTCGACTCAGAACTTCCGCCAGAATCCTCTTCCTCAAGGTCATGTGAACATCATGCCTGGTTTTACTGCCGGTAACGAGAAAGGTGAACTAGTTACACTAGGTCGTAATGGTTCAGACTACTCAGCGGCGGTTCTTGCGGCGTGTCTGCGCGCAGATTGTTGTGAGATCTGGACTGACGTAGACGGTGTATACAACTGCGACCCTCGTTTAGTGGAAGATGCTCGCTTACTTAAATCTCTTAGCTACCAAGAAGCAATGGAGCTTTCTTACTTCGGTGCTTCCGTTTTGCATCCGAAGACCATTGCTCCTATCGCGCAGTTCCACATCCCATGTCTGATCAAAAACAGCTTTAACCCACAAGGTGCAGGAACTCTGATTGGGCAAGACACTGGTGAAGACAATCTGGCGATCAAAGGTATCACGACGCTAAACGACCTAACCATGGTTAACGTCTCCGGCCCAGGTATGAAGGGTATGGTTGGCATGGCAAGCCGCGTATTTGGCGCAATGTCTTCCGCTGGTGTGTCTATTGTTCTTATAACTCAGTCTTCTTCTGAGTACAGCATTAGCTTCTGTATTGAGGCAGAAGATAAAGCAAAAGCGCAACAAGTACTGGCCGATGCGTTTGAGTTGGAACTGAAAGATAGCTTATTAGAGCCGGTCGAGTTTATTGATAATGTTTCAATCATAACGTTGGTTGGTGACGGCATGCGTACATCGCGCGGTGTTGCATCTCGCTTCTTCTCATCTCTTGCTGAAGTGAACGTAAACATTGTAGCCATCGCACAGGGCTCATCTGAGCGTGCAATCTCAGCCGTGATTCCTGAAGATAAAATCTCTGAAGCGATCAAAGCGTGTCACGAGAACCTATTCAACTCTAAGCACTTCTTAGACGTATTCGTGGTTGGTATTGGCGGCGTTGGTGGTGAGCTGGTGGATCAGATCGAGCGTCAACAGGCGAAGCTTGCGGAAAAAGGCATCGTTATTCGCGTGTGTGGCTTGGCAAACAGCAAAGCTCTTCTGCTTGATAGTGAAGGTCTGCCACTCGATCATTGGCGTGATCGTATGTCGGCTGCGACAGAAGAGTTCAGCCTAGCGCGTTTGATTTCTTTGGTTCAACGTAACCACATCATCAACCCAGTATTGGTTGACTGTACATCAAGTGAAGATATCGCGAACCAATACGCTGATTTCTTAGCTGCTGGTTTCCATGTCGTTACACCAAATAAAAAAGCAAACACAGCAAGCATGGCTTACTACCATCAGCTTCGCGATGTTGCGCGCAGCTCTCGTCGCAAGCTGATGTACGAAACAACTGTGGGGGCGGGTCTACCGGTAATCGAAAACCTGCAAAACCTAATCTCAGCGGGTGATGAGCTAGAGCGCTTCAGCGGTATTCTTTCTGGCTCTCTGTCATACATCTTCGGTAAGTTAGATGAAGGTATGAGCCTAAGTGAAGCAACTAATATCGCAAAAGAAAATGGTTTTACTGAACCGGATCCTCGTGATGATCTTTCTGGTATGGATGTTGCGCGTAAGCTTCTGATCCTAGCTCGTGAAGCAGGCATGTCTCTAGAACTAGAAGACGTTGTGGTTGATCAAGCACTGCCACCAGGTTTTGATGATTCTGGTAGCGTTGATGAATTTATGGCGCGTTTACCTGAAGCAGACGCCTACTTTAAAGAATTATCTGCAAAGGCAGCGGAAGAAGGCAAAGTACTGCGCTACGTTGGTGAGATTAATGAGGGCAAGTGCACAGTAAGCATCGCAGCGGTGGATGAAAACGATCCAATGTATAAAATCAAGGACGGTGAAAACGCACTGGCATTTTACAGCCGTTACTATCAGCCAATCCCACTAGTGTTACGTGGCTATGGTGCAGGCACCGAAGTAACGGCTGCGGGTGTATTTTCTGACGTGATGCGTACTTTAGGTTGGAAACTAGGGGTATAACAATAATGAGTTCAAGTGATATGGATGTAGTGGTTTATGCCCCAGCATCAATTGGTAATGTAAGCGTTGGCTTTGATGTGCTGGGGGCTGCCGTGTCTCCAGTGGATGGCACACTATTGGGTGACCGTGTATTGGTGAAATCTGGGGCTGATCCGTTCAGCCTTAAAACGGCGGGTGATTTTGTTGAGAAATTGCCAACTGAACCAAAAGAGAACATCGTCTACGACTGTTGGCTCGTGTTTGCTCGTGAGTTAGACAAAAAAGGCGTTGAGCTAAAACCACTTGAGATGACGCTAGAAAAGAACATGCCAATTGGCTCTGGTTTAGGCTCAAGTGCATGTTCTATCGTCGCTGCATTAGATGCATTGAACCGATTCCATGGACAGCCACTTAACGAGACAGAATTATTGGCGCTGATGGGAGAGATGGAAGGCAAGATCTCTGGTGGTATTCACTACGACAACGTTGCGCCATGTTACCTTGGTGGTGTGCAACTGATGCTTGAAGAGTTGGGTATCATCAGTCAAGAAGTGCCTTGCTTTGATGATTGGTACTGGGTGATGGCGTATCCGGGTATCAAGGTATCAACGGCGGAAGCGCGTGAGATCCTACCATCTCAATACCGCCGACAAGATATCATTGCTCATGGTCGCCACCTTGCGGGCTTTATTCATGCGTGTCATTCTGGTCAGCCAGAACTTGCTGCAAAAATGATCAAAGACGTGATCGCAGAACCGTATCGTGAGAAACTGCTTCCAGGTTTTGCGAATGCACGTCAATACGCAGCGTCTGCGGGTGCATTGGCAACCGGTATTTCTGGCAGTGGTCCGACACTGTTCAGTATTTGCAAAGAGAAAGATGTCGCTGAGCGAGTTGCTCGCTGGTTAGAACAAAACTACGTACAAAACGAAGAAGGATTCGTCCACGTTTGTCGTCTAGATAAGCAGGGTTCGAAAGTAACAGGAAGTGAGCTATGAAGCTTTACAATATAAAAGAAAATGATGAACAAGTTTCCTTTGGCCAAGCCGTTCGCCAAGGGTTAGGTCGCAATCAAGGCCTATTTTTCCCATCGG
This sequence comes from Vibrio sp. Vb0937, assembly GCF_033338855.1. Classification (NCBI taxonomy): domain Bacteria; kingdom Pseudomonadati; phylum Pseudomonadota; class Gammaproteobacteria; order Vibrionales; family Vibrionaceae; genus Vibrio; species Vibrio sp. Vb0937. The sequence goes on along the minus strand of NZ_JAWOTK010000023.1, from coordinate 14,248 downwards.
AATTACCAAAATTTGAAGATATCGATGCGCTGCTTGCAGAAGACTTTGTCTCTCGTAGCACTAAGATTCTATCGGCGTTAATTGGGGATGAACTTACAGAGGAGAAAGTGAATGCTCTTGTTGATGCTGCATTCCAATTCCCTGCGCCTATCAACCAAGTAAGAGATGGTGTTTACGCACTGGAGCTGTTCCATGGCCCAACGCTTGCGTTTAAAGACTTTGGTGGTCGCTTTATGGCGCAATCTCTTGCAGCCGTTTCGGACGGTGGCAAGATCACCATTCTGACAGCAACTTCTGGCGATACTGGCGCAGCCGTTGCGCATGCTTTCTACGGTATGGAAGACATCAACGTTGTGATTCTTTACCCGAAAGGTAAGATCAGCCCACTGCAAGAGAAGCTATTCTGTACGCTTGGTAAGAACATCCATACTGTCGCGATCGATGGAGACTTCGATGCGTGTCAGGCGCTGGTTAAGCAAGCTTTTGATGATTCTGCACTGCGTGAAGAGATCGGTCTGAACTCTGCAAACTCAATCAACATCAGCCGTTTGATGGCGCAAATCTGTTACTACTTTGAAGCAGCTGCGCAAATGAGCAAGCAAGAGCGTGAAAACCTTGTTGTGTCTGTACCAAGTGGTAACTTTGGTAACCTAACTGCTGGTCTACTGGCAAAAGCGCTGGGCTTGCCTATCAAACGCTTTATCGCTGCAACTAATGCCAATGACACGGTTCCTCGCTACCTAGAAACAGGTAAGTGGGAGCCAAAACCAACAGTCGCAACAACATCGAACGCGATGGACGTGAGCCAACCAAACAACTGGCCTCGTATTGAAGAGCTGTGTCGCGTGAAAGAGTGGGGCTTGGAGACGCTAGGTAAAGGTGCAGTATCTGATGAGCAAAGCGCACAGTCAGTAAAAGATCTATACAGCATGGGTTACCTGTGTGAACCGCACGGTGCGATTGCTTACCGCGTTCTTGAAGAACAATTGCAAGACGGTGAAACCGGTCTGTTCCTATGTACTGCTCACCCTGCGAAGTTCAAAGAAGTGGTGGATGATATTCTAGAATCAGATATCGACCTTCCTGCGCCACTAGCGAAGCACGCTGCGATGGAGCTGCTATCGGAAGATCTCGACGCAGACTTTGACGCACTGAAGCAAGTACTGCGCCGCGTGCAGTAAGCTTCAAAAATACAGTCAGTATCAAAAACACAAATAACGAGAGGTGAATGAGCAATCATTCACCTTTTTTATTGTCGGTAAGTTTTAACTCTCTTTATGATTGAGAAACGAACTTAACTAAATGAGATGGAAAGAGAAGCATGCATTTTTTGATTTTTCTAGGTTCGGTGAGAGACAGCACGCCACCAAGACCAGCCCGTTTAGGAATGCGAGTCAGTAGAGCGTGTGAAAAACTCATCGTGAGTCAGCATTCGCAACATACTGTCGAAATCATTGACCCATTGGACTATGACTTTGGCGATGTGTTTAAGCCCGAGTTTGCTTATCACCGCTCTAAAGTGCCAGAGCACCTAAGCGAGTTGGCAAACAAAATCAAACATGCCGATGGGTATGTGATGGTTAGCCCGGAATACAACCATTCGATGAGTCCAGCCTTGGCAAACATGCTTAACCATTTTGGCAGTTCGCTGTTTTCCTATAAGCCAAGTGCGATCGTGACCTACTCTGCTGGGCAATGGGGTGGTGCTCGTGCTGCAGTGTCGATGCGTACTTTCTTATCTGAGCTGGGGTGCTTGCCTGTGTCGGCAATGATCCATATTCCGAAAGCACAAGAGGTGTTTGATGAACAGGGCGTTGCTGCGGATGAGTCGGATCAGGTGCAGTGGGACAGCTATATGAATCGCACTATGTATCAATTGATTTGGTGGGCAGAAGGGGCGTCACTGCAAAGAGATAGGCTTGATCCAACCTCTTTAGCGCAAGCGTTTCAGAAAGATCCTTCGCAAAGAAATGCACCTTAGAGGCGAGTTGCTTTCCATTATAGAAAGGGTTTAGAAGGATTCTGAAACAAAAAAAGCTTGGTCATTGCTGACCAAGCTTTTTAAATTCTAGCGAGCTAGTTTACTGAGAGATTATAGAGTCTCAGTAAAAGTACGAGCGATTACATCACGTTGTTGCTCTGGAGTTAGCGAGTTAAAACGTACTGCGTAACCAGAAACACGAATAGTTAGTTGTGGGTATTTCTCTGGGTGTGCAACTGCATCTTCTAGTGTTTCGCGTTTAAGCACGTTCACGTTTAGGTGTTGGCCGCCTTCGATACGAGGAGCAGTTTCGATTGCAACTTCACGGCTTTCGTATTCACCTAGGTCGCTGATTGCGATAACTTGGTCTGCTTCGTAGCCAGCAGTTGCAGCAACACAGCGAGCTTCATTTTTTTCGCTATCTAATAGCCAGATAGAGTTTAGTAGGTCGTCGTTTGCCGCTTTTGTAATTTGGATACCTTGGATCATCACTATCTCCTAGACCACTTACGTGGTGATTATTGGTGTTAATTTTCGAATTTTCGTTGAGCTGAGTATTATATAGCTAATATCCACTATTTTAATATTGATTTAAGTCAAAAAACAACCAAAAACATTATTTTTATTAAGGTAATTTTATTGAGTTAAATCAATAAAACCTTTGAAAACAAAATAATTACAATTTATTTGATAATATAAAAAATATTTAATAACTGGTTTTGTTGTAAATTTACTACAAATTGAGATTAAAGTTTAAACTGGTTAACGCAACTATCTGTATTTAGGTAGCAATACTGAAAGTCTAAAGTGATTAAATGACAAACATGAAAAACAAGCTTGGGAATAAACTCATTGGTGCACATGTCTCTGCTGCTGGTGGGGTCGATCAAGCTCCGTTGAGAGCTCGTGAAATTGGCGCGAATGCCTTCGCACTATTTACAAAAAACCAACGCCAGTGGGTGGCGAAGCCTTTAGAAGCAAAAACCATCAGTGCGTTTAAAGCGAACTGTAAAATGCTGGGTTTCGGAGCAGAGCATATTCTTCCCCATGATTCTTATCTGATTAACTTGGGTGCGCCGGAAGAAGAAAAGCTGAATAAATCCCGCGCGGCATTTATTGATGAAATGGAGCGTTGTAATCAGTTGGGGCTGACTTTGCTTAACTTCCATCCGGGTAGTCACCTAAAGAAAGTCTCTGAACAGGAGTGCCTCGCGATGATCGCCGAGTCGATCAATCTTGCGCATAAAGCGGTGCCGAATGTGATCGCTGTTATCGAGAATACGGCAGGTCAAGGCACTAACTTAGGCTGGAAGTTTGAACACCTTGCTGAAATCATCGAGCAAGTGGAAGATAAAGATCGTGTCGGCGTTTGTATTGATACCTGCCATACCTTTACGGCTGGTTATGACTTACGTACAAAAGAAGATTGCGAGCGCACCTTTGCAGAGTTCGACCGTATCGTAGGTATGCACTATTTAAGAGCAATGCATCTAAATGATTCAAAAGTAGAGTTTGCCAGCAAAGTAGATCGCCACCATTCTCTAGGTAAAGGAGAGATCGGGTGGGATTGCTTTGAGTACATCGCAAAAGACCCTCGTTTTGATGGTATCCCTCTGATTTTAGAAACAATTGATCCAGATATTTGGCAGCAAGAGATCGACACGTTGCGTCAATTCCATTTAGCGGCCATTGCCAGTTAATGGCGTAACCACAAAGTTGGCACCTTTCTTTCTTAGTCATTGAACATCAATCTCTGAATTAGCAAAGAAGGATGCCAATATGTCTCGACCACTCTCTTTTACTCCTTATGCTTACACTCGTCGCGTGCTTCGCTTACCGATGCCTAATCGTCACATTACCGGACAGGGGCATTTTCGAACGCCACAGAAGCATTAGTCTTTTATTACTTGTCTCAAGTTCGTGGTAAGTTTTTGTTTGTTTTAGTTTCGCTCGTTAGAATAGAAGCAAAATTTAGGACAGGAACTTTCCATGAATCAGTCACCCACTTGGCACGATGTGATCGGCGAAGAGAAAAAGCAGAGCTACTTTGTAGACACCTTGAATTTTGTTGAAGCCGAACGCGCCGCAGGCAAAGCTATTTTTCCTCCCGCAAAAGATGTCTTTAACGCGTTTCGTTTTACCGAGTTCAAAGACGTTAAGGTCGTGATTCTAGGACAAGACCCATACCACGGCCCAAATCAGGCGCATGGCCTGTGTTTCTCTGTACTTCCTGGCATTAAAACGCCACCGTCACTGGTTAATATGTATAAAGAGCTGGCGCAAGATATTGAAGGTTTCCAAATCCCTCAACATGGTTTTTTGCAAAGCTGGGCTGAACAAGGCGTATTGTTACTCAATACGGTATTAACGGTGGAGCAAGGTAAAGCGCATTCACATTCAAAGACAGGTTGGGAAACGTTTACTGACCGAGTGATTGAAGCCATTAATCAGCATCAAGAAGGTGTAGTGTTCTTGCTGTGGGGTTCACATGCACAGAAGAAAGGTCGTTTTATCGATCGCAATAAGCACCATGTGTTAGCTGCCCCACACCCATCGCCACTTTCTGCACATCGAGGCTTTTTCGGTTGTAAGCATTTCTCTCAAGCAAACCAGTTGCTTACATCACAAGAAAAAGCACCAATTAACTGGCATTTGCCATTAACGGTATAAATGAAGAGACAGCGATCATGGATGGTATGATCGCTGTTTTTTTGAGCACGCTCGAGGCTGATAGTAAATTTCTCATGTACACTTACTAAAAGTAGGTGTTAAGGAGAGACGCTATGATGATCGAAAGAATTCGACGCGAACATGGTTATATGGTTCGTCTGTTGGCGATACTGCGCCATAAGCTTAATGAGATAAAAAAAGAACGTGTAATCAACTATGCGTTAGTAAGCGAGATTGTTGATTACCTCTCTAATCATTCGGAGAAAGTACACCACCCGAAAGAAGATATCCTCTATCACCACTTTCTTGAACACTATGGTAAGCAACAAACCATGGAAAATTTAGAGAAAGAACATCTAGAGTTAGCGAGTAAAACCAGAGAGTTTTCATCCGTGATAGAGATGATCCTTCAGGATGCTGTTGTGCCACAAGACATGTTTGTCGCTCACCTAGAAGATTTCATAGAATCGCAAAGGCACCACTTGGAGCTAGAAGAGCGAAAAATTTTGCCTCTCATTGAAGAGTTATTTACCACAGAAGATTGGCAGCATGTCGAGAGCTTATGGAGCGTCAGTGAGGATGATCCTGTGTTTGGTGACACGATTGCTGATCGTTATAAGCAGTTGGCCGAACGTGTTCGTCAAAGTGATACTGAGTATGTTTAAGCCTGAGTGATGAAACCTGAGCGAGCGAAAGCCGTCTCTCGGGTTTGTGAGATACATTTCTTATTTATTGGGAATCAACCGAAAATTTAGTGTGCATATTTCTCGGCAAAAAGTACGGAAGATTCTCATTGAGTAATAATGGTATTCATACTTAAACCTTGGTACATAAACTCACGGTGTTTACGGTCACTGTAAACAAAAAACAAAAGGCACCTGTAAGGTGCCTTTTGTTTGAATTAGAGTTTAATGTCTTCCAAGTTATAATCGGTACAGACATCAAGTTCGCGCAGCTCTTTAAGCAAATTGCGTCTGTCGTTCATCTCTTCTATTTCACGCCACTTTCGCTTTACTGGTTTTGCACGAGATTTGGTTGTTGAGGTAGTATCCAGATTAAAAATGTCATCTAGTTGAAAGCCTTCCATAAGCCACCTTTACCTTTCTTAAGCTAAACTGTTGTAACCAGTCCTTGTGGAGTTTTTTTAGTACCACAATAGCCGTGAGAATAACCATGATATATTTCGCATTTGTGTCGGTAGCATGACATTTTCGTGCAAAAATATTCTCAAAATCACACTTTTTATTGCAACGATGTGGATAAAAAATGCACAAACGATCTCAAGAAAACGATTAAATAGAGAGATTTTCTATGTTAATTCGATTTGATGAATGGGTGCACTGCGCAAAGGTTAAAGTTGCATAAAATCAGTTTGATGAAATAGTGTTCAATTAGATGGTAAGTCACTAGCGTAAATTTATGTAACACCTTGTGAATACTAGCTTGTTCTTGTTTATACGGTTTACCATTCCATTTAATGAAGAATAATTATTTATGTTGGTGTTTGGTAATTGAAATGTTGCGCATTTTGAGTGTTAAGTCTTCTATTTATGTTATTTTTTGGTGACTTTATAGTGAAAAATAACAATGTTATTCTTATTGTTGCATATTGATTTTTGCGCTCCTAGGTTGCATTATCCGCCCGTCAAAAAATACGCTGGTACGTAAAATGGATGCATGAAGCGACGTTTACGATTCTAGATTGCCCATAAACATTACTTAAAAAGCTAAGCACACTTTGACACTTAGCAGGCAATTTGGTGGATGGCTAGGACGCATAGACTGGCGCAACTCACTTTGAGGTACACATGACAGACTTAATCAATTTGATGAACGATCTCCTCTGGGGCTCGATTCTGGTTTATCTTCTTGTTGGTGTTGGTATTTACTTCACCGTTCGATTAGGGTTCATTCAGTTCCGCCATTTCGGCCACATGTTCTCTGTTCTTAAGAACAGCCGTAAAGCAGACAAAGCTGGTATTTCCTCTTTCCAAGCGCTTTGTACTAGTCTTGCTGCACGTGTTGGTACAGGTAACATGGCGGGCGTTGCAGTTGCATTGACTGCGGGTGGTCCTGGTGCGATCTTCTGGATGTGGCTGATTGCAATGCTTGGTATGGCAACATCGTTTGCTGAGAGCACACTGGCGCAGCTATACAAAACCAAAGATGATGATGGCAACTACCGTGGTGGCCCTGCCTACTACATGGAAAAAGGCCTGGGCATGCGTTGGATGGGCGTGTTGTTCTCAGTTTTCCTAATCATCGCTTTTGGTTTGGTATTCAACGCAGTACAAGCTAACTCAATTGCCAATGCAATGAGCAACGCATTTGGTTGGAATAACCTGTATGTCGGTATTGCCGTTGTTTTACTGTCTGCAATTGTTATTTTCGGTGGCATCAAGCGTATCGCAAGAGTAGCTGAGATGATCGTTCCGATCATGGCACTACTTTATCTAGCCCTAGCGCTGTTCATCATGTTCTCTAACCTAGAGAAATTACCTGATGTATTGATGCTTATCTTTAAGAGTGCATTTGGTCTGCAAGAAGCAGCAGCAGGTGGTCTTGGCTACGCAATTGCACAGGCAATGATTAACGGTATCAAGCGCGGTCTATTCTCGAATGAAGCAGGTATGGGTTCTGCACCTAACGCGGCAGCTTCAGCAACACCTTACCCACCACACCCAGCGTCTCAAGGTTACGTACAGATGCTAGGCGTGTTCATGGATACGATCGTTATCTGTTCTGCAACAGTGGCTATCATCCTGATGTCTGGTGAGTATGTCGGTCAAGCAACAGAAGTGACGGGTATCGAGCTAACTCAGCGTGCATTGAGCTCACAAGTTGGCGATTGGGGCGGCATCTTTGTTGCTGTGGCAATCTTCTTCTTTGCGTTTACTTCAATCATTGCAAACTACTCGTATGCTGAAACGAACTTAATCTTCCTAGAGCACAATCATAAAGCGGGCTTAAGCATTTTCCGCGTTATTGTTCTTGGTATGGTGATGTTTGGTGCACTAGCTTCGTTACCAGTCGTATGGTCGCTTGCTGATGTCTCTATGGGTCTGATGGCGATAGTTAACTTAGTGGCTATCATCTTGCTATCTGGCATCGTGATTAAACTGGCCAAAGATTACAACCGCCAGCTTGGTGAAGGCAAAGTGCCAACATTTGATGCGAATGATTTCCCAGAGCTGAAATCTCAGCTTGAAGAAGGCATTTGGTACAACGATAAAAAAGACTAAGTGAGCTATCACTCATAGTTGAAAGCTATTAGTACGATGTAAAAAGCCATGCAGACAATGCATGGCTTTTTTTGTACCCTATTAAAAACAAAATTAGAGAAGGGAAAGTCATGCTTATCGTAGTTTCTCCAGCGAAGACTCTTGATTACGAGTCTCCGTTAGCGACAGAAAAATTTACTCAACCTGAGTTGGTCGAATACTCAAAAGAGCTTATCGATGTATGCCGCAAACTGACTCCTGCTGATGTTGCCTCTTTAATGAAAGTGAGCGACAAGATTGCCGATTTAAATGTGGGCCGATTCCAAGAGTGGAGTGAAACGTTTACCACGGAAAACTCACGACAAGCCATTCTTGCATTTAAAGGTGACGTTTACACAGGGCTAGACGCCGAAAGTTTATCTGAAGCGGACTTCGAATATGCTCAAGATCATCTGCGTATGCTATCGGGTCTTTATGGTTTACTAAAACCACTTGATTTGATGCAGCCATACCGTCTTGAAATGGGTACCAAGCTTGCAAACGACAAGGGTACGAACTTGTACCAGTTTTGGGGCAACGTTATTACGGACAAGCTTAACGAAGCGATTTCTGCTCAAGGTGATAATGTCCTTATCAACCTTGCATCAAATGAATACTTTAAAGCGGTTAAGTCAAAGAATTTAGATGCGCAAGTGATCACGCCAGTATTCAAAGATTGTAAGAATGGTCAATACAAGGTCATCAGTTTTTACGCGAAGAAAGCGCGCGGTATGATGGCGCGTTATATCATTGAAAACCGTGTTGAGAGCGTGGCAGACCTGACTAAGTTTGATACGGCGGGTTACTACTTTGTGGAAGATGAATCGACGCCAACAGAGTTAGTATTTAAACGCGAAGAGCAAAAATAAAGCTGATTGAGACGTAATCGACGTTAATCTCTATCAGCACAAACGAAAAAGGGTTGGCATTGCCAACCCTTTGTTATTTTCTAGCTTGAGCTACTTGGCCCCAACAAGATTACTTCTTCTTAGCGGTTTTCTTTTTCGCTACTTTTTTCTTGTCGTCTTTTTTCTTTTTCTTCTTAAACACAGGCTTTTTGTGTTTAGGACGCATCTCTTTCACGAAACGCTCTTTGATGTCTTCTTTCACGTAGCGCGCAACGCGATCCATCATTGGTTGGTCGTGTGCTTCTACGATTGAAATAGCGTTACCTTTCTTACCTGCGCGAGCAGTACGGCCGATACGATGAAGGTAAACATCAGCCGTGCGTGGCATGTCGTAGTTGATAACGTGTGATACATCCGGAAGATCGATACCACGCGCAGCAACGTCCGTCGCGAGCAGCACATTCACAGTTCCATCGCGGAAGCGAGAAATCGCATTGTTACGACGATCTTGCGGCATTTCACCTTGAATCCAAGAACATGGAATCTGTGCACTTTCAAGCTGCGCTCGTAGCTCAGCCAAACGCTCACGAGTCTTTAAAAAGACGATAGTGCGCTCAGCTTGCTGAGTAATAATGTGTTTTAGTAATTCCAGTTTGTGTTCAGCATCATCAGCTCGGTGGTACCACTGAGCAATTTTCTTACGCTCACGCAGCGGCGATTTTGCATCGATCTCTGCTGGGTCATTCAACAGATCAGCGGTAAAGCCTTCTACGCCTTTCCCTTCTAACGTTGCTGAGAACAGAAGGGTTTGCTTACGCCAGCGACATTCGTTAGATAGGCGATCGACAGTAGGGGCAAAACCCATATCTAGCATACGGTCTGCTTCATCAAGGATTAACCATTCGATTGCACGACAATCAAAACGTTCTGCATCAATGTATTCTTTTAAACGGCCAGGTGTCGCAACCACAATGTCTTGTGTTGTTGCAAGGATGTCGGCGTGCTCTTGGTACTGAACACCACCAGTGATGGTGAAAATGTTGAGTTTGGTATTTTTTGCCAAAGCACGTGCTTGATCGGCAATTTGCATCGCCAGTTCGCGAGTAGGCGTTAGGATCAAAATACGCGCAGGCCCAGGCTTACGACGAGGGAAGTCTTGCAAGTATTGCAATGCTGGCAGGACGAAGGCGGCCGTTTTACCAGTTCCTGTTGGCGCTGACGCTAGAATGTCACGACCGTCCAACGCTTGTGGAATCGCTTCTGCCTGAATTTTTGTTGGGCGTTCGTAACCCATCTCTTCAATGGCTTCAAGTAGGTTTTGGTCTAGATCAAGTTCAGCAAAGGTTCTGATCACAATGAGTTCTCCACAAGCAAAGCTTGGTTAATGGTTCGCCACAACAGCATAGAATACAAAAAGGTCGCACATTATAAAGTGATTGGTGATAAGGATCACATGTTATTTCACATCTTAAGATAAAACTCGCGAGTTAACTGGATGAAATCATCACTATAGCGGTCATTTGAACGGATAACTAAATGTGACGTTTGCGAATCGCAAGGTCGTTTTGACAGTTCAAATAACAATCGGTGTACTGGTTTCTTTTCTGATGGTTGCACACGACAGATCCTCGATAGATACCAACCTTGGTTTAATGCTAGCTCAATGAACTGCTCGCCTTCGGTGATTGGCAACACAAAACTAGCTCTCCCTTCGTCATCAAGCAAATGATAGCAACGCTGCAGCAATACGTTATGGCCTAGCGTATCTGTGTGCCTCGCGGTTGCACGTTGACTGTGTTTCGATTGCTCGCCGCTGTTGAAGTAGGGCGGGTTACAAATGATGCGTTGGAATGGATGTGTCGGCGTAAAGTGCAGTATGTCGGTGTGATGCACACTTACACGATCTGACCAAGGAGACTGGGCCGTATTTTTTTGCGCGGCAGCAACGGCTGTTAATTCGATATCGACCGCGGTTATTTCAGCTTCCGTAAAGCGTTGAGCACACATCAGGGCAAGCAGGCCAGTGCCAGTCCCAATATCGAGAATTTTAGCGTCGTTAGGGCTTTGAATCCAAGCACCAAGCATTACCCCATCTGTGCTGACTGGCATACCACTCTCGCCGCCCTCAATACAAAATTGCTTAAAATTGAAGCCTTTAGTTTTCAGTTTTTTGTTCTTCATGATTGTTTTATATTTGCTCAATAATTAAGTAGATTGCTCTATTGTTTATTAATTGTATAGATTGTTGTTTTGTTGGTTATTAAATTGTATTGTTAATTGATCGAGATAAAGAACTGGTCTGTTATTTGGATCTGGTTATATCCACTGCTTTTAAGTTTGAAAACTAAATTAATATGGTGTTTTTTTCTTAAAGGTTGCCAAATGATGAGTCTTTCGTCATTATGCGGCGAAAATTTTATAGATTGAACCACGTGTACTTATTGACTTTAGGTATACAAAAAGTGGTCTAAGCATACACAACATTCATTAATTAAAAGACAAGGGTTATCTGTGAAGCAGACGTTAAAACTAACAGATATTATCGCAGTAGGCTTTATGCTATTTGCGTTCTTTTTAGGTGCGGGCAATATTATCTTTCCACCTCTAGCGGGTCAGTTAGCGGGTGAAAACTTAATGCCAGCTATGTTTGGTTTCTTGCTAACAGCGGTAGGTCTACCTCTTATTACTATCGTTGCTATTGCTGTTGCTGGTGGTTCTTGGGATCACTTGACGCAAGATCTTCCGAAAAAAGCGGCAGTTCTTATGGCTGCACTGATTTTCATCATCATTGGTCCTGCGTTTGCAGCGCCTCGTACTGGCCTAGTGGCTTACGAGATGGCGGTGAAACCTTTCTTCCTTGAGGCGTCACAAACGCATCTGACAGCGTTCTCAGTGATCTTCTTTATCGCAGCAATGATGTTCTCATGGTTCCAAGGCCGTTTGATCGATCTCATCGGTAAAGTACTGACACCAGCATTGTTCGTTGGTTTGATCATTCTTGCTGTCGCTGTCTTCCTTGATCCTCAGGGCGATATGATTGGCGCGCACGGTGAATACCTAACGCAGCCTCTGACCAAAGGCTTCTTAGAAGGCTACAACACAATGGATACGTTCGCGTCATTGATGTTTGGCATGCTGATGGTTGATGCACTGCGCGGTAAAGGCATTACTGAGCGCTCTGCAACTACTAAATATCTGATCTATGCAGGTTGTATTGCTGCTGCTGGTCTTGCGTTTGTTTACATCTCACTATTTTACTTAGGTGCGACGAGTGCAACGGTTGCTGCTGGTGCTGATAATGGTGGCCTAGTGCTTAGCCAATACGTTCAAGCGTTGTTTGGTCCATACGGTCAAATCGTTCTGTCTGTCATCGTATTGCTAGCGTGTCTGACAACCGCGATTGGCTTGATTTCTGCGTGTTCAGATTTCTTCAGCTCGAAAACACCACTGTCATACAAGCAATGGGTACTGATTAATGGTTCTGTTTGTGCATTGGTTGCAAACGTTGGTCTTGCGCAGCTGATTTCTCTGTCAGTGCCAGTATTGTTTGCGCTGTACCCTGTGGCGATTGCGTTGGTTGCACTAACATTTGTGCGCAGCAAACTGCCGAATCCACGCTTTGCTTACCGTGCAGTACTGCTTGTATCTCTACTGTTTGCGTTGGTTGATGCGGCAAAAGTATCGGGTATTGATGTTTCTGCGTTTAACATGTTGCCACTATTCGAAGTCGGCATGGGTTGGGTGCTTCCAACATTTGCGGCTATCGTGTGCATGTTCTTCATCGCGAAACCTCGCCCAGAGCTAGCACAAGAAACCGCGTAATCACTTCGCGTTATCAAGATAATAAAAAGCCCGGTGAATTACTTCATCGGGCTTTTTACTTTTTTAATGATTACGTGTTTGCGCTATCAAAGCGTGTCGTGGAATTCCACAAGAACTTGTTCACACCATTTTTCGATGCGTTCATCACTCAGTTCGTACTGTGAGTCTTCATCTAACGCAAGTCCAACAAACTTGCTGCCATCTTCGATCAATGCTTTCGATGCTTCAAATTCGTAGCCTTCATTTGGCCAGTAACCGATAAAGGTTGCGCCTGTGGCTTGTAATTCATCGTGAAGTAAGCCCATCGCATCTAAATACCACTCTCCGTAACCTTCTTGGTCACCCAGACCAAACAGCGCTACAACTTTGCCTTTCAGTGGCGTGGTCGCGATGTCTTGCCAAATCGCGTTCCAATCTTCTTGAATTTCACCAAAATCCCAAGTTGAGATGCCAAGGAGTAATAAGTCGTAGTCCGCCATTAGTGATAACGGTGTCTCTTTCACATTGTGAATGTCGACAAGGTCTTCACCAATAAGGGTACGAATTTTCTCTGCTGCCATTTCGGTGTAGCAGGTCGTTGAGCCGTAAAAGAGTCCGATTTTCATTATATTCGTCGTTATTTGTGTTGCTGTTGTGGAAGATTCTAACCATAAATTGAGGAAGATTGCAGCGAATATCCTATGTGGGATGATTTTTTATGGTATTGGATTGGCAGGTGCTTTAATCTAAATACTGTAAATATAAACAGATAAGGAAGCATTCATGACGGCACAACAGCCTGTCAATCAACAAGATTTTTCGCTTGTTGAGCAATTCTTAGATGCGATGTGGATGGAGCGTGGCCTATCAGAGAACACGTTGGCTTCCTACCGAAACGATTTAATGAAGCTGCTCGTGTGGATGGAAAAACATCGATACCGTCTTGATTTTATCAGTTTGTCTGGCTTGCAAGAATATCAAAGCCACCTTGTAGACTTAGATTACAAACAGACGTCCCGTGCGCGTATGTTGTCGGCTATTCGTCGTTTATTTCAATACCTGCATCGTGAGAAGGTGCGTGCTGATGACCCGAGTGCGCTCTTGGTTAGCCCTAAACTGCCACAACGTTTACCCAAAGATATTAGTGAAGAGCAAGTGGACGCGTTGCTCGAAGCGCCAGACCCGAATGACCCTATAGAATTGCGCGATAAAGCGATGCTAGAGCTACTCTACGCGACAGGGTTGCGTGTGACAGAGCTCGTCAGTTTGACCATGGAAAATGTTAGCTTGCGCCAAGGGGTGGTGCGCGTGACTGGTAAAGGTGGTAAAGAGCGCCTGGTTCCTATGGGGGAAAACGCGGTCGATTGGATCGAGACGTTCATTCAACAAGGGCGCCCTGCGTTACTTGGTGATACATCATCTGATATTGTTTTTCCTAGTAAACGCGCAAGACAAATGACTCGTCAGACGTTTTGGCACCGTATTAAGTACTATGCTTTGATAGCAGGGATTGATACTGATCAGCTGTCGCCGCACGTACTGCGTCATGCCTTTGCCACGCATTTATTGAACTATGGCGCAGATCTCAGGGTCGTACAGATGCTTTTAGGACATAGTGACTTATCGACCACGCAAATTTATACTCACGTGGCGACTGAACGATTGAAGCAGATCCACAGTCAACACCA
>NZ_JAWOTK010000022.1:34508-58132 GCF_033338855.1 Vibrio sp. Vb0937 | reverse complement strand
GTACAGGGCGTAAAAAAGTTGCGACAGGATACCATAATCCAGCAACCAAAAAAAAATACTAAGCAAAAAGAAATCAAGCGCTCCAACCGTGAAGCGAGTGACTCTGAATTTTACTTTTCAGACGAGTTTGTCCCTCTATTAAACGATGAAGGTCCAACTCGTTATGCACGTGACGACGTCTCCACTTATGAAGTCAAACGTCTACGTCGTGGAGTGTATGTACCGGACGTGTTCCTCGATATGCACGGCATGACACAGCAAGAAGCAAAACGCGAGCTTGGTGCGATGATAGCCTACTGCATCAAAAACGAGATTCATTGTGCGTGTGTGCAACATGGTATTGGGAAACACATCCTGAAACAGAAAGCCCCACTTTGGTTAGCACAGCATCCTGACGTTATGGCTTTTCACCAAGCGCCACTAGAATTTGGTGGTGATGGTGCGTTGTTAGTGTTGCTTTCAATTCCTGAAAAGTAACAAGCTTGCTGTAGACACGACGAAACGAAAAGGCAGGGATCTCCTGCCTTTCTTATTCTGTCTCTAATTTGCAAACGCTTATTTTGGTTTAGACACTTATGGCGTAATATGCCATAGCACTTCACCATTTTGTGTTTGTAAATCATATTCAATGCACACTAGGCCTGATGTAGGAAACATCGGTGGTGTCATGTCTTTTACAAACTCTGAAGTCAAATAACCGACCAAAGGCAAATGCGATACGAACAAAAGCGAGTCCAATTGTTCGACTTCTATTAACGCACTTGCGAAATCGAAGACATGCTCGGACTGGCCATAAGGTGTAATATCTTCACAAGTTTCAATGCTTTTTGCAGAGAAATACGCACTGATCTCTTGCCAAGTTTGTTGAGCTCTAATGTACGGACTCACCAACACTTTATCGAATTGCGCAAAACCCTGTTCTTTACAGGCTCTCGCAACCGCTTCTGATTCGACTCTGCCTCTTGGGGTCAATTGTCGTGCTGCGTCTGAATCTGCAAAATGCTCGGCTTCACCGTGACGCATGATGAATATTTTCATGTTATTTCCTAGGGATAGCTAACGCTACCAAAAGGTTGACTGCTATCTTTATTAGATAGACGGGGCTAACTTTAACAATGACGAAACAAAAATACTGATATAATTATCTGTTCATTATACCAATTCGCTTGTTAAAGATAGCGACTTTCTTAACAATCTATTAAAAGAATGTACTCAGTTCATCACACTATTTAACTGTGCAATGAGTTCAGAGCATTCACTCAAACAGTTCTTCCCCATACGCAAACGCGATGGGCCTGTGCAGAAGTCTACGAATAACAAAAATACGGCAAGCAGTATTTGTCGAAACGCAAACTTTGCGCCCCCCGCGAGGGGAGCCTAAATTACTGTAATGCGAAATCTGGAGACGCATCGTGCATCTAAGTCCTAACGATTCAAATCAATACCGCTACATTACCTTGAGCAATGAACTGCGTGTACTGCTGATTCATTCCGATACAGCTCAACAGTCGGCAGCTGCTCTGGCAGTGAACGTTGGACACTTCGACGACCCAAACGATCGCCAAGGTCTGGCACACTATTTAGAACACATGCTTTTTTTGGGTACGGAAAAATACCCTAAAGTGGGCGAGTTTCAAAGCTATATTAGCCAACACGGTGGAACAAACAACGCTTGGACTGGTACAGAGCACACTTGTTTCTTTTTCAATATTGCTCCAAATGCCTTTGAAAGTGCCTTAGATCGATTTAGCCAATTCTTTACCGCACCTTTGTTTAACGAAGAAGCATTAGACAAAGAGCGACAGGCTGTCGACTCCGAATACAAGCTCAAACTCAATGATGATTCTCGTCGCCTGTATCAAGTTAACAAAGAAGTCATCAATCCAGAGCACCCGTTTTCAAAATTCTCTGTCGGAAACTTAGATACTCTTGGCGACCGAGATGGTAAATCCATCCGCGACGAAATTGTGGAGTTTCACCACTCTCAGTATTCCGCCGATTTGATGACACTGACTCTATTTGGGCCACAGTCGCTCGATGAACAGCAAGCTTGGGTAGAAACCATGTTTGCCGACATCCCAAATCACCACCTTCGTGGAAAATCGATTGATGTACCGATAGGCACTGAGGAAAGCACGGGCATTTTGGTTCAAGTCGAGCCGCTCAAAGAGTTCCGTAAACTGATTCTCACATTCCCCATGCCGGGAATGGATGCGCATTATAGCGTGAAGCCACTCTCCTACTTTGCTCACCTGTTGGGTTATGAAGGAGAAGGCAGTTTGATGCTTCAACTCAAAGAAAAAGGCTGGATTACCTCTCTCTCAGCGGGCGGCGGCGCGAGTGGCAGTAACTACCGAGACTTTACCGTAAGCTGCACCCTGACGCCAAACGGCTTAGATCATGTTGATGATATCGTTCAAGCGGTTTTTCAATACCTCTCGATGATCAAACAAGACGGGTTAGATGAATGGCGCTATCTCGAAAAACAAGCGGTATTAGAATCGGCTTTCCGCTTCCAAGAGCCATCGCGCCCAATGGATCTCGTCAGCCATCTGGTGATCAACATGCAGCACTATCAACCGGAAGACACGGTTTATGGTGACTACAAAATGGCGGGCTACGATGAGGAGTTACAGCGTTCATTGCTGCGATACTTAACCATCGATAATGTGCGCGTCACTTTGATTGCTAAAGGCCTGGAATACAACCGTACTGCCGAATGGTACTTTACCCCGTACTCCGTCACACCTTTTAGTGAAGACCAACGTCGTTTCTATCAACAAATCGACCCAAGCTGGCAATTCGTCTTACCGAAAAAGAACCCTTATATTTGCTACGACCTCGACCCCATGCCACTCGAAAATGGTGATTCGCTGCCAGAGTTGATTGAGGATCTCGAAGGGTTTCGGCTGTGGCATTTGCAAGATGACGAATTTCGCGTGCCTAAAGGTGTCGTTTATGTCGCTATCGACAGCTCTCATGCCGTTGCATCACCAAAGAACATCGTCAAAACGCGCTTATGTGTAGAGATGTTCCTCGATTCGCTAGCAAAAGAAACCTATCAAGCAGAAATCGCAGGGATGGGTTACAACATGTACGCTCACCAAGGTGGCGTGACCTTAACCCTCTCAGGGTTCAGTCAAAAGCTGCCTCAGTTGCTAGAAATGATTCTGCACCGTTTTGCTTCTCGAGATTTCAGCCCTGCTCGCTTTGAAACCATCAAACAACAACTGTTACGAAACTGGAGAAATGCTTCACAAGATCGCCCTATTTCGCAGCTGTTTAACGCACTTACTGGGTTACTTCAACCCAATAACCCGCCTTTCGCAACCTTAGTCGAAGCGCTAGAAGAAATCGAAGTCGATGAACTCTCGGTATTCGTAGAATCCATTCTTGCAGAACTGCACGTTGAAATGTTTGTTTACGGAGACTGGCAACGCCAGCAAGCCCATGACATGGCTACGACCTTGAAGGATGCTCTAAGAGTTAACGAGCAACGTTATGAAGAGGCACTTCGTCCGCTCATTATGCTAGGTAAAAATGGCAGTTTTCAACGTGAGGTGCATTGTAACCAGCAAGATTCCGCGGTCGTTATTTACCACCAGTGCGAGGATATTGAGCCTCGTAGTATCGCGCTATACTCATTGGCCAATCACCTTATGTCGGCAACGTTTTTCCACGAAATCCGTACCAAGCAGCAATTAGGTTACATGGTAGGCACTGGCAATATGCCGCTAAATCGTCACCCTGGTATTGTACTGTATGTGCAGTCACCTAATGCAGCACCTGCCGAGCTGGTTACCTCAATCGATGAGTTTTTAAATGCCTTTTATATGGTGTTGTTAGAGTTAAACGATTACCAATGGCACAGCAGTAAGCGCGGCTTGTGGAACCAAATAGCAACGCCGGACACCACACTTCGAGGACGGGCTCAACGTCTTTGGGTTGCGATAGGAAATAAGGACACTGAGTTTAACCAACGTGACAAGGTACTGGCGGAGTTGAAGAGGCTGACGCGCGCAGACATGATTCGCTTCGTTGTGAACGAATTGAAACCTCGTACTGCAAATCGTTTGATCATGCACTCTCAAGGTCAAGCGCATTCGGAGGCTCCGCGCATCCATCTAGGACAAGAAATAGGATCGATTGAAGAGTTCCAACTTCGGCCAAAAGATTGCGGCTTGGGGTGATCTAGTTGCGCAGAAATAAAATTGTCGATTACTAGAATGAACCTACAAACCCATGAGGTTGTCGGTCTCATAGATTGAATCGGCACCATAATTGGCAGAAAATTGAAATTGCGCCATTGCGGCTTATGCTCTAATTACCGCACTAAAAATAACTTAATGAGGTAATCATGAAAAAAGCACTTTTACTTGTGGCTCTTATACTGCCATTGGCATCTGCTCACGCTGAAATCTCAGTCAAAGGCGATGGTTTCGAACTAAGTGACGACTGTGTGCGCCTTAGCGGAGACAATGTATCCATCAAATCAGATGATTGCTCTTCAAAACAGTGGAATGATAAAGACAAAAAAGGTAATAGCAGCGTTCATGGGGACGACAACCCTGGTAAAGGCCACAATAAAGATAAGAAAGACAAGAAGAAGTAACCATTTCTTCTTTATGAAAAAGGCTTGCCACTGGCAAGCCTTTTTCTCTACCGAAGCAACGTTTAATAGAACGTTGTCCCTTCACCAGCTCGAGTGAGCAAACCATCACATGGCGCGTAACGATCGCCATATTTCGATGCAAACTCATTCATTTTCTCTACGAGCTCCTTAATACCAAATTGGTCCATGTAACGGAACGGGCCACCCAAGAACGGTGGGAAACCAATACCAAATATCGCGCCAATATCACCGTCACGTGGCGAGCGAATGATGCCATCATCCAAACAACGTACCGCTTCATTCAGCATTGGCAGCACACAGCGCAACGCAATATCGTTATCGCTTAGCTTAGATTCAGGGTCGAGCTTAAGCAGTTTGTAAACCGATTTGTCGACATCTTTCTTCTTGCCCTTGTAAGTGTAAAACCCCTTACCACTCTTGCGTCCTTTACGTCCATCATTTAACAAGATATCAAACACATCCGGCCCTTTGAATCGGTCACCTAACTCATTAACCAGGATCGGCATAATTTTCGCGCCAATGTCGACACCAACTTCATCCAACAAGGTAATCGGGCCAACAGGGAAACCAAAATCAAGCAACGCCGTATCAATCTTTTCGATCGGTTCGTTAGCCAACAAAATATGCGCCGCTTCGTTCATGTATGGAGCAAGAATGCGGTTCACGTAAAAGCCCGCTTTGTCTTTCACTACGATCGGGGTTTTACCTTGCTTCTTAGCAAGTGCAACAACTGTTGAAACGGTTTCATCTGACGTCGTTTCATGCGGAATCACTTCCACCAACGGCATTTTTTCTACCGGGCTGAAGTAATGCAAACCCACTACGTTTTCTGGACGCTCCGCTTTTTCTGCAATTTTGTGGATAGGCAACGAAGAAGTATTGGTCGCAAAGATAGTTTCTGTCTTAGCGTTTGCTTCAATGTCCGCCACCATTTTTTGCTTAAGATCTAAGTCTTCAAAAACGGCTTCAATTACGACATCAATATGATTAAAACTGGTAAAATCGACACCACCAGACAGTTGCAGCATTTTCGCTTGCAGATCGGCCTTGGATAGAATGCGACGTTTGCGCTGTTTCTCAAATAACTTGTAGTTGTAGTTGAGCGCATTTAAAACGCCATCGTTGCTAACGTCTTTGATGCGAACAGGTACTTTTGCTTTTGCAACAGACACATGGCTGATTCCGGCTCCCATCAGACCACCACCAAGCACACCAACTTTATGAACTGGTGCTGGTTTCGCATCCGTACCATTTTCTTTCTTCATTTCTGTTGTGGCAAAGAAGATCGAACGGAGCGCTTTTGACTCTGAGCTCATCACAAGCTCACCGAAGCGCTTCGCTTCAAGTTCTTGACCTTTAGCGAAGCCTTTCTCTAAGCCATGTTGAATAACTTCTAGAATTGCAACCGTTGCTGGATAGTTACCGCGAGTTTTTTGATTCGTTTTCTTCGCAGCTTGCTCAAATACAAACTTGCGCCCTAGCCCGCTACCAGACATCACCTTTTCTTTCGTCGATAGCTTTTTCGTGCCCTTGTTTTTACCTTTGTCGATAAACTGTTTTGCTACGTCGAGCAAAATGGTGTCAGGCACACAGGCGTCCACAACGCCCAATTTTTTAGCTTTCTTCGCACGAAGTTGTTTACCCGTCAGGATTAAGTCCAACGACGGTAACAGGCCAATCAAACGTGGCAGACGCTGAGTACCACCAGAACCTGGCAATAAACCAAGTTGTACTTCTGGCAGACCTAAACGCGTTTTGTCAGAATCCGTACAAACACGATAATCACATGCAAGAGCCAGTTCTAAACCACCGCCCAAACATGGGCCATGAATAGCCGCAACGACAGGATAAGGTAAGTCCGATAGCTGCTGGAACAACTCCTGACCTTGCCTTGCTAAGGCTTCCGCTTCACTTGCTGTGGTGCATGCTTCTAGCATTCGAACATCAGCACCCGCAACAAAATTGTCCGGTTTTAGGGAGTGGATGATCATCCCTTTAATACCACTGGAGTCTTTTAGCTGAGCAAAAATTTCTTTCATTTCGTCAGCAAAAGCCGCCTGCAGCGTATTCATTTTTTCATTAGGAACATCGATGGCTAACCAAGCAATATTTTGCTCATCAACCTTTAGACTAAATGCTTTTTGCTCGCTCATTACTCAACCTCCAGAATCATTGCCGCACCAAGACCACCAGCAGCACATGCAGTATTCAATGCAATACCACCGCCACGGCGTTTTAGCTCTCGTAGGGTTTGCGTCATCATACGCGCACCAGTCGCAGCAAATGGGTGACCATAAGCAATTGATCCGCCAAGCACGTTGAACTTATCCATGTCAATTTCACCAATCGCTTTTGAGCGACCAAGGTTTTCTTGAGCAAACTTATCGGAAGCAAACATCTTCACATTCGCCAATGCTTGAGCAGCAAAGGCCTCGTGCATGTCGATCAACGTCAGGTCTGACAGTTCCAAGCCTGTATTTTCAAGCACTTTCGCTGTGGCATAAGTCGGCCCCATCAGCATGTCCTTTTCCACGCCGATAGCAGAGAATGCATAACCTCGGATGTAACCAAGGATCTCCATTCCGAGCTCTTTCGCTTTACCTTCTCGCATCAACATCACTGCCGCACCACCATCAGTCAATGGCGTACTGTTCGCTGCCGTAACACTGCCATACTGACGATCAAACGCAGGTCGCAATTTCGCGTATCCCTCAACCGTTGAGTCATGACGGATATTGTTGTCTTCCGAAATCCATTTTTTGTATGGTTCAGGGAAAGCCGTCATCACTTCATCTTGGATTTTTCCTTCTTTCCAAGCCTGAGAAGCCAGCGTATGAGAACGATGTGCAAGCGCATCCTGTTCTGCGCGAGAAATACCATGTGTTTTAGCCATTTGCTCTGCAGTTTGTCCCATGGATAAACCCGTAGAGTACTCTGCTACTGCTGGTGGCACTGGCATCAGGTCTTTAAAGCTCAAGTTTTTGAGGATACTAAGCTTCTGACCCATTGTTTTTGTCTTACTAAGAGCAAGCAGATTAGCGGCCAGTTTCTTTGATACGCCAATAGGCAGGACGGAAGAAGAGTCTGCACCGCCAGCAATACCAATATCGATGGTTCCCGCCATGATGCTTTCTGCGACATTAACCGCCGCTTGAAAACTCGTCGCACACGCTCGAGTCACACTGTATGCATCAGTATGGATGTTCATACCAGTGCCTAACACGATTTCTCGTGCGATGTTTGGCGCTTCAGGCATTTGTACTACTTGTCCAAATACCACTTGTTCGATTAGCTTCGGATCAATATCTGTTCGAGCAAGCATTTCGCTTACTACCATTTTCCCTAAATCGACCGCTGGCACTTGGCTAAATTCCGTGCTTTGACGAGCAAAGGGAGTTCGAAGCCCCGCGACAATAGCGACACGCTCACCATTGCGTGTTTTTACTTCCTGCTTGCCCATTGTTTCTCCTTAAATACAAGAGGTCTGACCTGATGCATTGTAATGAATTTGTTAAATTTATCAAACGTGCGTTTAAATAAACGTGAAGCAAGTAGTTCAATTACTCTACTTCTTTGATTCTTATGCGATTACTAATGGTTAACTATAGAGAGTTAAAACGGTAAGAGGTATACGGAAAGTAAAATCGAAGCAAAAAAAAAACCACACATAACTGTGTGGTCGGAATATCTATAAAACAATTAACTTACGCCAATTGAAAAGTAATCAGTTTCCTGATTAGGAGAAAGTAAAGTCAGCCTTCAAAAGGAAGTGTCATCTTGCTCAACATGTTAGTCGCAATGACTAACGAGATGACAAGGTGTACTATAACCCCTTCACTGCTTGATATTTTGAAATAGATCAATTTTATAGTGATTTTACGAGTTTTAAGCTCACCTAGAGCGATTATTGATTCAAAATAATTCAAGAATCCACCATCAGAAGTCCCTTTTAATGCTCCATCGAGTGAACTTATCCAAGCCATTGATTACTAATGATGATATTGTTAACAATATATATCAATTCGTGTTCGATGATATCTGACATTTGCGTATACACTTTTAGGTAACCACATGGCTTATTGTGTCAAAGGGGTTGCATGACAAATCCTGCAACCAAAACCGCTAAGCGATGAAGCAAGTAAAGTCATGCTCAGAACAAATAAGAAACTCACAGAGCGAGGATGGAGGCTCCTGTGGCCATATTAAAAATGTTTGGAAAGAAAAATTCCAACAGTCCGGTCAACTCTGATATGGACAAGCAAAGAAAATACGAAGCGCTCGTCCGAGGGTATCATCGTGACTTGTACCGCTACGCATATTGGTTGTGCAAAGATAAAGCGGTCGCGGAAGATCTAGTTCAGGAAACCTGTCTTAGAGCTTGGAAGTCACTCGATAGCCTCCAAGACGAAAAAGCTGCCAAGTCTTGGCTCATCACAATATTGAGACGAGAAAATGCACGCCGCTTCGAACGTAAACAATTTGATTTAGTTGATATCGATGATTACGGCAATGATGCTAAAGTCAGCGATGACTCACATCATCAGCAAGAATGGCTGCAGGCACAGATCATGAAGCTCGATGTTGAATATCGTGAGCCTTTATTTCTCCAAGTTGTCGGTGGTTTCAGTGGAGAAGAAATTGGCGACATTCTTGATTTAAATAAAAACACAGTGATGACTCGACTATTTCGCGCTCGTAATCAACTTAAAGAGATGTTGGATTCTCAAGATACCAAGAGAGGACAAAAGAATGGATGATTTAGAATTTCGTCGTCGTATTTTGTCGGATCCAAAACAAAAGGATGAAGAGATTCTGCAAGCTTTAGCTGGTAGCGACGCCAACAATAAGTTTGTTGATGACGTTTTGGATCTCGATGTAAAAATTAAACAAGCCATGAATGTGGATGTACCCGAAGATCTCGCAGATAAGATTTTATTTAGCCAGACGTCGAGTGCACTTGATGAAGAGAAGGTCGTAAGACCAAACTTTGTCCGCAAAGCAATGGCACTTGCTGCTTCTATTGCGTTCACCGCAGGGTTATTAGTTGGTCAAGTAAACTGGGGAAATGTTTTGGTGTCTCCAGCACAAGCCAGTTTAGCGGATACCGCGATGAAACACGTTATTCATGAAGAACCGTTTGTTCGTCATCTTGATGAGGATGTACCGAGCTCGCAAATTAATGCGAAAATGTCGCCATTTCATTACCAGTTTAGTGAAAACTTTCCATATCACGTTTACTACCTAAACCACTGCGGTTTTGGTGAATCCAATGCGGTGCATATGGTGTTCCAAGGTCCAAAAGGTAAAGTAACGTTATTTATTACTGGTATTCCAAGCGAACAAAGTACCGACTTTAATAAGGATGGCATGACCGGAATCGTTCAGCCCGTCGGGAGTTCAAGCCTGATTTTAGTCGGGGAAGAAGGTGAAAATATTGATGCGCTCGCTACGACTCTTGCATCAATGATTAAGCCAATGTAACAACTTCGACGATTTCCAGCCTTCAAAAGGTTAAATGCCGCTAAATGATCTTATTTAGCGGCATTTTTGTATAAATAGAACACAAAACATTCACCACCCCTATCGCATTTAGAGCTTAAGCTCTAAATTATGCATTTTAAGTGCAATTTCCCGTCTTTTAGACATCATTTCTGCAATTTTTATTCCATTTTATCCAATGGTCGGATTTGTCCAAGCAATTATTGATACTACTATCTGCGCCACTGAGCAAAAGCTCAATTTATCGTCCAAAGAGACGAATCTAATAAGGAAAAACAAATGACTCAGAACACGCGTCTGTTTAAAAAGACTCTCCTAGCAGTAACGGTAGCTTTTGCCTCAGGTCAATCGATGGCAGCGGGTTTCCAAATCAACGCTCAATCAGCAACTGGCATCGGCCGTGCATTTGCTGGTGATGCAGTAATCGCAGATAACGCCGCGGTAATGGCTCGTAACCCAGCAGCAATGGCTCTATTTGATAAAATGGAACTTTCGTTAGGCTTCGAAAGCATTACTTCAATGATTGAAGTGAAAGATGCGAAATATAACGTTAATACTCCTTTGGGCTCCAGTACTGTAAGTGTTGCTGATACTGATGATGTGGGTGATACGTCAATAGCTCCAAACATTCACCTAATCGTTCCAGTAAATGACAAGTTTGCATGGGGCGTAAACGCATACTCTAATTTCGGCACTAAAACTGAATTTTCAGATAACTACACCGCAACCGAGTACGGTGGTCTTACGGATGTAAAAAGCTTCAACTTTGGATTGGCGGGTTCTTACCGTTTAAACGAACAATGGAGCTTTGGTGCTGGTTTAGATTTAATCTACGGCCAAGGCACAATGAAGCGTACAACTAGCTCTTCAGTCCCAGGGGTTGGCGGTCAAAAAATTCTGGACGTAGATAAAGCTGATGGTTGGGCTGTTGGTTTTAACGTTGGTACTGTGTACGAACTAGATGAAAACAACCGTTTTGGTCTAGCGTATCGTTACAGCCCTGAATTTACGGCGAAAGACGACAAAGGTCAGGAAATCACGCTACCTCTACCAGATATGGCCGAGTTTTCTGGTTTCCACAAAATCCAAGACACTAAGTTTGCTGTACACTACAGCATCCAATACATCGGTTGGAAAGATTTCGACCAAATTGATTTTGAGAACCTAAATCAGGGTTTACTTAAAGGTGGTTACTCGAAAGACTATCAATGGCAAGATGGCTGGCACTACGCAATTGGTGGTACTTACTACCTAAACAACAACTGGACACTTCGTGCTGGTTACATGTACGACACAAGCGCTCAAGATAAAGTAACGTCTATCTCGGTACCAGACTCTGATCGCCAGTGGTTCTCCACAGGTTTCTCTTACCATATTGATAATAGCTCAAACATCGATTTTGGCTTCACGTACTTGTTAGGTGAAGATGTAAAAGTTAATGAGAATACTCAATTATCTCCTGTTCTTTCTACCGGTGTAACAGCAACAACTCATGCTGATGCAATTCTATTCGGCTTACAATACAGCCGTAGCTTCTAAACGCTTCGCTGTTAGTTAGTAGAAAAATACTTTATATAAAAGGCTGGATTTCCAGCCTTTTTTCATATCTGCGATTTATTGCCCACTCAATTTGAGTGAACACGTGTATCTAAATCTCACAATTAGGACGCACAGCTGTTCGCTGAATTCCGTTTACAAGCCTTTCACAGTTAGATTATTAAACCGCACAAATAACATTTAAAAGCATAATATTCCAAATGACCACTTACGCTGGATTTTCATTTCTAAAGTAAAAACTCTACCTTTAAACTTTTGTCCCACGTTATAAACAAATCAGCGAACATTCGAATGAAAACCAACAAGACTCTTCTATCAACAGCAGTGGCATTAAGCCTACTTGGCGCAACGGGCATGGCTAACGCAGCAGGTTTCCAACTTGCTGAATATTCTGCAACAGGCCTAGGTCGAGCATATGCTGGTGAAGCTGCAATGGCTGACAACGCAAGTGCACAATGGCGTAACCCAGCAATGCTAACTTATTTGGAAGGCACTCAAGTGTCCGTTGGTGCAATCTATGTGAACCCAAATATTGATATTGAAGGTGATGTAAACTTCCACGGTAGCACTTCTTCTGCATCTTCAGATGACTTCGCACATGATGCAATCATTCCAAACTTCTACCTATCACACCAATATAATGAGAAATTCGCGATTGGTTTGGCATTTGGCACCAACTACGGCATGGAAACCGATTTAGGTAAAGGCTTTGGTGCCTCGCACTTCGGTAACGAAGCAAGCGTAACGACAATGGAAGCGAACTTGAACGCAGCTTACAAAGTCAATGAATCAATCAGCGTTGGTGGTGGTATCCGTTACATCATCGGCGAAGGCAGCTTTGGCGCAGCAGCTCCTAAGAATAACGTTGTAGGGTTAAATCCTGAAACTAATCAACCAATCAGTGTTCCTCAAGGTACTGCTCTAAAATACATGGAAGGTGACGATACCGCTTGGGGCTGGCAAGTTGGTACAGCATGGCAGATCAATGAAAATAACCGTATCGGCTTCGCGTACAAATCTGAAGTTGAACTAAAGCTTGAAGGCCATGCTGAAGGTCTTGGTTTTGGCTTCGGTACTTCTGAACGCGACAACGGCTACATGTATCTAAACCTGCCTGCAACGGCTGAATTGGCAAGCTTCCACCAAGTAACAGACCAACTTGCGTTACACGCAAGCGTTAACTGGACGGATTGGAGCTCTTTCGAGAAATTGGAAGCACGTCTAAATACTGCTGGCACGCATATGGTTAAAGTAGAAAACTGGGAAGACAACTATCGCTTTGCTGTTGGTGCTACTTACCAGCTTGATCCTAAGCTAGCGCTACGCACTGGTATTGCATACGATACTTCAGCGGTAAGCGACAAAAACCGCACGATTACTATTCCAGAAACTGACCGTACTTGGCTAAGTATTGGCGCAACGTACGATTGGACGAAAGACTTCAGCCTAGACGCTGGCTTCACCTATATTTTTGCGAAAGACGCACCAATCGTTGAGTCTCGTGGTTACAAGTCAGACGACACTGCAGAACAAGTCGGCGGCCAATTCGTAGGCGAAACTACGGGTAATGTTTGGCTAATCGGTGTTCAAGCAAACTACCGTTTCTAACCAAGCTGCAAAATACAAAAAAGGCTTAGCATCAGCTAAGCCTTTTTTCATTTCTCTATTGTGAAGAACAACGCTTAAAAGTCTTCTAGATATTCATCTAAATACTCTTCTTCTTCGATGTTAACTTCTTCTACCGTTTCAACTTCTGCTTTAAAGTTTTGACGCTGGATATAAACATCGCGAGTTAGAATATATGGATCCGGCGACGAGTCTAGCTGCGCTTCTTGCGGTACTAATAAAGCACGCTTCTCCATTCCTTCAAACGCCCACTTACCCAAACTCGCCCAGAAGTTGAGATAAGAGAGGGGTAAATACGTACTATCTACGGTATCTGTCACTTCACGTAAGGTATACGGACCATAACCTGGAACCATGAAGTAAGGACCATTTCCAACACCATAGTGGCCTACTGCATCACTGAACGCTTTCTCGTCGTACTTCGTAATACCCGCGGCACTTGCAATATCGAATAAACCGAAAATACCGAACGTCGAGTTAATCCAAAAACGGTTAAAGTGGTCCACGGCTTTCGTACCATTACCCATGATTAAGTTATTAACCATGCTTGCTGGCTCATCTAAGTTCGATAAGAAGTTAGCAATACCAGAACGAATAGGAACTGGCGTGTATTCTACATACGCAAGTGATACAGGACGAACCAAATACGGATCTAAATATTCGTAGTTGAGTTCCCACATGGTTCGGTTAAAGCCTTCCAACGGGTCATACACATCAGAAGTCGTTTGATTTGTTTCTTGTCCTGTTACTGCTTCATCAGGCGCACTTGAACAGCCAACCAGTCCAACGGCTAACAGCAACAAGAAGGTAGATTTACCCTTGTTATACATTTTATTTTCCATAACGACTATTAATGTACCTAAGTCACCCCGATTAACCATAGTACGTATGTTGAGCAGGATACATAGTAAAGATGACTCAGATATGGGAATAAATAAAGGCCAGCAATCGCTGGCCTTCGGTATTCTACTCGATCGTTTAGAGTCATACCACTAAAGGCAACTGACTCTACCTCGTTGTCATGTTTCAGAGACAGATGTTAACAATTAATACTGCTGATCAATGGTCACTTCTACTGGTGCGCCAAATTCAACGACGTCACTTTCTCCGTGCCAATCTTGATCACGCGTTGCTACGTTACCGTCAGAATCTACACGCACACGGACGATTAGCTTATCGAGTGAAGATAACTTTTGCCCTTGCATCATGGCATTGCCATCATCTAATACGACTGTGCGAGGGAAAGTACCTAGCGGATAACGAGCAGCAGCCACAGGCATTGGGGAGCCATCTGAACGATGTACTGACACAATCAGAACTGCGTTTGGATCCAACTGAGCATTTGGTGCCACATCAATTGTCACAGCTACACTCTTATCCTGTGAAACCGCTTCGCCCATTTGCTTACGAGCACTCTCAATACTGCGTGACAACATCTCGTAGCGGCTATCTTCTGGACCAATCATTTGCTGCATGATTCCCCAGTACTTGATGGCAGCCGGGAAGTCTTGACGCTCAAACGCATCAAACGCTAACAAAGAAAACACACGCAGATCGACATAGTCTTGCTGCATCAGCTTGCCGAGTAATGAGCGAGCCGTCGCTTGATCCATTTCCTCTTGAGACAGCATCAGAGCTTGTGCATAACCCAACATCACATCTGGGTCTTTTGGCTCTAGGCGGTACGATTTTTCCATCGCATCGATAGCTGTGGTGACATCACGATTTGCTAACGCAATACGACCTAGCAGTAACCAACCTGTCGAGTCTTCCGGCTGGTAATGTAAGCGAGTTCGAAGGGCAAGGGTCAAATCCGCCATTTCATCGTCACTCAGCGGCTCAGAAGAAGCCGACATCAGCTTTTTCGATAACTCAGGTAGATTTGCAGACACTTCTTGCCATTGAACAATATCGTCTGACGCGCCAAATTTATAATACAAACCATAGCTCAGCACCACCGTCAGAATTACCGATGGAACTAAAACTGCGATTGGAGAAACCTTGGTTTCTTTTTGCGCTCTATCACCAGGGATATCGTCAAGCAGTGATTGCTTTAGATCAGAAATCAGTTCGTCTTCACTTTCAACCAGACCTTCATCAGTTTCTTCTGCAAGCTCAGATAGTCGGTCTTTATAAAATGCCTTGTTGAGCTCATCGCGTAACACATCATCATTGTTCGCTTTTTGTTTAAGCAGCGGCAAAGCCACCAGCGCACAAGCAATAACCGTGAGAACAACGGTGGAAATCCAAAATAGTGTCATTACTTCTTATCTCCGTTGTTCTCTTCTTCAAGCAATGCTTTTAAACGAGCTTCTTTTTGCTCATCCCATTGCTCGTCACTGCTCGCTTTTGCCTTAACTTTAGATTTACGGCTACGCAGCACAATCAAACCAAAACCACCCAGTACTACAGCGAGTGGCCCTAGCCACAAAATCGCAGTCGCGACCGTAAATGGTGGGTTGTAAGTCACGAAGTTACCGTAACGGGCGATCATGTAATCAACAATCTCATCTTTGGACTTACCTTCTTTGGTCATTTCATACACCTTATGGCGTAAGTCCTGAGCAAGTTCAGCGTTAGAATCCGAGATCGTGTTGTTCTGACATTTAGGGCAACGGAGCGTATGGCTTAACTCTTTGAACTGCTGTTCTTGTTCCAAATTATCAAACTCGTACACTTCAATGGCCGCATGAGCAGCAAGAGATAATGTCATCGCAGCAAAAACGGCAAGAATTAGCTTTCTCATTGCTTCGCCTCCTCAACCAATTTGTTGTAAAGCGGCTCCAGTGTTTCTGACCAATTACGTGGGTTTACATCCCCTACATGGCGATAGCGAATCACACCATTTGCATCAATAATGAATGTTTCTGGAGCACCATAAACGCCAAGGTCAAGGCCAAGCATACCACTGCCATCAAATAGGCTGATCAAGTACGGGTTGCCGAGATCATTCAGCCAACCTATTGCTTTATTACGATCATCTTTGTAATTCATACCGATGATCTTAACGCCCTTACCCGCCAATTCGTTTAGGTATTTATGCTCTGCATAACACGTTGGGCACCACGTTGCCCAAACGTTCAAGAGCAACGGTTCACCTTTAAAAATTGATTGGTCGTACTGTTTTCCAGGCTCAGCCAGGTCTTCTAAATGAAATTCAGGAACTGGCTTGCCAACCAAAACCGACTCCAATTTAGTTGGATCATCGCCCTCTTGGTTACGCATTAATTGGGTTGCGAAAATGCCCGCTAGAATCATGAAAGCGACAAGCGGAATAAATAAGATTTTCTTATTCATGTTATGCCTCCTGCTCTTTTGACTTCGCATTTTTCTTCGGCGATTTACGGAAGCGGTAGCGTTTATCAGAAATCGCTAGTGCGCCGCCTAATGCCATAATCAAAGAGCCAGCCCAAATCCAACGAACGAACGGTTTATAGTAAATACGAACAGCCCAAGATCGGTTGTCGTCTAAACGTTCACCCATTGCAATGTATAGGTCGCGGCTAATACCACGGTCAATGGCTGCTTCAGTCATCATAGACTTAGCCGTACGGTAGAAGCGCTTCTCTGCGTGAAGCGTATTCACGTATTTGCCATCGTGTGTGATCTCAAAGTCTGCGATGTAGCCATCGTAGTTTGGACCATCTTTATCACGCAAGCCTGAGAAGTAGAAATCATAGCCTTGAATTTGGAAGTGTTCACCAGGTGCTAAACGTACATCACGCTCGATGCTGTAGTTCTGTACCATCGCAATACCGATAACAGATACCGCCAGACCAACATGACCCAACATCATTGCCCAGTGGCTACGTTGCAGCTTGCGAACACCTTCACTAAAGCTATGACGGTGCGTTGCTCGCTCGTACAGTTCAAAGCCATGCATCGCAATAATCCAAATCGCCATCACCCAACCAATGTAAGCCATGGTTGAGAAGAAATCGGCAAACAGGTACACGCATAGCGCGGCCAAGGCGAAAGCAAGCACACCTGAAACGAGCATTGGCTTCACAAGTTTAGATAAATTGTCTCGCTTCCAACGAATAAGAGGGCCAATACCAAGCAGGAAAGCAAATGGCATCATTAACCACGCAAATAGCATGTCAAAGAATGGCGCACCGATAGAGACCGACCCCAAACCAAGCTGCTTGTGTACGAGCGGCAACAGTGTCCCCACTAACACCACAACAAGAGCGGCGATAAGTAATACATTGTTGGCTAAGAGCGCATTTTCACGTGAGACTAAGTCGAAGTTACCTCGTACACGCACTGCTGCCCCTTTTACGGCAAACAGCAATAAAGAGCCGCCGATAACGAAAACGAGGAAGCCTAGAATAAACATACCGCGCGACGGGTCAGACGCGAACGCGTGCACCGATACTAAAATACCGGAACGGACTAAGAAGGTGCCCAACAAACTCAACGAAAATGCAGAGATTGCCAATAGTACCGTCCACGCTTTAAATGTGCCGCGTTTTTCTGTGACGGCAAGAGAGTGCATTAATGCGGTACCCGCTAACCAAGGCATGAATGATGCGTTTTCTACTGGGTCCCAGAACCACCAGCCACCCCAGCCAAGTTCGTAGTAAGCCCACCAAGAACCTAGTGCGATACCAAGTGTTAAAAATACCCATGCTGCGGTTGTCCAAGGACGAGACCAACGAGCCCAAGCCGTATCAAGGCGTCCGGTCATTAGGGATGCGATCGCAAAAGAGAACGCAACCGAGAAACCAACATAGCCCATGTAAAGCATTGGCGGGTGAACAATCAAACCAGGATCTTGAAGCAGAGGGTTCAAGTCACGTCCGTCAACCGGGAAGAACGGTAACGTACGTAGGAATGGGTTCGACGTTAGGATGATAAACAGTAGGAAACCCACTGAGATCATGCCCATAACAGCAAGTACACGTGCAACCGACTCTTGCGGCATACCACGACTAAACGTCGCTACTGCGACAGTCCAAGCAGCTTGGATTAACACCCATAGCAACAGTGAACCTTCGTGTGCACCCCATACTGCGGTTAAACGGTAGTACCAAGGAAGCTGACTATTCGAGTTGCTCGCTACATACTGTAACGTGAAGTCGTTGGTATAAAATCCCCAACATAAAATGGCGAAAGAGAACAACAGCATCAGGAACATAGACCAAGATAGCGGTCGCGCTGTGTTCATGAGCATGGTGTTATTATTCGATGCTCCCCACAATGGCAATACGCTCAACAGCACTGCCATTGCAAGCGAAAGAATGAGAGCAAAGTGACCGATTTCAGCAATCATTGGCCGCTTCCTTGTTTCTGTTCGGTGCTGTATTGAAGCGGTTCATGCGTTTTCTTCATCGCTTCTGCAATTTCTGGTGGCATGTATTCTTCATCGTGCTTCGCTAGGACCTCAAATGCCTCAACTGTCGTGGCATCTTTCAGTACACCTTGAGCAACAATACCCTGCCCTTCACGGAACAAGTCAGGAAGAATACCGTCATAGGTAATCGTCACTTTCGGACCGACATCGTGCAGGTCAAAACTCACTTTCAAAGAATTAGGATCTCGACGAACTGAGCCCACAACCACCATTCCACCGATACGCAGACGCTGGCCTACTTCTGGCTTGGTGCCATCTGGCTTACCATTAACCAATTCCGTTGGAGTATAGAAAAGGTCCATATTTTGGTTAAGCGCATAAAGTATCAAACCAATGGTGGCACTAATACCGATAAAGATCGCTAGTACAATACCTAGCCTCTTTTTACGTCTCGGGTTCATAAGGTGTTCTCCATGTTCTTCGCTGCGTCGATACGAGCTTGACGGTCAATTTTTGCTTTCACTTCTTTCAATAATGCATCACCGCGGCGAAGGCTAGTGATCAGAAGAATCAGCATGGATAAGAAAGTAATACCAAACGCACTCCATACGTATGATGCATAGCCACCCATGGCAAAAAAGTCGCTCAGAGATTCAAAATGCATAATCAGTTACCTCACTGAGTTTGTTCTGTTGCGAGTTTGCGCACCCAGGGGCGGTGACTTTCTTTACTGATGATTTCGTTACGAAAACGGACCATCGTCACGGCACCAAAGAAGAACGCAAAGCCAAAGATGTTCAGCAATAACGGCCAAAGCATGTCGGATGAAATGGAAGGTTGCTCAAATTTCGTGATCGTCGCACCTTGATGAAGCGTGTTCCACCATTCCACGGAAAAGTGAATGATAGGTAGGTTTACTACGCCTACGATCGCTAAGATACCAGCGGCTTTTGCGGCGGTTTTTTGATCGTCAAACGCATGGTAAAGCGCAATCACACCAAGGTAGAGAAATAGAAGAATCAA
Organism: Vibrio sp. Vb0937; assembly: GCF_033338855.1. Taxonomy (NCBI): domain Bacteria; kingdom Pseudomonadati; phylum Pseudomonadota; class Gammaproteobacteria; order Vibrionales; family Vibrionaceae; genus Vibrio; species Vibrio sp. Vb0937. Next base: position 38,498 of record NZ_JAWOTK010000022.1, on the reverse strand, counting down.
TTCAGATGTAAGACGGGCATCCCATACCCACCAAGTGCCCCACATAGGCTTGCCCCAAACAGCACCTGTAAGTAGAGCAATAAAAGTAAATACTGCACCAATCGGAGCCATCGCAAGTGCCGCCATATCAGATAGGCGAACTTGCCATACTAGGCCAATAAATGCAGCAATCGCCATCGACATATAAACGCCCATAGACCAAATAGCTGATGGGACATGAATGTAGATAATTCGGAAACTGTCACCTTGTTGGTAATCTGAAGGCGCAAATGCAAGCCCCCAAACCGTACCAACCGATAAGCATACGAGGGCCAATACAGAAAACCAAGGCAGAAACTTACCACTCAAACGATAAGCTGCTTCTGGCTTGGCATAAGGATGTAGCCATTTCCACATGTTTTGTTCTCACTCTTACTTCAGGGACACTGTCTAAAGGGTTGAGACCGTAGCAGTGCTTTAATAATAATTCTTTGATCAAGCGCCACTTCATTGGCACTTTATTGAGTTAGTTGACACTAACTCGTAATGCGGCACTGATGGCAAAAGGCGTTAATGTCATCGCCCCCATTAGCATCGCACCTAAAATCGCTAGTTGACCGTTATACGCCATACCGAGTGCGGCAGCATCAATTGCCGATGTTGCGAAAATCAAAATTGGGATGTAGAGCGGAAGAATAAGCAAACTCAAAAGAACGCCACCCTTTTGCAACCCAACAGTCAACGCCACACCAATGGCGCCAATAAAACTTAGTGTTGGTGTACCGATCATCAAGGTTAATACAACCGATAGCCAAGTATTGAAGTCGAGCGAAAGTAAAACCGCCAATAATGGGCTAATTAAAATCAGAGGTAACCCTGTTAACAACCAATGTGCTATGACCTTTGAAACCACTACAAGTTGCAATGGAATCGGCATTAGCATCATTTGTTCTAGTGCACCGTCTTGAAAATCATCACGAAATAGACGCTCTAATGATAATAAGGCGGACAGCAATGCGGCAACCCAAACGATGCCCGCTGCAATACGTGCTAACAAATTAGGTTCTGGTCCAATACTCAGAGGAAAGAGAGTAATGACAATAATAAAGAACCACAGCGGGTTCAGAATGTCTGCCTGACGGCGAAATGCGATTAGGAGCTCACGACGAATGATGGTGGTCATCGAGGAAATCATATCAGTCACCCAGCTTTATTTTTCTAAGTTTCGGGCTGTCCGCAAACATATCTTGATGCGTCGTCAACACAACAATACCGCCATTATCAGCATGACTTGCGAACAAAGATTCAAGCACCTTGACACCTTGCTTATCAATGGCAGTCAACGGCTCATCTAAGATCCATAAAATTTGCTTACTGAGCCATAACCTTGCCAATGCGACTCGTCGTTGCTGACCTGCGGAAAGTTGTGCTACAGGCACATCTTCTCGACCAGCTAATCCTACTTGAGTCAAAGCGATAAAGATTTCTTCGTCTGAAGAGCGATTATTTTGAATAGATTGATAAAAACGTAAGTTTTCTAATGCGGTAAGCTCTCGTTTCACTCCTGTTTGATGTCCTAAGAAAAGCAGATCTTGATGGAAAACATCACGAGATTTTTCAACCTCTTCGCCTTTCCATTTAATGACACCTTCTTCTCTATCACCTAACCCTGTCACAATCCGTAGCAATGTAGTTTTACCAGTACCATTACGCCCTTCGATCTGGACCAATTCACCAGGCTTAATTTCAAACTGCAGGTTTTCAAACAGAACCCTTTCATCACGGATTGCTGTCAGGTTAGACACTTCTAACATAGAGCTTCAACTAAAAAATGAACGAGCCGCTATATTAGCACAGCTTAGTTATGACAAAACAGGATAAGAGGGCTAGGTTACATGTAAGTTCATGTATTTTTGTTAATTAATCATCACACTTTAATAAAATTAACTATAAGTAGTTATAAGCGCTCATTTTGAATTTGAGAGGCCAGAGCTAAGAGCAAGATCGACTGAAGGTTATCTAGGGTTGTATTTAAGAAGAGCATTAGCGGCTAAAAACAAAAAAGAGGCGTAATAACGCCTCTTTTTTATCGCTTGATAACCTTTAGCGTCGACGACGTCCACGCGCTGGATATTCTGCGTCATCTGATGGCTGACCACTTAATGGTGGAATCTTCTCTTTCCCTGCCAGTTTCTTCTGCAGTGAAAGCATCAACTCAGCTTCGGCTTTTGGTAGTTCGCACTCTTCAATCAGCTCGTTGATATCAGCGCCAAGCTGTACCATTTTAGAAGCGCGACTGTACAAGCGACCATCAGTATCAGCGTGTTCGAGTTCGCGAATTCTCTCGTTTAAGTGCTGAATAATGTCTTGTTGCTCGGTCACTTTTTGTCCAAGACCAACAACAACCGAGCGCACTTCGAGTAACTGCTTACTCAACTTTTGCACTTCTTTATCTGCGTGTCGAGATTGAGCTCGTTGTTGATCTAACTGCTTTTGTAACCCCGAGCGAATCCGCAGTTGCAAAACAACCAATACCAACACGATAAAAGCGACGCCACCCGCAAGGAATGGGGCAGATAAAAGAGTCTCTTCAGCCATCATCATTCAGCCATTAAAGGTGAGCCATCTCGTCCCACTCGTCATCTGTTAGCAGCTTGTTCAAATCCACAAGGATAAGAAGCTTGCCGTCACGGTTGCTCACACCCTGGATGAACTTCGCACTCTCGTCGGTACCAACTGAAGGCGTCGTATCAATTTCAGAAGAACGCAGATAAACGACTTCTGCCACGCTATCTACTAAGATACCAATCACTTGACGCTCAGACTCGATCACAATAATACGAGTGTTGTCGGTGACTTCGCCTTCCATCAGGCCAAAACGTGAACGTGTATCGATAACAGTAACTACATTACCGCGTAGGTTGATGATACCAAGTACATAATCTGGTGCACCTGGAACAGGGGCAATTTCAGTATAACGAAGTACTTCACGAACTTGCATTACGTTGATGCCGTACGTTTCTTCTTCTAGCTGGAACGTCACCCACTGAAGAACTTCGTCATTCGATGCATCTTTCTTCACTTCTACTTCAAAAGCTTGAGACATAGTTAATCCTCGTTAATGTCGTTCCCGACTTAAATCTAATTCAGTGATTTGACATCTAAACCGGCGTTTAGCATGTCAATGAGCGCCTGGACATGAATTAAGGCACACATTTTTTCTTTTACCATGCCCGCTAGCCAAGGGCGTTTACCCGCCTGCTCACGCCAGCGAACCTTGTCGATATTAAGCGTTTCAGTCCCCATTAATTGGTTACTGGCCAACCCCCACATGCTCTCACCAAGCATGACGACATATTGGTAGTTATCTTTATAGCTATCATCACGAAGCTTATCTGCCATCACCCATTTCGCGGTATCGACGACATCAAACTGCTGCTCGCGATTTGTTTGTAGCCCCAAATACCAGGCGGGTTTTCCTATCAAATGGTTAAGCTCGCTAATGCGATGAATACCACCTAATTCATCAAGAGGTACAGCAAACGTGACACCATTCACATCAAAGTAAAGAACTTGGAAGTCCTCACTTCGCTTCGTGCTTTCCCAGACCGTTGGTATATCGGAATCTGCTTGTGTTTCGAGTTCAGTATCGACGTTCGATTCTATATTGATACTTTGTTCGATCACTGCGTGAGGTTCATCCACCTCTGGTTGCGCTTCCTCAAAAACTGGCTCATCAATCACCCAGTCCTGTATTTCCTCAACACCCTGAAGCTCAGGCACCTCACTAAAGGTTTGTACCTCAGGCTCAGCCGCTTTTCTCTCTGCGGCAATATCAATCGTATTTTGTTCAAGAATACTATCAATATCCAACTCAGCCACTGGGTTGCTTGCTTCAAGCTGACTTAATAGCCTTTGAACATCTTCCAGGTTTGGAGCTTCCAACTCTGGCGGATATGTTTCTTGAAACTGGTACGTTTCTGGCTCCGAGTATTGTAGCTGTAATTCTGG
>NZ_JAWOTK010000022.1:0-34408 GCF_033338855.1 Vibrio sp. Vb0937 | reverse complement strand
CTCTGGCTCTGGCTCTGGCTCTGGCTCTGGCTCTGGCTCTGGCTCTGGCTCTGGCTCTGGCTCTGGCTCTGGCTCTGGCTCTGCAGATGATACCTCTTGAGCCAACAGGTCAAGGTCTTCCTCAAGAGTCGTTATTTCAGTTTCATCATCCAGTAATGCATTAAAGTAGTCATCAAGTGCTTGTTCACTGGACAGCACATCATTACTGCTCATCGAACGCCAACCTCTCCAGGTAAATCAGTAGCTGTTTATAGGCAAACACACCACGGCTACCAGATGCAAAGTGCGAAGCTGGCAAGTGCTTTAAACTGGCATCGCGGAACTTGGTATCTATAGGCACCGCTGAGGTCCACACTTGATTTGGGTAATCTTTTTTCAGTTGCATCAATGTCTGCAATGACGCTTTCGTGCGCTTATCGTACATGGTTGGGACGATAGTCACTTTGAAACCGCCCGGGCGAGATTTTTGCATAATGGTTAGCGTACGCATCATGCGCTCTAGACCTTTCATCGCCAAAAACTCTGTTTGAACAGGAATCAAAATTCGGTCACTGGCTGCCAACGCGTTCACCATCATCACGCCAAGGATTGGCGGACAGTCAATCAACACATAGTCATAGTCTTGTGAGACAGTTTGCAGCGCCCGTTTTAAGATTAATCCCATACCACTGCGATTACCCATTACGCGATCAAGCGTGGCAAGGGACATATGCGCGGGAATGATATCCATTCCTTCCAGCTCTGTTTCTAAAATCAACGGCTTAACCGTCTCACGAGAAAACGTCTTCAACTGGAATAAATCAAATAGGCTCGAAGTTACTGCATCAGGATCATAACCGAGATAAGTAGTCAGTGAGGCGTGAGGATCAGTATCAACCATCAATACTCGATGGCCTTTCTGGCTCAATAAGCCCGCCAATGTCACTGTTGAGGTGGTTTTACCCACGCCTCCTTTCTGGTTAGCTACACTCCAAACAATCATGATGAATCCTAAGCTAGGCCAACTTCCACCAACATGCGTTCAGCAATGCGGTCAAGCGGTAAATCTTCTGAAGAAATGCCTGCTTTAGCAACCGCTTGGGGCATGCCATAAACAACACAACTTTCTTCATCTTGTGCCCAAATTGTTGAGCCTGAAGACTTCAACATGCGAGCGCCCTCACGACCGTCTGCACCCATGCCTGTCAACACTAAAGAGAGCACTTTGTCGCCATATACTTTTGCGGCAGAACCAAAAGTCACATCCACACATGGTTTGTAGTTCATGCGATCGCCGCCATCAATAATGCGAAGACGAGCAGCGCCCGCTCGTCCATCTACCATCATTTGTTTCCCACCTGGTGCAAGGTATGCCACACCGGGCTGTAACACATCGCCATCTTGTGCTTCTTTCACTTGAATCTTACACAAGGTGTTCAAACGACTGGCAAACGCAGCAGTAAACGTTGCTGGCATGTGTTGAATCAATACAATCGGATGCGGATAGTTCATCGGCAAGCGCGTCAGAATTTTTTGTAGAGCAACGGGGCCACCTGTTGATGTGCCAATTGCCGTCAATTGATACTTCTTACCAGAAGCACGGTACTTTGTCGCAGCAGGTCGAGTTGGTGTTGGAGTCACAGGTGAAGCCGTTCTTGAACCTAATGATCGAGTAGTCGTGCTGGTACTCGCTGTTGGGCGAGCGATAGGTCGACGCATGAAAGCGCGCTTCGAGGCAATCTGAATCACACGCTGTTGAAGTAATGACACCGCTTCTTCACGGTTACGCGCAATGTCCTCAAACTTTTTCGGTAAGAAGTCCAATGCGCCCGCATCTAGCGCATCAAGCGTAGCTTTCGCCCCGTCGTGGGTCAGGGACGAAAACATTAGAATTGGCGTTGGAGCAGCGGCCATTATTTCACGTACAGCTGTAATGCCATCCATCACTGGCATTTCAATATCCATCGTGATGACGTCAGGTTTGAGAGATTTGGCTTTCTCAACCGCCTCTCTACCATTTACCGCAACGTCAATCACTTCTAGGCGCGATTCTGAGTTGATGATTTCGCTCACGCGACGTCGGAAAAAACTCGAATCATCAACGACTAGTACTTTAATCGCCATCTTATTCCTTTTAATAACGTCAGCTTTGCTTAAAGGCGTGAAGCCGCAGCATATCGCTTAAGTAAATCAGGCACATCTAGAATTAATGCAATATGGCCATCGCTAGTAATTGTCGCACCAGCCATACCTGGAGTGCCCTGTAATAGATTATCGAGTGGCTTAATAACCACTTCTTCTTGACCAATAAGCGTATCCACAACAAAACCAACGCGTTGGTTACCAATCTGTACAATCACCACGTGACCGTGACCTGTACGCTCTTGGACGTTTTGCGATTTAGATGCTAACCAGTTTTGTAAGTAAAATAGTGGGATAGATTTCTCTCGCACAATGATCGTCAGCTGACCATCTACCACGTTTGTACGGCTAAGATCTAAGTGGAAAATTTCACTCACCGAAGCCAGTGGTAGAGCAAACGGATGACCGCCAACACCAACCATCAGAGTCGGTAAAATCGCTAACGTTAGTGGTACTTTGATCGTAATCTTAGTGCCCTTGCCTAGCTCAGAATCGATATCGATTGAACCGTTTAAGGTATTGATCGCCGTCTTAACCACGTCCATACCCACACCACGACCAGAGATGTCAGAAATTTTATCTTTACTTGAGAAACCAGGTGCGAAGATAAGGTTGAAGCACTCTTTGTCTGTTAAACGCGCCGCCGCATCTTCATCCATCATGCCACGCTTCACCGCGATGCCACGAAGTTTGTTCGGGTCCATACCGCCACCATCATCTACGATGGATAGTTCAATATGGTCCCCTTCTTGCGATGCTGACAAAATCACTTTACCTGTGCGTGATTTGCCTGCCTTCGCGCGTGCGTCTGGCATTTCAATACCGTGATCAACTGAGTTACGCACCAAGTGAATCAACGGATCGGCCAATGCTTCTACAAGGTTTTTATCGAGATCGGTTTCTTCACCGCGCATTTCTAGCACGATGTCTTTATTTAGGTTACGAGCCAAGTCACGGACAACGCGTGGGAAACGGCCAAACACTTTCTTAATTGGCTGCATACGCGTTTTCATTACCGCGCCTTGTAGATCCGCAGTTACCACATCAAGGTTAGCGACCGCTTTGGACATCTCTTCGTTGTCGCTATTCAAACCAAGGCTTAGTAGACGGTTACGCACCAATACGAGCTCACCCACCATGTTCATGATGGTATCAAGCGTCGAGGTATCAACACGAACGGTTGCTTCAGCCTGAGGTTTTTTAACCGCTGGTGCTTTGGCTTCTTCTTTTACCGCGACTGGTTTAGATTCTGGCTTTGGTGCTGGCGCTGCTTGAACAGGTGCTGGCTTAGCAACAGGCTCAGGTTTCGCAGGGCTTTGCTCTACGTTTGCTGAAGCAGGCTTCGTTGCCATGTCCAATTCTTCTAGCGTTGGGCCTTTACCTGAACCATGTAGCTCATCGAGTAACTTTTCGAACTCTTCGTCCGTCATTAAGTCACTGTCTTGATTTGATGAAGATGCCACTGGAGCGGAAGGCTCTGCCGCTTTAGGTGGCTCTACTGGTACGGATGCAGATGCAGATGCAGCAGCCTCTGCCGTAGAAGGGCTTTTTCCTACACCGTGCAGTTCATCGAGTAAGCGTTCAAACTCATCATCAGTGATATCACCACTTTCAACTGATGGTGCACTCGATTGAGGCGGTTCAGATGGCGTTGTAGGTGTCGCAGACATTGAGTTGCCTGGCGCTGAACCTTTACCATGAAGCTCATCAAGTAGCTTTTCGAATTCGTCTTGGGTAATTTCATCAACAGAGCCGACACTTGATGGTGCTGACGGCGCAGCAGGTTCTTCGATGATAGGCTCGGGAATAATAGGCTCTGGAGTAGCCACTGGTTCTTCAACTACGGTTGCCGCTACTTCATCTTCTGACTCAGGTTTGCATAGACGATGAAGTTCTTCAAGAAGCTCAGGGTCCGCAGCTTCTAACGGCTCACGATCTTGAACAGCCTGGAACTGGGTATTAACCGTATCCAAGGCTTTTAGCATCGTATCCATTAAGTTTTGCGTTACCGTGCGTTGACCGTTTCGTAAAACGTCGAACACGTTCTCCGCACCATGACAAGTATCGACTAGCTCTGCCAATGAAAGGAAGCCGGCACCGCCTTTTACGGTATGAAACCCGCGGAAAATAGCATTAAGTAAGTCTTTGTCTTCTGGGTTATTTTCCAATTCAACCAACTGCTCAGAAAGCAGCTCGAGAATTTCCCCAGCCTCAATGAGAAAGTCCTGAAGAATATCTTCGTCTAAATCGTAGCTCATACGTTACCTTTAAAATCCAAGACTGGACAACAAGTCATCGACTTCGTCCTGCGATGAAACCGCATCTTCTCTCAGTTCTGGATGAAGAATCGGGCCTTCGGCTTCGCTTGTTTGTGTATTCTTTTTATCTGCCGGTTCTGACAAAACTTGAATATGTTCTTCAAGTTTATTTCCAGAGAATACGGTTAGGATTTCCACTAAGCGGCCTTCAACTTCATTAACCAACGTAATTACGCGGCGAATGATTTGGCCAGTTAGGTCTTGGAAGTCTTGCGCCATGAGAATTTCGGTCAATTGGCCGCGCAATTCAGTGCTGTCACCTTCGACTTGCACTAATAGCCCGTCGATTCGGTGACACAGTGCTTTAAATTCGCTTAATTCTATGCGCCCGTGCATGAGTTCATTCCATTGAGGACGAACTTTTAGAAGGCAATCATGCAGGTTATCAGCGATAGGAAGGCAGCAGTCGACCGCATCCATTGTTTTGTTGGCTGCAAGCTCTGTCTTCTCGATCACATAATTGAGACGATCCCTAGCGTTAGGGATTTCGTCTTTCGCAATTTCGGTCATGCGCTGATCGAGACTGAACTGCTTGAGTGATTCGTGAAGGTCTCGAGTTAACGCTCCAATTTCTTGCAGCATTGGGTTATCGGCACCTTCGTAGATCGAGGCAACAAGCATATTGGCTTGGTCTTGTTCCCCGTTTTCTAGCATTTGAACGAGTGACTTCGCCTGCTCTAGTGAGATCATTCTGAATAGACCCTTTTACGTTTAGTTCTTCTTATCACTTTGAAAACGCTAAACGAGTCATTTAATAGGTATTTAATAATTGGTATGAATGACTCGAATAACAAAGAGAAAGAGAGAGTTATAAACGCTCGAAAATTTTATCTAATTTTTCTTTTAATGTTGCAGCAGTAAATGGCTTAACAATGTAGCCGTTTACACCTGCTTGAGCAGCTTCAATGATCTGCTCACGCTTCGCTTCAGCCGTGATCATTAGAACTGGCAGATGCTTAAGTTCTGCATCCGCGCGGATGTGTTTAAGCAAATCGATGCCTTGCATACCTGGCATGTTCCAGTCAGTTACAACAAAATCGAAGTCACCTTTTTTCAGCATTGGTAATGCGGTTAAACCATCGTCCGCTTCTTGAGTGTTATTGAAACCCAAGTCACGAAGCAGGTTTTTAACAATACGGCGCATTGTTGAGAAATCATCAACAATAAGGATCTTCATGTTTTTATTCAAAATTGCCTCCACTGAATCGTAAAATCAGTGTTTTTAGTCATTTTGTGTCCACGCACTGAGCTTGGTACGTAAACGTTGCATCGCTTGACTCAGTATTTGACTTACGCGAGATTCGCTTACGCCTAACACATCGCCAATTTCTTTCAAATTGAGTTCTTCATCATAATAAAGCGAAAGAACCAAAGCTTCACGCTCTGGAAGCTGTTTTATTGATTCAACCAGTGCTTTTCGAAATGATTCATCAACTACCCCTTTGAATGGGTTGCTGTCATCGGTTTCATCCGCCGGTGAAATCACATCATCAGAAACGCCTAAATCTTCAATACCGACTAATTTTGAGCAGTTGATATCGGTAAGAGCACTATGATATTGATCCAGTGTCATACCGAGATGCGTGGCTACTTCAGAATCAGTAGGATCTCGATTTAATTCGCCTTCCAGCTCCGCAATCGCTTGGTTAATCTCTCGATTATTTTTATGAACAGAACGCGGTACCCAATCGCCTTTACGCATGTCATCTAACATTGCGCCACGAATACGGATACCTGCATAAGTTTCAAAGCTCGCACCTTTAGAACCATCATAATTCTGCTGAGCTTCGATAAGACCGATCATGCCGGCCTGAATTAAATCCTCTACCTGAACACTCGGCGGTAAACGGCCTAGTAGGTGGTGAGCAATGCGCTTAACCAACACTGAATAACGTTCAATGAACGCCTGCTGGCTATTAAATTTGCCATGTTGGTCATAGGTTATCGCTTTATTCACCAAAAGGGTCCTCTGCGAATTCGGTACGATTTAGCAACCTTTCCACAAAAAATTCCAAGTGTCCACTTGGTGTTTTCGGTAGTGGCCACGTCAACGCTTTGTTTGCTAGTGAGCTGATAGCTAAAGCAGCAGGCGAGCGTGGGAACGCATCAACGACAATTTTTTGTCTTTTTACAGCCTGTCGTACTTTATCATCTAATGGAATACATGCTACGAGTTCAAGGCTAACATTCAAGAATCGCTCTGTGACTAATGTCAACTTTGCAAACAATTCTCGCCCTTCACGGTAGCTTCTGACCATATTTGCTACAACTTTAAAGCGTTGAACTTGGTGTTCTTTACTCAACAGCTTGATTAATGCATAGGCATCTGTGATTGACGTCGGTTCATCACACACAACTACAACCACATCTTGAGCTGCTCGCGAAAAACTGATTACCATGTCAGAGATACCAGCAGCGGTATCAATCAGCAGGACATCCATTTCGTCTTCAAGACTACCAAATGCTCGGATGAGTCCGGCATGCTGAGCGTGAGAAAGCTCTGTCATGCTCTGTGTGCCAGAAGTTGCAGGAATTATCTTTATACCATAAGGCCCTTCGACAATCGCATCTTTTAGCTCACATTCACCCGCTAAGACATGTCCTAGATTACGTTTTGCACGAATTCCGAGCATCACGTCCACATTGGCCAGACCTAAATCAGCGTCGAGAACCATCACCTTCTTGCCTTGGCGAGCCATACAAATCGCCAGACCCAGTGTTACGTTTGATTTCCCCACACCACCTTTGCCGCCAGTAACAGCAATCACTTTGGTCAACGATGGTTGTGTTAAGCGACGGAGGCCGCTTGCTTGATCGTGTATCATATTCTCAGTCATAGTAGTCCGCCGCCTTAGAGTCCTTCACTGTCACTGTTCCAAAAGTGAGGTTCGTTCTCTGTCGACTTCTCTAACAGTTCATTTGCTTTCGCAAGCATATATTTTGGTTGCGCTATCACAATGTCTTCTGGTACGCGCTGACCATTAGCGATGTAAGCTACTGGCATTGCGTTTTGAATCACTACACTGATGAATTCGCCTAGGCTTAATGACTCATCAAGCTTCGTCATAATACAACCCGAAAGTGGTATACGTCGGAAGTGATCCAGCGTTTCTTGTAGAACACGACGTTGTGCGGTAGCCGGCAAAACAAGGTAGCTGTGAATCACTTCCCCGCTCTCTTGCATTAGAGTGTCGAGCTGCTCGGAAAGCCTCACATCTCGTTGCCCCATCCCTGCCGTATCGACCAAAATCAGTCTTCTGTTTCTTAGCTGATATATAACATCGGCTAACTCGTTAGAATCTTTAGCAACTCTTACGGGACAACCCATGATTCTTCCATAAATTGAGAGCTGCTCATGTGCACCTATGCGATATGTATCTGTTGTCACAAGGGCTACATTGTCGGCACCGTATTCCATGGCTGCGCGTGCTGCGAGTTTCGCTACGGTCGTTGTTTTCCCAACCCCCGTCGGACCCAACAATGCGACTACGCCACCACGTTTTAAAATGTCCTGTTTAGGAATATTGATTTGATCCGCCACCAGCGACAATAACGCTTTCCACGCTCGCGCTGGCTTTGTATCTTCCGGAATATAACAGGCCATCTGGTCTGCTAACTCCGGAGAAACGCCCATTCGCTCTAAGCGCTTAATCAGCATTGCTCTTAGCGGCTCACGGCGTTCTACTTCTTGCCACATCAGGCCAGAAACTTGGTGCTCCAACAGGCGACGAATTGACGTCATCTCTTCGCGCATGCTTTCTAGCTCATCGGCCGATTCGTCACGCTCATCACTTGGGCGACGTCGGTCATAGCGCGTCGGGTCCAGCTTGGGCGTCGGACGTTCAAATCGATTGTCCTGTGCGATTAGCTTCGCCAAAGGTGAATCTGGTTGATATGGCGCTGGCTTTTCTTGGTTGTAGCCGTCGCGATGCTTATTTTGGCGTTGCAGCAAAGCAGAGAGCGAATCTTCATTTTCCGCTACATGGTCGTCAGCATCTGCTGCACCACCGCTATATTGCTTAAGCATATTAGCGAATCGCTGCGTCATTGAGCCTGTTTTTTCATTGTTACTGTTATTACTGTTCAGGCTAATTTTATCTTCATCTAAATGACGATCTTGGTAACGATCAGCAGAAGACGATGACATTTGACGATGTTCGTTATAGCGATTCGATTGAGAAGCACCGCGATTTTGCTGTGACGCTGCGCTTGCTTGAGACGGATTAGATTCACTATCTATCGCCGCAACAATCGCTACTCCACCAGCCACTTTCTTGTTTGACATGATCACCGCTTCCGCGCCTAACTCCTCTTTCACTTGGAGCAGCGCCGTTCTCATGTCTTTGGCAAAAAATCGCTTTATTTTCAAACTATGAATCCATTAATGATGCGTGAGATCAGTTACCCACGGCTTGCACAATTCTGATCTGTTTTTCATCCGGGATTTCTTGGTAAGACAGTACCCGGAGATTAGGTATTGTGTTCTTCACAAATTTCGCCAACGTCGAGCGTAATACACCAGAAGTAAGCAGAACGGCAGGTTCGCCTTTCAGTTCTTGTTCCTGTGTCGCTTGGCTTAGTGAAGATTGCAATCGCTCAGCGAGTCCCGGTTCAATCCCCGCGGATTCGCCTCCTGATGCTTGCATAGTTTGATGCAATATTTGTTCCAGTTCGGGGATCAAAGTAATCACTGGTAACTCAGGCTCTATACCATTGATTTCTTGAACAATTAGACGTTTAAGACTAATTCGAACTGCTGCCGTCAATATGTCAGCTTCTTGACTCTTACTTGAGTACTCAGCCAAAGTTTGAACAATCGTGCGAATATCGCGGATTGGAATGGCCTCGTTTAACAAGTTTTGTAGGACTTTCACCACCACACCTAATGGTAATTGGTCAGGAACAAAGTTCTCGACCAACTTAGGCGCGCTGCGTCCCAACATTTCTAATAAATTCTCTACTTCTTCATGGCCAATTAGCTGTGATGCGTTGTTGGTCAATAGCTGGCTTAGGTGCGTCGCTAATACCGTTGATGAATCAACAACCGTATAACCTAAGGCCTGCGCGTGCTCACGCTGATCTTCTCGGATCCATACGGCTTCCAGTCCAAAAGCAGGGTCAATGGTTGGCTCCCCATCAATCATGCCATACACCTGACCTGGGTTAATCGCTAGCTCTTGATCCGGACGAATCTCTGCTTCGCCCACCGCAACCCCCATCAATGTAATTCGGTAACTGTTTGGGGTCAGCTCAAGATTGTCACGAATATGAACCGCTGGAATTAGGAACCCAAAATCTTGCGATAACTTTTTACGCACGCCTTTTACGCGCTCTAACAGTTCCCCACCTTGGTCTCTGTCCACCAAAGGGATTAAGCGATAACCTACTTCCAAGCCAATAATATCGACTGGCTGGACGTCATCCCAAGACAGTTCGCGCTGTGAGGAAGGTTCTGTACCTTCATCTGCTGTTGCTGGTAAAGCGGGCTCTTTCGCTTTCTGCTTCTGCCGTTTGTCGATGAAATATGCCGCTGCACCGGCCGCGACTGCCAGGCTCAAAAACGCAAAGTGCGGCATGCCCGGTACGATGCCCATCACACCAAGAATAGCTGCAGTAATCATCAGCGCTTTTGGGTTGTCGAACATCTGGAAGACCAGTTGTTCCCCCATGTCTTCATCGGTGTTTTGGCGCGTCACCATCATTGCCGCTGCAATCGACAGCAATAGCGATGGGATTTGTGCGACCAAACCATCACCGATTGTCAGTAAGGTATAGATTTCAATCGCTTCACCGAAACCCAATCCATACTGCGCCATACCGATCGACAGACCGCCGACGATGTTGATAAACAGAATCAAAATACCGGCAATCGCGTCACCTTTTACGAACTTCGAGGCACCATCCATCGAGCCATAGAAATCCGCTTCTTTGGTCACTTCAAAACGACGAACTCTTGCCTGCTCTTGGTCTATCAATCCGGCATTCAAGTCGGCATCAATCGCCATTTGCTTACCCGGCAACGCATCAAGCGTAAAGCGAGCACTTACCTCAGAGATACGACCCGCACCTTTGGTCACCACCATAAAGTTGATGATCATTAAGATGAGGAAAACCACTAGGCCGACCGCGTAGTTACCACCAATAACGACGTTACCGAACGCCTCAATTACGTTACCTGCCGCATTACCGCCTTCATGACCATGCAGTAAGACGACACGAGTCGAGGCAACGTTCAAAGCCAAGCGGAGCAACGTGGCGATCAGCAATACCGTTGGAAAAGCAGCGAAGTCCAAAGGGCGACGTGTGTAAACGGTCACTAACAACACCACCATCGACAGCGCGATGTTAAAGGTGAAGAACATATCCAGCAAAAATGCTGGAATCGGCAGTACCACCATCGCTAGGGTGGCCAAAACCATCACCGGAGCACCAATAGCTGGCATTTCACGTTGAGGGATTCGTGGCAATTTATCTGCAAACGGCAGGCTTAACTTCATACTGCGAGAGATCTCAATCGATTGAAGCGTCACGTAAGCTCTTACTATTAATACGCGACCGCTTTAGCCTAAAAGTTTAGGTAGGGTTGATAATTAAAGCGTTTTAAGCAATCTATGTACCATAATTAGCGCCAAAATAATGACTAAACACTCAAATAGAGCTTAGCTTTTGAGCAAACGAGCTTTTTTAAGGCTTTACCGCTTTTCGTATCAATGACGGTGCTCGGGTGGGATTGGCAAATCATAATCTTGAATTTTCGGGCGCTGTCCACCTCGTTTTCGGTATTGCTTCAATTGGAATACAAATGCCAAAACCTGAGCGACGGCAGTAAACAACCCATCGGGGATCTCTTGCTCGAGCTCTGTCGTGTGGTACAACGCACGAGCCAAAGGTGGTGCAGGCACAATCGTAATGTCATGTTCGCGGGCGACTTCTCGAATCTTCATCGCCATGTGGTCAGTACCTTTAGCGATCACGACTGGCGCACGGTCTGTCTTCTGTTTATAACGAAGCGCTACCGAGAAGTGCTCTGGGTTAGTAACAATAACATCAGCTTGAGGAACATCCGCCATCATTCGACGTTGAGCCGCTTCCCTTTGCAACATACGAATACGGCCTTTCACTTCCGGCTTACCTTCAGTCTCTTTGTATTCGTCTTTGACTTCTTGCTTCGTCATTTTTAACTGATCAGCGTGCTGCCAGATTTGAAATGGAATATCGATGGCAACCACAATCAATAGCGAGCAACTGATCAGCAGAATAAAGTTCAGCAAAATATCTAAAGCATGGAAGATGTTTTGCGGATACACATCCATGCTCAATTGAATCAGATCGGCCTGCGATGCTTGGATCAAATAGATGGCGACACCAGTGACCAGAACCACTTTAAGGATTGATTTGATCAACTCTACCCAGCTTTGCATTCCAACCATTCGCTTTAAGCCGCTAAGCGGATTCATTTTCGACAGCTTGGGCATGGCCGCTTGGGCAGAAAAACTGATTCCTCCCACACCTGCTGCTCCAATCATGGCGGCGGTAAACAATGTCGCTAACACCAAAAATAGTGGGAACAACAAATCACTCATCGCGCCCAAAGCGATATCAAACAGTTTTGCAGTATCGAAAATCTCTTCTCGTTGAAGATCAAATAAACGGCTCATGATGGAAAACAATGAACGTGCTAACGCCTCGCCAAACCACATCAATGAAATGGCGCCAACGATCAGCACAGATGCTGATGCCAGCTCTTTAGATCGAGCGACCTGCCCCTTTTCTCTGGCTTGTTGTAACCGTCGGGGCGTGGCTTCTTCGGTGCGTTCCTGACCGTCTGATTCTGCCAAATCTTAGCACTCCAAGCGAATAAGCCGACAAATCTGCGCCTCACCCACTGTCCAGAACATTTCATAATGACTGTATAGACCAGCCAGTATGTACCAACAAAGTAATAGACCCACCATCAAAGCAAAAGCAAAACCAAGCGAGAAGATATTCAGCTGTGGTGCGGCACGGGTCATTACACCAAACGACAAGTTAATGGTCAGTAGCGCAATAATGCCAGATAGAGACATACTCAGTGCCGTTTGGAACATAATACCAAGCCAGCCTGCCATTTCACGGAAATCAACCGCGTTGAGCGAGCCGGAGCCAATCGGCAAAGTTTTAAAACTGAACACCACCAATTGCAGCATTTTTAAGTGTCCATCGGTGGCAAGGAAAAACATTGTCGTTAAGAACATGAATAACTGGCCAAGCAATGGCGTGTTCTGACCATTTGCGGGATCAACCATAGAAGCAAAGCCCAAACTTGATTGCATACCCAATATTTGACCAAGTAGGACAAAGGTTTGAATCATAAATTGAGTAACCATACCCATCGCTATGCCGATGATCATTTGCTCGGCAATGGTCATGAAGCCACGAAACGAGAGTAGCTCAATGTCTTGAGGTACGGCGGGGATAGCTGGCATGACAGCGAAAGTGATGGCTAAACCGAGGTAAAGGCGGATTCTTGGCGAAACAAATCGGGCCCCGGTTACTGTCATCACCATCAACATGGATGAGATACGAACATAGGGCCAGAAGTAGTTTGCGATCCAATCTAAGACAACGCTAGTGGGGTACTCCATAGGCGCCTCTAATAAAGCACCTGAGGTAAGCGTTCAATCAAGCCATAGAAATATTCCATCAACATTTGCGTCATCCAATGCCCAAACAGCATCAGGGCCAAAAGCGTGACAATCAAACGCGGTAAGAAGCTCAATGTTTGTTCGTTGATGGATGTCGCAGCTTGAAAAATCGCGACTACAAGGCCGATAAGCAAGCTTGGGATGATAATAGCGCAGACCATGATAAGCACCATCCAAAGTGCTTCACGGAAAAGCTCGACAAACATTTCTGGTGTCATGTCTTATCCTCTATCTGCGCTTATCTAAAGGGCAAAGCTGCCCGCGAGTGTCGAGAGTATCAAGTTCCAACCATCGACCAATACGAACAACATCAACTTGAACGGCAACGAAACAATCATTGGTGACAACATCATCATACCCATTGCCATCAGTACCGAAGCGACTACAAGGTCAATAATCAAAAACGGCAAGAAGAGCATAAAGCCAATTTGGAATGCAGTTTTTAGCTCTGAGGTGATAAAAGCCGGAATCAATACCGCCATCGATACATCTTCTGGATTCTCGACTTGCTCTCCTGACATGGTTACAAACGTCTCCAAATCTTTGATTCGCGTCTGTTTAAGCATGAATGCTTTCATTGGCGCTTGTGCAGCATCAAACGCTTCTCGCGCCGTGACTTGCTCGTTCAAATAAGGCTGAACAGCTTTGTCGTTGATTTCGTTCAGGACAGGAGACATAACAAAAAAGGTCAAAAACAGCGCAATACCAATAATAACCTGATTAGAAGGCGTTTGTTGCAAACCCATTGCCTGACGCAATATCGACATTACCACCACAATTCGAGTGAACGAGGTCATCAGAATCACCATGGCAGGCAAGAAGCCAAGCATGGTCATTAACGCTAAAATTTGTAGTGTAACTGAGTAGTCTTCACTGCCATCAGGGTTCGTGGTCATGGTGAATGCTGGAATACCACCGCCACTAGAAACGGACATAGAACGGCTAGCACCAGTATCACTTTGCATAGCCTGAACTGTAACACTACTTCCATCGGCTAAGTTATCTGGCAGCGCTGACTCCTCTGCTTCAGCAAAGGTAAATGAAGAAAACAGCACGCCGACAAAAAGTAACAACGTACTCAGGAGCAAACGAATTGGATTACCCTTTGTCATGTTTTTTGATCAGCTGGCTAAATTGAGTCGCAAAAGCATTGGTCGCCAACTCTTCCTCTTTCAGTGGCTTATCTAACTTGGCTAAAGTTTGGATCGATTGGCTAGTAATCCCAACCAAAAACTGTTCTTCACCCACTTGAACTACTGCGATTCTTTCTTTTGTACCCACTGGCAACTGACTCACTATACGCAAGCCCTTTTGTTGTCCCATCGCTGGCACTTGCATACGTTTCAGCAACCAAGCCAGCAAAAGAATCACGCCGATTACAAGCACAAGCGAGCCAAGTGTCGTCGCAAGATCCAGATTATTTGGTGCGGCAGCAAATGCATAAGGAGCACTTAGCATTAAGCTCAGTGCTCCAGTGATTTGCTTCAATCGCATTTTGATTGAACGACTCATCTTAACGCAGCTTCTTAATTCGTTCAGTTTGGCTGATCACATCCGTCAAACGGATACCAAACTTATCGTTGACGACCACGACTTCGCCGTGAGCAATCAAAGTACCGTTAACCAATACGTCGAGCGACTCACCGGCTAAACGATCCAACTCAACAACCGAACCTTGGTTAAGCTGCAACAGGTTCCGAATGCTAATTTGAGAACGACCGACTTCCATCGAAATCGTCACCGGGATATCCATAATAGTGTCGAGTTTACGACGCTCATCTTCGCTAATTGGGCTTGAAGTGTCTTTTAGCTCTTCCAGTGGCGCAGCCAATACTTCATCTACGTCTACAGAAGGGGCAGACGGGTCTTCGCCAAGAGCGGCTGCCCATTCGTCTGCTAGCTTTTGATCGTCACTTGGTTCCATTTTTCTATCCTGTGTTACGCCTTACTCATGCCATAGCATGTCTATTTAATAAGGTATCTTAATGATCTATATCGTCTTCACTCTCAAGCTCGGACATGATGTCTTTACCTAAGAAAGCTAAATCTGTTTTGACGACATGTGGGCGCTCAATTTCCTCAGAAATTTGCACCGCTAATTTGTCTTCCGAACGACCCATTTTTACGCGATAGGTCGGTAGGTCTTCTACAAACATCGTCGCATGTTCTGGCATTTCAATCGGGATGATATCGCCCGGTTGCAGCTCCATGAGATCACGCAAAGAAATGTCTTTTTCGAGCAAGTTCACGCGGAAGTTAACCGGACAATCCATGATCTCTTCACGTAGTGCTGAGCTCCAGCGAACGTCCGTTTCCATCTTGTCGGACTGAACACCTGCATCCAATAGTTCACGGATAGGCTCAACCATGGAGTAAGGCATAACGACATGAAAATCGCCGCCACCGCCGTCAACTTCTATATGGAAGGAACTCACGACAATCACTTCTGTCGGGCTGACAATGTTTGCCATACTCGGGTTTACTTCAGAGTCGAGATATTCGAACTCTACCCCCATCACTGGCGACCACGCTTCTTTATAATCTTCAAATACAATTTTCAGTAACAACTGAATGATGCGGCGTTCCGTTGGGGTAAATTCACGGCCTTCTATTTTGGCGTGAAATCGACCATCACCGCCAAAGAAGTTTTCTACCAGAATAAAGACTAAACGAGCCTCCATGGTGATCAACGCAGTGCCTTTTAACGGACGAAAACGCACCATGTTCAAACTGGTTGGCACGTACAATGTGTTCTGGTATTCACCAAACTTCATCATCTGCACGCCATTGATCGACACCTCTGCCGTTTTACGCAGCATATTAAACAGACTAATACGCATGTGCCGTGCAAAGCGCTCGTTGATAAGTTCGAGCGTCGGCATTCGACCACGTACGATTCTGTCTTGCGACGAGAAATCAAAATTGACGGCACCCTCAGTGTCGTTTTCTATCGGTTCATCGACGTCATCAACATCGTCAACCCCATGCAATAGCGCATCAATTTCGTCTTGGCTTAATAGATCGGTCACGTTTTACCTATTGAATAACAAAATCTGTAAACAGTACTTTTTCAATCACTGGCTTACCGACCGCAGCATTCAGCGCTGCTTTGATATCTTCGGAAGCACGATCGCGCAATTCCACTCGTCCTGTAGGAGAGCGCAATTGATCAACCGTCGCGGAAGCAAACGTTGATAGCATAGAGCTTTCAATCAGTGGCGAATGATACCGCGCCAACTCTTCATTTTCTGCACCGCGAACCATTAACTGCGCTTTAATTTGAACCAGCCTATCGCGGCTATCCCCAGTAACGTTAAATACAAATGCCTGAGGAAGATTCACATACGCGATGGGCGCAGCATCCGATGCCTTCACTTGAGCCTGTTGAGACGATTCAGCCTGAGCAGGTTCATCAGAGCCCATTAGAAAAAATGCCGCTGCCCCGCCACCAAGTAGTAATACTACAACAGCGATGATGATGATAAGTAACTTGCTTTTTCCTTTCGGCGCATCGGCCCCTTGTAACTGTTCTTCTGCCATTCTTGTCTCTTATTGTTTTTTTGAGTTACCAAGACGTTTTAGTGAGTTGCTTGGTAACCATATTCCATTGCCGTTAAACGGCCTTTTATGCGTAAAAACTAATTCCATCACGCTTTGAAGCGACATTCAAATCCAGATTGACATCAGATTCAAAACCCTCTTCGGACTGTCCAGAGAAACCGCCACTTTGCGCGCTTTGACCATGTTGTTCAGCAGTATATCTACCTTGCTGTTGCCCGCTGTTTTGTTGCTGGACGGAAGAATCAGCCAGCTGCATACCTTGTTGCGCTAACATTTCTCTCAAACGAGGGAGCGTCTGTTCAATAATGTCACGAGCTTGCGGGTTGTTCACTGTAAAATGTACATTGGCAACGTCATTATTCATGGTCATACGAATTTGCATACGACCTAACTCTGGTGGATCAAGACGAATATCGAGATTTTTCAGATTCTTCGACATCATCATTTGCACTTTTTCCGCAACTTGCTCGTTGGCTAGCTCTTTAGTTAGTTGCAACGGAAGCTGAGCTTGTTGTGCAGCATCAATACGCGCTTGTTGCTGTACATTAATTCCTTGCTGACCTGCCATAGCCTGAAGCTGTCCAGCGAAACCGTGTTGGAGATCCGGCTTATCTTGTTTATCCGCAGTCGCCTTTAGCGCACCAGTCGACAATGCTGCGTTCATCACTTTCTGGCTAATCTCTCCGTCTTTCACACCTTGAAGCGACGTCGGCACTTGCGCGGCTATCAACGTATCGGGCGTTGAAGATAATGCGACTTTATCTCCACTATGAGCAGCTTGTGGCTGGGGTACTTGAGCCGCTGTATGCTGGATTTGCTGAGACACTGCCATAGGTCCAGCCTGGCGAGTTAAGTTATGTTGTACTTGTTGCTCTGCTAGAATCTGTTTAATGTCATTAGGGAGCGCAACAAATTGGGCAAGGTCTTGCTCAGGAATATCCGCCGTGATCGTTCCTTGTTTCAACCCTTCAATGATCTGAGCTTCTTGCTGAGTCAGTGGTTTTCCTTGCGCCAACTTAGTATCTATAACTTCAAGTTCATCCAAGGAGACTCGTGGAAGCGCGTCGATGTTGGAACCATCAACGTCTGTTAACAACGGCGACAGATCATTAGCTACTTCACCACTGACTGCGCTCTTAGCCGTCGGATGGCTGGCTTGTTTCGCTAGCTCTTGCCAAGCAGCAAACTCAGGCGAAAGTTTGTCGACATCGATAGGTTGACCATTCTTATCTAAAATTGGCTCTAAGTCTTGTCCTGGGATCATCTGTGCTTGTTCAAGCGAATGAACTGATGGCGTTTCATTCAAAGCCAGCTCATCAAGGTGTGTCGAAACGGTTGCTTGCTCGTGGAACGAATGCACTAAATTCGCGCTCTGAGGCAAAACTTTGCCACTATCGATGGATGCATTACTCGCATTCAGGGTTTGATTCGCTTGTTCAATTCGACCAAGAAGCTGTTGTCCTTCGCCCATCGTGCTTTTTACGTCCATTGTATTTGATGGGTCACTCGTATCAATTGATGTTGATTTCACTTTTTCAATAGCTTCAACATCATGCTCCAAAGGTGTGCTGTTACTCGCCTTTTGTAAACTTACTTCTTCACTTAAGGTTGCATTCGGTTTGTTTGCTGATATTTCATCAAAATCATGGGTCCCGTCACTGACGGATTCTTGGCTTTCTTGCGCCAACAATTCGTCCGAGACGTTAGCAGAAGAAGTACTGCCTACATCCGCTCTTTCTTTTTCTTCAACCACTGTCGATTCTGTTGCTACTTTTTCGGGCTTTTGTTTACCAGCAAATGCATCGGTTAACGTTTCTAAAAATCCCTTGCTCTCAGTGCTCTCTGCGGACGCTTTAGCGGACACATCAGAAACTGGCGTCTTGGTAGTCGCAGATACATGGGACAAATTCACACTCATTTAGAAACTCTCGTTCTCGTGGCTCTGAGCGTATCGCTGACAGACAGCAATACTGGCGGCAAACAAAGGTCAAAAAGACCCGACACTGACAGCTAAAATGCAAAAATCACACCACAATATTGAGCCAATTCTCGGTAAGCTAATAGATGGCATGTTTATGGAACAAACATCAACAGTACTATCCGAGAACCTGGTTCCTAACATGATGTACAGCTACTTGATTGACTTTGAAAAACGATAAGCGTAAACAGACATTTGACTTAACAATTAAGGAATCACTTTGAAGATCACAGAATTACGCCAATATAGAATCAGAGCAGGCAAAACAGAACAGTGGCTAAGTTGGATGAAGGAAGAACTGTTGCCCTATCAACGCTCACAAGGCATGCGTGTACTGAATACTTACGTCCACACTGGTGATGATGGACATGACTATTTTGTTTGGCTTAGAGAGTTCGACAATGAACAAGCACGCCAGGCTCTCTACGAAAAAACATACAACGAGTGGTGGGTTCGCGAGATTCGACCGAAGGTATTTGAGCTAATTGAACAAGACTCAATCAAAGTTACCTTACTTGAATCGGTAGAGATGTAGTCAACTGCAACACCGTAATGCAATATCGAACCGATAACGTTTAGAAACGATGTGGTTTTCGACTATAAAGTAAGGTGGAAAACTCGTCCATTTGCTTTTGTTCGCGCTTAGCTTCAGCAAGTTGTTTCTCTTTTTCGCGTTTATCTATCATCCACTCATAGGATTTGCGTTCTTTACGCACGGTTAACCAATATTCTTTACAGTTTTCAACCTGCTCTTTGAAATGACTTTCTGCTTGCTTTTGCTTAGATAAAGTTTCATCTAGCTGGGTAAGGAATCGATTTAAGTGTCCATATTGACTTGCCGTTAGGCCCGCCTGACCACGGTCGACGAGTTGCTGGCAATAATCAAGCCGATACTTTTCAATTTGTTCAACCTGACGGTAATAATCTTCGAGTTCAGAACGCGCTTTGTTCAGTGCAAGCACAGCTTGGTCTTCACGATCCTTAGTTTGCTCAAGTAGAAACTCCATCGCATTATTCATGCGCTATCACCCACCCAAAATGTTTCTAAGCATATTGACGCACATATCATATGACACTGATTCTTTCATGCTCTGCTGCAAGTATTCGTCTAACTTCGGTTTCAAAGTAAATGCGCCATCAATAGCAGGATCGGTACCCGGTTTGTACGCTCCAATCGAGACCAAATCTTGATTCTTGCGACAAATAGACAAGACCTGTCGCACCGCTTTTGACATCAGAACGTGCTCTTCGGTCGTGATTTGCGGCATAACACGGCTCACCGACTTCTCGACATCAATCGCCGGATAATGGCCTGCATCCGCCATTTCACGAGAAAGTACAATATGGCCATCAAGAATAGCTCGCGATGCGTCCGCTATCGGATCTTGCAAATCATCCCCTTCGGTCAACACGGTAAAGAACGCCGTAATCGAGCCTTGCTCGGCACTTCCATTACCCGCTCGCTCAACCAGCGCTGGCAGCTTGGCAAATACAGAAGGCGGGTAACCTTTCGTCGCTGGCGGCTCACCAACAGAAAGTGCGATTTCACGCTGTGCTTGTGCAAAACGAGTCAACGAGTCCATCAATAGCAGAACATCTAACCCTTGGTCTCGGAAGTATTCAGCAATCGTTAATGCCGTTTGGCACCCCTTTAAGCGCATTAGAGGTGAAGCATCGGCAGGCGCCGCGACCACCACTGAGCGGCGACGACCGTCCTCACCCAAGATCTCTTCGATGAACTCTTTAACTTCACGTCCACGCTCACCTATCAGGCCGACGACCACAACCTGTGCGGTGGTGCCTCGCGTCATCATGCCAAGCGTGACCGATTTACCCACACCAGAACCTGCAAACAGACCGATACGCTGACCTTTACCAACCGTCAACAAACCATTGATGGCTTTTAGGCCAACATCGAGCGGTTCAGAAATTGGTTTTCGAGCCAACGGGTTGATCGGCTCGGCATTAAAAGAGGCACGGTGATCGGTATACAAAGGGCCAAGTCCATCAAGTGGATTCCCAACCCCGTCTATCACGCGCCCAAGTAACTCCATGCCGACAGGCAAACCAGCGTCACTGGTTAAAGGGGTGACCCTCGCGCCAGGTAAAATGCCCGTAATTTGTTCGCTTGGCATTAAAAATAGGTTGTCACCTGAAAAGCCGACAACCTCGGCTTCCATCTGACCTGACATGGTTTCCACTAAGCATAAACTGCCAATTGGTGCGCGACAGCCGGTCGCTTCCAACGTTAACCCAACCACACGCACCAGTTTGCCAGAGGCGACAGGGCGCGTCGTAAGGCCTTCAACTTTGTAGCTTTTTAAGCGGTCAGCGAGTGCTTGCATGGATTACTCACCCTCTTGATGACGGTTTGCGCCACAAAAGCTGTGCAATACGCTTTTGACGCGTTCTTCCATGCGATAATTAATGCTTGATTCACCGGCTTCAATCTGGACGTCACCTCGATTGAGCGATGGTTCAGCAACTAACGTCCAGTTGCGACAATCAAGGTCTTCTTCACCATAAGCTGAACGAATAATCGCGACATCTTCTGGATTCAGGTGCAAGGTAATAGGGTGGCCTGATATTGGTAGCGCCTCGACCGACTGCTTCACTGTATCTAAAATAATTTGAGGGTTGGTTTGTACTTCAACGTGCACCACTTCTTTGACTAAGCAGAGCACCATATCCACCAGCTGCTTTTCAACCTGAGCATTCATCAACTCCAAAGGTTGAGCAAACTGATTGGCCAAGTTCATAAAAGTTTCAACTTGCTGCTGAATGTATTCTTGCCCTGCAGTTACCCCTTCAGCTTTTCCGAGCTCGAGACCTTCAGCATGGCCGGCTTGCAACCCTTCTTCTTTACCTTTGTCGTAACCTTGCTTAAAGCCAGCTTCCTGACCTTGATGTAAGCCTTCTTGATAAGCACCTTGCTTAATCAGTTCAATTTGCTCTTCGGTTAGCGCAAGTGGCTGCTCTTCTTCAGGCTCATCAAAATTCGGCACCCATCCCGGGTCATAGTTGAACGCGGTTTGTTTTGCTTGTTTGGCTTTAGGCTCGCCATAATCAGGCAGCCCCCAACGTTGAGGTTCGATCATCGAATCATCTTCATCAGGACGGATAAATCCACGTTTTCTATCGCCAGCCATGGGTTACCTATTGTGTGTTCGATTAAGAAGTGAGGGTGCTCCGCAATAGGATAATTGCGAAGCAATAGAAATTATAAGAATTCGTCAGCACCGCCAGACAACATGAGCTCACCAGCATCCGCCATTCGACGGGCAATTGCTAAGATTTCTTTCTGAGCGGCTTCTACATCTGCCACTCGAACTGGCGGCATCGCTTCTATATCATCACGCATCATATCAGCAGCACGTTTAGACATGTTCTTGAAGACTTTCTCACGTAACGAGTCATCTGCACCTTTGAGTGCTTTTTGCAATACGTCTTGTGGTACGTCACGCAGCAACTTCTGAATACCTTGGTCGTCCACTTCGACTAAGTTTTCGAAGACAAACATTAGGTCTTGGATTTGCGTCGCCATGTCTTCGTCCTGATCGCGAATTTGTTCCATCAACAAACCTTCGACGTTGTTGTCTAGGTAGTTCATGATCTCCGCTGCTGCTTTCAGGCCGCCAATTTTGGCTGCTTGTGCACCCGCTTGACCCGCGAACTGTTTCTCCATGATTTCGTTCAGCTCTGCCAATGCTGATGGCTGAACTTCTTCAAGGTTGGCAATACGCATCATCAGATCCAAACGCACGCGCTCAGGAAACTGAGACAAAATCTCTGCAGATTGGTCTGCTTCTAAATAAGACAATACGATAGTTTGAATCTGTGGGTGTTCATTGACAATAATGCTCGCCACTTGGCGTGGGTCCATCCATTTCAAAGAATCCAAGCCTTTTGAGCCCGTACCAAGTAGGATCTGGTCAACTAAGTTGTTGGCTTTGTCTTCACCAAGAGCGGCAACCAATGCATTACGCATAAAGTCTTCGCTGCCCATACCAATGTTGGTGTATTTCTGGATATCCTCCAAAAACGCACGATGAACAGCAGATACCTTGTCTTGGCTGAGATCCTTCGCGCGAGCCATCGCACTACCAACACGCTGAACCTGTTTTGGTTCTAGGTGACGGATAATGCCAGCTGCATCTTGTTCATTAAGGCTCAGTAGCAAAATTGCCGCTTTTTCTTCGCCAGTAATGGTTGAAACATCCAGCTCTACTGGCATTCCCGCGGCGTTGTCATCTTGAGGTACGATATCGTTAGCCATTGTCATTCATCCAGTTTTTCACTACTTGAGCAGCCAGTTCAGGTTCATTCGCAACCAGAGCGCGAACCGCTTTCAATACATCTTCATCTTTATGAAGGTTTGGCAAATCAATACTTGAGCCAAACTCGAACAGTTCGCTGCTTTCGATGTCACTGCCAATCAAGCTAGTTTCACCATCCGCACCAATCGGCAAGCCG
Organism: Vibrio sp. Vb0937; assembly: GCF_033338855.1. Classification (NCBI taxonomy): domain Bacteria; kingdom Pseudomonadati; phylum Pseudomonadota; class Gammaproteobacteria; order Vibrionales; family Vibrionaceae; genus Vibrio; species Vibrio sp. Vb0937. The sequence goes on along the minus strand of NZ_JAWOTK010000022.1, from coordinate 11,273 downwards.
TCTGGTCCGTACATTTCGTCTTCATCATCGCTGGTAGGGTTAAGCAATTTCTTCATTGCTGGGCGAACCAGAACCAACACAACCACAATAATCACTAATGCACTTGCGAACCAACGAACCCAATCACTGAAGTTAGGGTGCTCCCAAATTGGTGGTTCTTCTAGCTGCTCAGCCTCTGGCTCAGCAAACTTTACACTCAATACATTCAGTAAATCGCCACGACCTTGATCAAAGCCGACGGTACCAATTAATACTTGGCGAATGGCATTGATTTCAGATTCGGACATTGGGGTATAAGTCACTTCACCCGTATCAGGGTTAACTTGACGACGGTCTTTAATCGCAACAGAAACGGTCTGACGAGCCACCGTCCCGGTCTGCTTTCGCTCGTGGCTGATGGTGGTATCTAGCTCAAAGTTACGCGTGGACTCTTTACGAACTGAACCCTGCCCCATGACAGAACCATCTTTCATTTGAGCCACATCTTGCGGAATTGAGGCATCCGCTGGAGGCTGATTACTCAACGCACCCGGAATACCCGCTACCATGTTACCGTTATTGTAATCTTCGAGTGCGTACTCACTGCGGGTCGCAGGGGTGTTCGGATCAAAGCGTTTGCGAGTTTGTTCAACCGCACTGAAATCCATTTGGATATCAACCTGCGCCGTATAGTTGCCATAACCTAAAATGGGTAATAGTACGGAATCAATTTTTTCGCGCAGCGCTTGCTCTTGGCTGCGTTCTAATTCTTGTTCTTTGCGTCGCGCCGCAGAAGCGGGATCTTGGGAGCCTGAGCTGAGTAAGCGGCCATGCTGATCTGTGACGGTAATTCGAGAAGTTTTCATTCCCGGCACGGCACTCGCTACCATGTCGACAATAGAATCCACTTCTTGCTGCTTAAGGTTCGTGCCTGTCGACAATGTCAAAAATACCGACGCAGACGCTTCCTGGTTATGACGCACAAACACGCTGTGCTTTGGCAGTGCCAATAACACTCGTGCTTTGCGAACTTGCTTCATTTCTTCAATTGCTTGAGCTAATTGGCGCTCTCGACTGAGTTTGAGACGCTCTTGCTCGAGACGTTGTGAAACACCAAAACCCATGTCTTGCAGCAAAATATCATCGCCCGCTTCTGTAGCTTGGTTAACGCCGGAACGAACCATGCCAAGTTTGATCGAGTTGTACTCACTCGATTCAACAGAAACAGTATTGCCATCAAGCTTATAATTGATTTTCTGCTGGTCCAGATAATCCAGAACGGGGATCAATTCTTCGGTCTCATACGCACCAAGTGGGCGCATCTCCGGTTCTTTGACCCAAAAGAACAGCATCACGATCAATGCAACACAGATGGAGATCGACAGCACAAGCACAACCTGACGAAGTAAATCGAGGTCGCCCACTGCCATATCGAATTTTGACGCACTGCGCTCCTCTAGATCTGGATTTTGACTCTCCACATCCACATCGGAACTTGCTACCAGTGCACCATCTGAGCCGCCTTCAGTGACGGTTAAATCTGTAGACTTGTCTGCCACACTTATTACCTAAATTACACTGGCATGTTCATGAGGTCTTTATATGCCTCAACGAGTTTATTGCGAATTTGAACCGTCGCATCAAAAGCGACACTAGACTTGTTACGAGCGATCATAACGTCAGAAAGGGATACATCGGCATCACCACGATCAAAACGGGTTTGTAAATCACCAGATGCTTTTTGAAGTGTGTTCACGTTATTGATGGCTTTAGTTAGGAGATCGTTAAAATCCGCTCCAACTTTCGCCCCACTTGCAGTAGGAGCCGTATTGGTTGCTTCTACCATCATGGCGCGCATTTCTGCCTGAATACCATCAATTTTCATTAGCACCTCTAAGCCAAAAGATTGACTATTAACAAAACTGATTATTGACACAGCAATTAACGTGCCATAAGACATTGGCAATCAATTTACTTACACTTTTTGTCTTATGGCCGTTGTCTGTGTTAATTCGGGATATCTATACCAGCATCACGCATTTTGGCAAGCTTATAGCGCAAGGTTCGAGGGCTTATACCCAGTTTCTCCGCCATTTCTTTGCGTCGACCATTACACTCAACCAAAGTCTCCAAAATAATGGCGTATTCTTGATCGCGCAGCTCGCTGCCTAAGCCTTCTCCACCAGTTACTGGGCGGCTGACACTCTCAGCTTGAGCAACTGGCTTAACATTGGGCACGACCATATCTGCGTTTTGCACCACATGTTGCAAGCTATTGGCATCTTGCCAATCTACGCCCTCAAGCAAAATGTGCTCTGCATCGATGTCGCCATTTTCACTTAATATCAGCGCTCGTTGAACCACGTTATCCAATTCACGAACATTACCCGGCCAAGGGTATTGCAATAGTTTTTCTAACGCAACGGTCGAGAATTGAGGCACTGGCATGCCCATTTTGCTGCAATGACGCTCAGCAAGATGCTTGGCAAGCGGTGCAATATCGTCTTTACGTTCTTTAAGTGCAGGCCACGCAATTGGGAATACATTCAGGCGGTAATATAAGTCCTCTCTGAAGTTTCCTTCTGACACGTATTGCTTAAGATCACGGTTACTCGTCGCTAACACACGAACATCTAACTTGATGCTTTTGCGACTGCCTAGGCGCTCTACTTCTCGCTCTTGCAAAACACGCAATAACTTCGCTTGCAGGTTCAAGTCCATTTCGCTGATTTCATCAAGCAAGATTGTGCCACCTTGCGCTTGTTCAAACTTTCCTGGGCATGCCTGAACAGCACCAGTAAATGCGCCCTTTTCATAGCCAAACAGTGTTGCTTCGAGCATATTGTCAGGAATCGCGGCACAGTTAATTGCGACAAAAGGACCATTTTTACGATTTGACGCGTTGTGAATATAGCGCGACATCACTTCTTTACCTGAGCCACTCGGACCTAGCACCATAACATTCGCATCTGTACGTGCCACTTTATCGGCCAACGCGAGTAAGCGCAGACTTTTCTCATCAGCAACGATGGCATCACCGTTGTCATCACTTTTTATCGGTGCATAACGACTGACCATATTTAGCAACACTTCTGGTGCAAATGGTTTCGCCATGTAGTCAATCGCGCCATCTTTCATTGCAGACACGGCATCTTCAATGTTGGCGTACGCCGTCATTAGCAATACTGGTAAGTTAGGCCAATTCTGCTTGATGCTTTTGAGCAGAGCTAAGCCACCCATACCCGCCATTTGCACATCAGAAACGACGATATCAACCGTATTCGATTTCAGCTTCAACAGTGCATCTTCAGCACAGTCCGCTTCCAACCACTCATACCCTGCCAGAGCCAGAGTATCGACTAGGGCTTCACGAAGACCTTCATCGTCTTCTACGATCAGCACTTTGCTTTGCGCCATTATGATTCTCCAGAAATTGTTATTACCAAAAGCCGCTTATTGCGCTTCTGTTTGCACTCGCTCTAGCGGAATGCACATGGTGAAGCAGGCTCCATCACCCTGCTCTGAAATAAGTTCCAATCGACCGTCATGGGCACGGCAAACCATTTGAACAACTGCCAACCCTAATCCAGTTCCTTGAGAACGTGTGGTAAAAAATGGCTCCATGATTTTGGCTTGCAGTTCTTCGGGCACTCCCGGTCCGCTGTCTTGCACAGAAATGCGTAACTCACCATTTACCGGGCGGAAAAAAATATCGACTTGCGATTCTTTACCAGACATTTGAATCGCATTCATGACCAGATTACTTAATGCGGATGCAATGGCGTTCGCATTGCCTAGTAGCTCAGTTTGTTCTTCTTCCACTTCTAGGCAGTAATCAATACTGTTGTTTTTTAGCGCGGTTTCGACCATCGGCTGATATTCCGCTACCAACTGGGCAATCGTGAATGGCTTAATGACTTTATTATCACCACCTTTAGCAAAAAGCAGCATATCATTAACCTGCTTTTCCAAATCGTGCAGTCGATCCATTAATTTGGTTTGGAAGCGATCTTTTGTCGCTGGAGGAAGATTTGGCGCTCCCAAATTGGATGCATATAACATAGCGCTCGACAGCGGCGTTCTTACTTGGTGAGCAAGCGACGCAACCATACGTCCTAACGACGATAAGCGCTGTAAATCACTGACACGAGCTTGAAGTAAACGGGTTTCGGTTAAATCGGTAATCAGGATCAATTGACCTGTTGTAGACGCCGAGATGGCGAGTCGAACTTTACGGCCATTCCGCAGGGAAACTTCATGGCCATCATCTTCACGTGGGTCAAACACCGCCTGGATAACGTTGAACCATTTTTCGTTAACCAGTGGAATCTCAAGAATTCGGTGCGCTTCTGGATTTGCTTCACGCACTACTCCGTACGTATCGAGCAAAATCACTCCAGCAGGCATCACATCGAGCACCTGTTTGTAGCGCTCAACCTGATTCTCTACGGAATCTAAATGGGATTGATTGGTGTTGTTATCCATTACTGCCTGTCGAAATATCGCCGCTAAAACTAAAATAGCTTGGTAAGCAATTAGCGTACCAAGCTATTCTTTATATTTATCAGGACGTTAAGCTATCGACAATAAGTTGACACTCAGAGATAACGGTTTTGGATGCCAGAAAAACGATGTTAACTAGCACAAGTGATAATTCAGATATCGTCTTAAAACTTCACTTTACCTAGCGCTGTAAGTTGTACTTACGCATTTTTTCCACCAGCGTAGTACGTCGCATACCCAGCATGTCGGCCGCTCTTGCTACAACGCCACCCTGCGCTTCTAATGCTTGGCTGATCATATTAACTTCTAAATCAGCCAGCAGCTCTTTCAAATTAACCCCTTCCGGTGGCAGCGCTTGCGGGGCGTTCATGCTGTGATCAAGGTCGTCTTGATCTTCAAAGCTAAAATCTTCAGAGAAGATATCTTGGAATACATCACGCTCTTGCTCTTCCACCGAAACAAATGGATTGCTCTCTGGTTGGAACTCTGGGATGTCACTGTAGCGATATTTTGTTGGTAGATGGTTTACATCCACCAAGCTATTTGGATACAGAATAATCATTCGCTCAACAAGATTAGCCAACTCGCGTACGTTGCCCGGCCAGTTATGCTCCATAAGTGAGTTGATTGCACGAGGTGTAAAGCAGATAGGTTGTCCACCTTCCGCCTCTAAACGTGTCATCAGTTCTTGCAGCAGCAATGGTATATCTTGTTTGCGCTCTTTCAGCGCTGGCATCTCAATTGGAAACACGTTCAGGCGATAGAACAAGTCTTCTCGGAACGTGCCTTCTTCAATCATATTTTCTAGATTACGGTGTGTCGCCGCCACCACTCGAACATTTACCTTGATGGTACTATTGCCACCTACACGTTCAAAGCAGCGTTCTTGCAATACACGAAGCAACTTTACTTGCATCGACATTGGCATATCGCCAATCTCATCAAGAAAGATCGTGCCACCGTCTGCGAGCTCAAATCGACCTTTACGGGCAGTTAACGCACCAGTAAACGCGCCTTTTTCGTGACCAAATAATTCGCTTTCTAGGAGCTCAGGCGGTATTGCACCACAGTTAATAGGTACAAATGCGCCATCGCGGTATGAAGAATGATAGTGGATGTTACGCGCAACAACTTCTTTACCCGTACCGGACTCACCTAAGATCAACACGTTTGCTTCTGTGTTTGATACTTGCTCAATCAGGTGTCGAACTTCTTGAATACCTCTACTTTGACCAACTAAGCTGCGAAAAAGCGTGTTTTTGCGTGCACTAGCAACAACATTCACTCCTTTTCGCCCCAGAAAATCTTTGCAGTGGCGTAACGCTTCACTAAGCTGTGGGTAATTAAGCGGCAGCTCTAGTTCACCAACAAAATTTGGAAGATCATCAACAGGCAAAGGAAAACGGCCCATGACTAGAAGAGGGATGTGGTAAGCGCTGTTTAAATGAGAGATAACCGTACTCGCCGCTTGACCTGCTGGAATATTACCAACAATACAGCACGACCATACGCTAGACCAATCAACATCGCTGAGCTGATCAGAACTGACCGCTTCGCAATTTTCTCCAACAAATTCCAATATATTGCTTAAATTTAAACGACTTGATGCGTCATCATCAATTACAAGCAGCTTTGCCAAACCATGCATAAGTAAGAATGATTGCCTTTATTTTAGGTGCGTTGCGGCCAAACCTTGATTTGCGCAATTGGGTGCTCAAGAAGGCAGAACCACCACACTCAATTTACGATAGACAAAATAGGAAAATCAGCAACAAAAAAGCCATTAGGGCTACTAATGGCTTCTATTTTATTTGAATATAAAAATAAGGCAACCAAGCAATGGAGAGGTGTGAGCTTGATAGAAACTTTGCTACACAACTCGTTGCGCAATTGACAAATATATTCGTCTAGTATCTTAACGCATTGTTTTGACTATTAAATACCAACTTCAGCAGCGGTAAGATTGTGAAACTCTGTTGGGATTTGGTCCCAAGCGGACTTGATCTCACGGATAATGTCGATAACGTCGTCGATCAGCTGAGGCTCATTTTGATGGTTAGCAGCAGAAATTTGCGTGATCATAAACTCATACAGTGAATCTAAGTTTGAAGCAATATCACCACCGTCATCCATAGATAGACAGCTGCGTAGCGCGATAATGATGTCTAACGCTTTACCCAAGCGCTCACCTTTTGCTGGAATATTGCCTGCTTGCATGGCTGCTTTACCTTGAATAAGGCGCTCAATCGCACCAGCCATAAGCATTTGAATGACTTTGTGCGGAGAAGCCGCGCTAAGCTGGCTGTCGACTGATACCTTTTTGTATGCTTGCAAAGAACCGCGCATAGTAATCCTCTTTTAAATAAATTTTTTGTACTGCTGAAGTGAACGCTGGCCATAACGAAACTTATGGAGCTCTTTTCCGACCTTTGACGTTTCCGATTGCATCAGCTCGACAATTCTTTTGGTACGAGTTAGCAATGCTTGCCACTCTGCATCCTGCTTAACCAAAGGATTTTGATGAATAATTGGTAACAGGTTTTGCAATAACCGTTCCCTGATATCGACCAAGCGAAGAATTTCTTCAGCATTAAAATCAATTTTTTCTAATTCTTGCGTAATTAGTTGATCTATATCACTAATTTCAATGAGTTCTTTTTGCATTTATTAACCCAACGCACTCATCAAAGCGCCCAACTGGCCCTGCATTTTACCGGTCGCATCTTGCATCGCGGTAAACTTCGCATGAGTACGCTTCTCTAGGCTTTCCATGCGGCGATCTAATGCCGCTTGATCGTCACTCAAACGGTAATTTTGTTCTGTGAGACTTTTTTCTCGAGTACGAATACTGCCTGTAATACCTGTGATACCGTGAATCGCATCTTCTACTCGTTTAGCAAAACCTGTGTTGCCACCGAAGAACTTTTCTAACTCGTTGAAGTTATTGTTCAACTGGCGGTCTAGCATGTCATAGTTGATTTCTAGTGTGCCTTGACGTGTGGTCGTAATGCCAAATTCTGTTAAGGACTTTAGGTTTTCAGGTGCTTTATCGATTCGAGTAGAAAAAACCGATTTTAATCGTGAATCTGCACTGCGTACGGTGCTGTCACCTGACAATGGCCCTTTTTGACCAGTTACCGGATCCACACTCGCCAACGCTTGGGAGGTTTGATAAAACGAGTTATACGCTGCCACAAAGTTTTCGATATCGTTGCGTACACTTTGACGGTCGTACTCGACACCAATTTCAGCAGGCGGTTTATTCGGTTCTGATTTGCCTTTTAGTGTTAAATCAACACCTTCGATCGCATCTTCAATCACATTGTTGTGGCTAGATAGCTTTGCCACGCCATCAAGCAGAACTTCTGAATCTTGCCCTGCTTGTACTTCTGTCATCCCAAGGTATTCTTCAAAAGCAGATTGTGCCTTTGCGATTTTCGCTTCTGCTTCATCAATTTTTTCCAGACGCTCACGTTCTTGAGGATCAAGTTTAGCGCGATGAATTTGCTTAGCTTGCGCTTCGGAAAGTTCACCACGTGCCACTTTTTCGTCTAACGCTTGCTTTTCACTCGCAATTTTTTGCTCGATTTCCGCTTTTTCTTGCTCAAGAAGCTGCTTAGCCTCTTTCGTCGTAACGTAAGAATCGGTTAGGGTGCCCGATGCGGCATTATTCCAGCCTGGTACATCTGGTGCCTTCTCTATTGCCTTTTCGTCGAGTTCGAGCTCTGGTTCTTCATAAGAGTCCAACAAAGTACCTGACGCAGTTTCTGTCCACCCTGGAATTCTGTCTTCAGGGCGTAAATTCGCGCGTCGGTTGGCTTCATCAATGGCTTCTTGACCAGCTTTGGCTGCTTCTGCACCCGCCGCAGAGATTGGCGCTTGCGATGCATCATCTTGTACATCGTCTGCCGCTTTTTGCTCTTCTGGAGGTAGAGGATTGCCGTTTGCATCCAGCTCTTCTGCTGGTTGTTCCGGAAATTTAAGAGGACCTAAGACATCTTCCGCCGCTGAACGAGCTTCTTCAAGCGCGGTGACGCGGTCTTCAAGTGTTTGGTATTCGAAATATTTAAGAGGGTTGCCTTTTTCTGCCTCCACACTGACTCTGATTTGATGATCCTTACCAGAGAGGTTAGAAGCAAGGATAAGGCGTGGACCTTCGACGTCGTTAATAAGAGATGCACGAACGCCAGGGTTATCTTTAGCGCCATTGATGCCACGTACGACATCGATGAGCTTAGATCGGGAACGAACATCGATATTAAAACGCTCATCACCAAGCGAAATCTGCAGCTTACCAGGGCCAAATTTTGCGTCTTCTGGCAATACGTCAGAAGCGACTTTATGGCTCTGAGCAAGCTGCAACACATCGATAGCATATTTGCCAGCGATAGCATCTGTGGTTGCCGTGGCAGATACGATATTGTCATCGGTCGTTTCGACAGTGCGAACGGCAAATGCTTTCTCCTGACGAAAGTTCGCCATGAGATTTTTCATCGTATCCAATGATTCTCTGAGTCGTCCGTAAGCACTGATACTGGCATTAATTGTCGTGCGTTCGTTGTCGATGCGTTGCTGCTTTGGTACGCGTTCGGCATCCACAATTTTGCTGACCATGGAATTAATATCCATGCCGCCAGACATCCCCAAAGGGCCTAAACTCATCAAATCACCTCTAAAAACGACTTACACTTTTTCAGTCAACAACCCGCTGTTGGCTGTGTGCTCAGCTAGGCGACGCAATACCACTAGCATTTCTTCATCAGGAATTTGACGAATCACGTCACCGGTATTGGCTTCATAAATCGTCACCACATCTCGTCCGGATTCTTCATCCACTCGAAATGCGACTCCTTTGTTTATGGACGTTACAAATTCATTCATTTGTGCGACCAATTTTTCACGTTCTTCTTTGTTTAGTTCTTGACGGCTTTCAGCCATCTCGATCGCAGCTTGAACAGAGAAGTCGTATTCGGTGTTTTTCGCTTTTTGCGGCGAAATCTCACCATTTGAATTTGCTGGGCTAGACGTGCCTATATCATTGCCATTTTTATTTGCAAACTTTGTGCCATTTGGCGTGCCGTAAGGCTGGATGTTCGATGCGTAGGAGGATATATCCATTACAATCTCCCTTCCACCTTATGGGCTAACGATAGAATCTATCGCTTTGGTGCCCCAGCACTAAGGTGTTGACCTCAGGCTGGGTTTACCACTTAGCCCAACAAGCTTAGCGCTGCAGATGGAGACTGCTTCGCTTGAGCCAGGATTGAAGTACTTGCTTGCTGAAGAATTTGCGACTTAGTCATCGCAGTGGTTTCCTTCGCGTAATCAGTATCTTTAATACGGCTTTTAGACGCGTTAACGTTCTCGTTAATGTTGTCTAGGTTGCTGATTGCGTGGTTGAAGCGGTTTTGGAAAGCACCGAGTGAAGCTCGTTGGCTGTCTACGGACTTAAGAGCGCCGTCGATAACCGCTACTGCTTCTTGAGAGCCAGCTACTGTGGTTACGTCGATGTCTTTCACTGTTACGTCTTTCGGACCACCAAAGCCGATCTCGTCTGCTAGGTTGCCAGAAAACTCAACATCACCTTCAACTTTTTGAGAAGAAGCAAATACTTGTAGTTTGCCATCTTCGCCAACAGAGGCTTTTACATCATCGTTTTGACCGTTGATGTATGTCGCTAGCTGTTCAATATCATCGCCTTGCTTAGCGCTGATTGATAGCTCTTTCTCTTCACCCTGCTTGTTGGTGTAGCTCATTTTGAACTCTGTTTTCTCACCAACAGTCCAAGATGCGTCTTTACCCTCTTCTGCTGCGTAGCTCTTACCACCCATTGCTGAAGTGTCTGAGCGTAGGTTACCCATAGAAAGCATCACTGCTTCACCTGAGTCCGCACCGATTTGGAAAGATTGAGTACCGTAAGTACCGTTTAGAAGCTTGTTACCACCGAAAGAGGTAGTTTCAGCAATACGGTTTAGCTCGTCGTTTAGCGCTGTTACTTCTTCTTGGATCGCTACACGTTCTGCTTTTGAGTTAGAACCGTTCGCAGATTGAAGCGAAAGATCACGCATACGTTGTAGGATGTTGGTAGATTCATTCATTGCACCTTCAGCAACCTGTGCAATAGAAATACCGTCGTTTGCGTTTTTCACTGCCATGTCTAGGCCACGGCTTTGTGCATTCAAGCGGTTTGAAATCTGTAGACCTGCAGCATCGTCTTTCGCGCTATTGATTTTATAACCCGAAGACAAACGCTCCATTGATTTTTGTTGACCGTCAGCTGCCTGGTTTAGGTAACGCTGTGCAGTCATCGCAGAAACGTTAGTATTAACGTTAATCGCCATAATTGATCTCCTTAAGGCTTTAGTGAATGTACCATCGTGTCTCTCACCTCACTTAGGTACATCTCATTTCTCTCAGTCCCTTTAACGGCGACCGATGAATATCCTTTAGAAGAAATTTTCAATTTTTTGCGATTATTTTCTTTGGCTTACTGAAATGTGATGAAGCTCTAATGTCGTGATTCGCAGAAATCCTGGGGCCCCAAAAGACAGAAAAAAACCCAGCCGAAGCTGGGTTTACTCGCTCATCTCTCACCACGAGCCAATGAGGTTCTCGTCTTAGGTTTGAAATTAACCTAGCAGACTTAGCGCTGAGTTTGGCGCTTGTTTCGCTTGCGCAAGGATTGAGCTTGACGCTTGCGATAGAATTTGTGACTTGGTCATTGCCGTCGTTTCTTTCGCGAAGTCAGTATCTTTGATACGGCTCTTCGACGCATTCACGTTCTCGTTAAT
>NZ_JAWOTK010000021.1:0-58799 GCF_033338855.1 Vibrio sp. Vb0937 | reverse complement strand
TGAAAGCACCGGTCTTGAAAACCGGCATACGTTAATAGCGTATCTAGGGTTCAAATCCCTATCTCTCCGCCACTTTTTTAAAAAAAACCGCTGTTCTTACAGCGGTTTTTTTGTATCTGCTGTTTTTTAACCGCTGTTATCGAAACTTCTAATTGGTTTTTCTCTAGCTCTTTCTCCAAGTTTTTGCGTACCTACATTGGGTTTAGTTTACGCAGTAATACCTTCAATCGAAGACATTTCCATACGTCTCATTTGGGCTTCCAATAGAGCTTTGTTAAGTCTCAACGTGGGATGCTTAAACGCATTTTGATAGAGTCCCAGTCTAAATACTGCAAATGTACTTGGAGAAAAAATGAAGCTACTTTACTGGTTAGATGAATGGCAAGCTCTTACTCAACAAGAACAAGAGATGGCTTTACCTATCTCTGGCTACGATTTACTTGATGATGTATTTGTGAAGTATGAACTCGTCGATCTTAACAAGCCATTGTTGTTCACATTTTCTCCTTCCGGTACTGATGTGCAGGTACAAGACTTAACTCCGGATTTTTCTCCTTGGGGCTACGAGCTCGGAATACAACAAAAAGTAAACATTATTGCCTTTCAACATTTAGGACAAAGTAATTGGTTCCGTAGTCGGAATTTGATTTTCTTTCTGGAGCAGCTATCTGAGTTACTTCATCCCTTCAAATGTCGTTTGGGTTATGGGCAAAGTCGAGGTGGCTTTGCAATTGGCGCGTTCGCTAACTTACTGAAATTAGAACATCTTTTGTTGTTTTATCCTGTTAGCACAAAAAATAAAGCGTTGGTGCCTTGGGATGATCGGCCGAGTACTGAGCTTGCTCAGCAGTTTGCTTGGGAAAGCGGCTACCATGATCGAGATTTGGGCAATGCCAAAGGTTATATTATTTATGACCCATCCAATCGCATTGATTGTTTTCATGCTGAACGTTACCCAGAGCTAACTCATTTAAAAGTCGTCGGTATGGGGCACGGCACTCAATCCACACAATTAGATAAATTAGAATTTTTTAATCTGGTGGCGAAGGAGTTTGTTCGTCATCAAACCATAGATATTGACCAATTTAATAAGCAAATTCACGCTTTGTTTTAAAAGAGGACTGATATCAGAGTCCCCTGTAACCAGGGGGAGATGATCACACACTAAAAACTAGATTTTTAACACAATTGCTAGGCGCAATTTAGATGGAGGATTAATGAAGTTACTGTACTGGTTGGATGAATGGCTGGCTCTTTCTCGTGAAGAACAGCAAACCAGGCTACCGATGTCCGGGGAGGACTTACTTGATGATGTGTTTGTTAAGTATGAGTTTGTCGACCGAAATAAACCACTGTTGTTCACCTTTTCCCCTGCTGGTACGAATCTACAAGTACAGGACTTACACTCAGACTTTGCGCCTTGGGGCTATCGCTTAGCCCAGAAACAAAAAGTAAATATTATTTCATTTCAGCACCTTGGGAAAAGTAACTGGTTTCGTAGCCGTAATTTAATTTTCTTTCTAGAGCAACTGTCGACTTTACTTGAGCCCTTTGAATGTCGTTTAGGCTATGGACTTAGCCGCGGTGGTTTTGCTATTGGTGCCTTTTCTAATCTATTAAAGTTGGATCAAGTATTGATGTTTCACCCGGTCAGCACAAAAAACAAAGTTTTGGTGCCATGGGATGATAGGCCAAGTACTGAACTAGCCCAACAATTTGATTGGGAAGGAAAGTATCACGACCTTGACCTTGGCGATGCAAAAGGCTACATCATTTATGATCCAACTAATGAAATCGACCGCCTTCACGCCAAACGCTACCCAGAGCTCACTCACTTAAGAGTCTTCGGGATGGGACATGGTACCCACGCGACGTATTTGAATAAATTCGGTTTTTATAAGCAAGTGGCCGTAGACTTTATACGTTATCAGAAGATAGATATAGCGCAGTTTCGTCATCAGACCAAAACGTTGCGCTTAAAAGAAGATTACTATCAGTGCCTTAACAAGGCGAATGCGAGCTCACAGCATCGTTTAAACTTACTGAGTACCGCTCATAATGTGTTAATTGAAGAAAAGAAAGAACATGTGAAGGAGCATCAAGCACAAATCGATATTCAGCCACTTGTTGATATTGCACTTAAGCATGAGTATGATAACCCGCAAGATGCAGTACAGCTTTTGGAAGTCGCTCAGCAGTTGGTTCCGAATGATCCCGTTGTGGAGCACAAGTTGCAGCAACTGTCGTAACGTTGAGATGTAATGCGGACGATATTGGTCGAAATAGGTCAGTGGCTTTTGTCGCTGGCCTTTTTAATAGCTTATGGATTGATATTTCGATGAAATCTAATGAAGCAGTACAAAATAAAAAGCCCAAGCAAATGCTTGGGCTCCATAAATGTTAATGCGAGTTTTAAAACTCTTTTGGCGCAAAGCCTGTCATCACATCAAGGCGAAGTTCTTTACCAACTTTTGTTAATGGGTGAACGATTACTAAGCCGCGTACGCGTTTTTTCAGTTTGCCGATGTCCGCTTGTTCTGCTTTGGTGATTTCACGAGAGAAAGGCATATCAAGTAAGCTTTTACGTTCTTTGTTCAGCTCATAGTTTTGCTTGTGCTTTAACTGGTTAAGCTTTTTGGTAAGCTGTTCTACTTCATCCGTGAACTTTGTAATCATTTCGTGATCACCACGAGAACGTGCCGCATCAAGTTTACGTTGGCATGTATCTAAACGGTTGTGCAGCTTTTGAATATCAGTTTTTATGCTCATGGTAATTTGGCTCAAATTTTAAATAGTCGAGGAGTATAGCATAGCTGAGATCACACGCTCTACTATACTTCTCGATTGTCTGGCTTTAGTTAATCAGTTCATTGCCCGATACGTTACCAGAGAAAAAGGCTTCGACGTTATCAAGCGTCACAGAGGCAATATTATTCAGTGCTTCGTGAGTCAAGAATGCTTGGTGGCCAGTAAACAGCACGTTATGACAAGCCGATAAACGGCGGAAAACATCATCTACAATGACATCGTTAGATTTATCTTGGAAGAATAAGTCTTTTTCATTGTCATACACGTCTAGGCCAAGCGCACCAATCTTACCTTGTTTCAACGCTTCTATCGCCGCTAGTGAATCTAGCAACTCGCCTCGACTGGTGTTAATGATCATTACACCATCTTTCATTTGCGCGAAGGCTTTTTCGTTCAATAAGTGATAGTTTTCTTCACTCATTGGACAATGGAGAGAGATAATATCCGCATTAGCGTAGATTTCTTCAAGCGAACAGTAACGGGCTCCCATTTCTAGCGCTAATGGGTTTTCGTAGGGGTCGTAGCAAAGCAGTTCCATGCCAAGCCCTTTGAAGATACGCATCGTCGCGATACCAATCTTACCCGTACCAATAACACCAACGGTTTTTCCGAAAAAGTTAAAGCCAACAAGACCTTCTAGCGAGAAGTTGGCGTCACGTGTCCGTTGGTAGGCCTTGTGAAGGCGGCGGTTTAGGCACATCATTAAACCAACCGTGTGCTCTGCCACTGCTTCTGGTGAGTAAGCAGGAACTCGAACCACTTGTAAGCCTAGTTCTTTGGCTGCTTGTTGATCAACTTTATCATATCCCGCGCAGCGCATAGCAATAAGCTTGGTCCCGCCCAGAGAAAGCTGTTTAAGGACAGGAGCTGAAAGATCATCATTAACAAACGCACATACGACATCACTGCCGTGCGCCATCTTGGCTGTTTTTTCGGTTAGTCGGAAGTCGTGATAGTGAAATTCAAAATCGCGGTTATTTTTAATTTTATTAAAAGAGGCTTCGTCGTAGGATTTTGCACTAAAAAAAGCAATGTTAATCATGGTTCCCTCTCAAAAAGTGCGGACTTTATAAATAAATATGCTTATAAAGTAATGCAACTTAGCCGCAATGAATAGAGAAATCTTCTCTTTGACTTTTGTTGTATCAAACAACGATAAGAAGTACGCCTTTCAGCGAGTCTATCTTATGGTTCCGCATTAGATACTGTTTGCTTTACGAGCATTAACTGACTAGCATTATCGCTCTTTTCTTGTTCACTTTATTAGCTTAGGCGTTACAACAATGTCAGTAAAATGGTGCTCTATGTTCTTGTGTTGTGTGTTTGCTTCTGGCACTCACGCAGCTGTTGACCTCGTTAAAGTCGACAAGTCTAAGCGTCGAATGTATTTGATGGAGCAAGGAGCAGTGCTAAAAGAATACCGAATTGCTTTAGGAGCGAACCCTCAAGGACATAAACAAGAAGAGGGAGACAATCGCACACCAGAGGGCGAATACACTCTAGATTATGTTATAGAGGACTCTGCTTTTTATCGTTCTGTGCATATCAGTTACCCTGATGCGATTGATACGTTGGAAGCGAAGCGCCGAGGTGTGTCCCCTGGAGGGAACATCAAAATTCATGGCTTAAAAAACGGTGAGAGTCAGTTGCCGATTTACATCCAAAGTTTTGATTGGACTAATGGGTGTATTGCGATTACCAACGAGGAGATGGACGAATTTATCCAGCTTGTCGAGATGGGGACACCAATTCAGATTGAGTGGTAATAAAAGGTCCCCTTTAATGTTCTGGCTCTTATAGGCTATGGCATAAAGCGCTGTGGATGATCACTAAAAATACCGTCTAACTGAGGCAGGTATTTCAGTTTATTTGGATTGTTCACCGTATAGCACATCACTTTGTAACCGGCTTGTTGGAGTTTGTTTATCTGGCGAGTGCGAACCCAGTTAATGTTTAGGTTGCAGCTATAGGCACTAACTTCTTCCAAAAGGCGTTTATCTTTTCTCGTAAAGAATTCACTTAACACACCCAATCGGTAGCCACTGCAGTATTTGTGCATCGCTCTAATGACGTCATGACTAAAGCTCGATAGGAGTACATTCTCTTGCGGCATTGGACTTTTTGTTAACGCATTGGCGAGAGTCTGCGCCACTTCTTCCGCTGGATGGTTGTCTACTTTAACTTCGATATTCAAGTTAAGCTTATTCTCAGTAGCTAAAGTGAGCAGTTCATCTAGTGTCACGATCTTCTCGCCTGAAAAGTCTGTGCTAAACCAACTACCGAAATCTAATGCTTTTAACTCTTCCAGGGTGAGCTCATCAACACGCCCTTGTCCATTGCTGCATCGATTGACGGTATGATCATGGCAAACCACTAAAACATTATCTTTGGTAGGCTGTATATCCACTTCCACCCACTTCAACCCCAGGTCAATGGCTGCCTGAATGCTTATTTTTGTATTCTCAGGGTATGAACCTGCCACGCCACGGTGACCAATTAATAACGTTTCCATTCGCTTTATCTTTTGCTTTGCGGTTGCCAGATTGTACTCGTTTTTTCTATGAAGATATATCTAGGTGCATATTGTTAGGAACCTTTAGTAAAAGTGAACATTAAACTCTAATGGCACGTTGCTGCTTCTTGGACTGAGTCCTGTGGACTTAAAGCATTAGAGTGTTAGTTGTTTAATTGGTAAATGAGTAATAAAATGCGAACCATTTTTATTTGAATGGTGAGTGGTAATGTCACGAGTTTTGATAGTCGATGATGACGTTCCTTTGTGTGAGCTGTTAGAAGCGGTTTTGCAAGAGGAGGGCTACATCGTCTCTTCTGTACATTGCGGTGAAAGTGCGCTGCAATATATGGAAAAAACGCCTGTAGATCTTGTATTGCTTGATGTCATGTTACCAAACCTTAACGGCATGCAAGTTGCTCGTAGGATCTGTCAGCGCTTCGCGACACCTATCCTAATGCTTACCGCTCTCAACGATGAAAACTCGATGCTTGATGGTTACCAAGCGGGGGCCGATCAGTATATCGGAAAGCCTTTTAATGTCGCTGAGCTTCTAATGCGCATCAAAGCGATTCTTCGTCGTGTCGGCTTGGAACGTCAACGTCAGACGATGTGTAGTACCGTTCAAACGATCAGTGACCAGCTTAATAGCTTACCCCTCACAAGTACGGAAGCTGAACTATTGAGCTACTTGGTAAAAAACCAAGGAGTCGTGATTTCAAAAGCAGAGCTTCAAACCGAAGTGTTAAAGAAAGAGCTGAGTCCTTTTGATCGCAACCTTGATATGCACATCAGTAACATACGTCGCAAGTTAGTTGAAGCGGGGCTTTCCAAGCAACATATCAAAACCTTCCGTGGCAAAGGTTACAGTTATTTAGAGGCTGTAAACCGTTAATGAAGCTCCGGTGTCCACCTTTTATTGCAAAACGTAAAGATAGCTTAGCGTTCAAGTTATTTAGTTGCATGACCGCAATTGTAATTAGTATTTTGGTCGTGCAATCCTTAGCGGAACAAGCTCTGGTGAAAGCCATGTTGAAAGTGCCCGATAGTGTGCGAGAAGAAATGCTAGACCTTGCACATCAAGCCAATGTATTGATTGAGCACGGAGACATGGACGAACTTGCTGACTGGGCAAATGCGCAAAACTTTTATTTATTTGTGTTGAATGAACATCAGCAACCAGTTACGCACCGTCTGATGCATCCGCACTTCGAGTTCAAACTTCAATTTAAGAGAAGCATTGATGATCAACTTGAGGGGAAAGTGAATCGCCCCATCATCAATATTCCTTTAGTTCATGGCAATACTTTAGTGATTCAATTGCCACATCGACTGCACCCTGCAAATGACTTCATTCTGTATTTCTCTATTCTCAAAGTCGTGATTGCAGTGGTTATTTTGGCGCTCTTTTCGCTGCTAATGGCACGTAACTTACAGCAACCATTGGATCGATTGAGAGAAGCAAGCAAAAAGCTATCTAATGGCGATTTTAATGTCAGTGTCGTGAAAGAGCTGAAGTCGAGCACGCGTGAGTTTAACGAGTTAGCGCAAGATTTCGATCACATGACGCAACAGATTCATTCTCTCGCTGAAAAGCAGCGACTGCTTATAAGAGATGTCTCTCACGAATTGAGAACGCCGTTAGCGAGGCAGAACTTGGTTCTGCATCTTTTGCGAAAGCGTGTTGGAGAAAGTGAGCAAAGCCTAGTGACAAGGCTAGAAGATGAAGCAAAAGAGCTAAACCATTTGATCAGCGATATATTGGAGTTCAGTCGCTTGGAAAATGCGCGCTTCGACAAAGCCACGAAACGCTGTGATTTAGAAGTTTTGCTCTCCCCGCAAGTAGAACGTTGCAAAATAGATTTGAAGTCAGAACAGACGTTGTCTTTCCGCTCAGAAGCTGTATGTGCTAAAGCCATTTGTGAAGAAACGCTGGTCATTCGTTGTTTGAACAATCTTATTGGTAATGCCATTAAATATTCAGGACAAGCATCTCAGATAGAAGTTTCTCTGGAAAATTATGTCAAAGAAGGGCAGCAGTTCACCATAATGTCAGTATCTGATGATGGGCCTGGTATTCCAGATAACAAGCTGGTCGATATTTTTGATCCGTTTACACGCTTAGATGCTTCTAGAGATAAAAAGCTTGGTGGCTACGGTTTAGGTCTTGCGATTGTCAAAGAATCCATGCGTATTATGGGTGGAGCAGTTACGGCGAAAAACCGTGAGCAAGGTGGTCTGAGGGTTACTTTAGTGTTCAAGCAATAAGTATGATTAAGTCGTAATTTTTGTGATTAATATCACATTATCATAGCGCATCATCAGAGAGTACTTTACAAAAGTTTGCAAATGCAAAGAATGTAAATTTAATGCAAATGGTAATACTTATCACTTATATTCACCCGCGAAATAATTAAGAGGGAATCGCATTCAACAAGTATGTGACCCGAAAAATAATAATCGGAGTGAAAGGATATGTTTACTAAGAGCCATTTGGCGTTAGTGATCGGTGCAGTGTTAGCAACACCTGCAGTGGCGGAAGTTCAAACAGACGAACATGTAGTTGTAGAAGGTCGAGAGTTCGGCTACAAGGCAGATACAAACAGTACAGCAATGCGCATGGAAATGACGCAGCTGGAAACGCCGGGACAAGTAGCGGTTATCGATGAAACGGTAATTGATGAGCAGCGTGCAAGTACACTTGGTGAAGTGCTACGTAACGATGCAAGTGTTAGCGCGGGTGGTACAAGCCGTAACCGCGAACGTTTCTCTCTACGTGGTTTTGAACTTAGCAGTTCAGACGGTTTTCTTCGTGATGGTCGTCAACACTGGTCACACTACCGTCAGCCAATTGAGCTTTTAGAGCGTGTTGAAGTGCTTAAAGGTCCATCAGGTCTGCTATACGGTAAATCTGAGCCAGGTGGCTTGGTAAACATGGTTTCGAAAAAACCAACAACTCAAACACAAGCAAGTTTGAGTCAAGATCTAGGTTCGAATGATCACTCACGCACTGTGCTTGATGTGAGTGGCGCGCTAAATGATGCAGAGACACTGCGAGCGCGCGCAATTTTTGCCAAAGAAAGCTACGGCTCTTGGCGCAGGTACGGTGATGGCACCGAGCCAGAAACGGATCGTACGGTTGCGGGCCTAGTGGTTGAGTACGATATCACAGACAACTTTATGGTATCGGCTCATTACGATCGCACGAAAGACGATGGTAGCGTGGACTCTGGCGCATACATTGTTGATGGCAAAGCGGTTCGCGGTGATAAGTACATTTGGGATGCGCAGTGGTCTGAAATTGATAACGAAGTAGAAAACTACGGTGTCGATATTAATGCGCAAGTCACGGATAACGTGAACGTAAAAGCAGGTTACAACCGCCAAGACTTTAAGCGTTTTGATGTAGAGTCTTACCCTAAGTTTGATCAGTATGAAGAGTTAAATACGATTAAGCATCGAGGCAACGATCGCTCCGATAATTGGGTATTTGATACTGCATATATAGATGTGACGACGGACTTTACTTTGTTCGGTACGGAAAACACGTTGTTAGTGGGCGCTAACTACTTAGATTACAGTTATGATCGCTTAATGGCATTTCATAATGAGGCGAGTATTGCGCCAGGAGAAACGGTGCCTAAGCCTAGCTATCGTAGTTCGAAGAAATCACCAACTGCTGAGTACGATACTTGGGGTATCTACGCGCAAAATATGATGACGATTAATGATTACTGGCAAGTGCTTGCAGGTGTTCGTTATGACGAAAAGCGTGATGATGAACTGACCGAAAACCAGGTTTCTCCAAAATTTGGTGTCATTTTCCACCCATCGACGAATGGCTCGGTTTACGTTCAGTATTCTGAAAGCTTCATGCCTCAAGGTGAAGTCAGCAACGGTAGTCGTACCTACATCAATGAAGGTGAGAAACTCGACGCTGAGCGTGGTATCTCTTATGAAATCGGTACGAAGTGGGAACTGTTTGATCAGCGTTTATTTGTATCTGGTGCTGTGTTTGATATCACGTTAGAGAACATCTCGCTGGATGTTGAAAGCGGCAAAGACGCGGGCGGCAATCTCCTACACAAGAAAACGCAAGGTGGTGAGCAAGTTCACAAAGGCGCTGAGTTAATGGCTCAAGGTTTTGTGACCCCAGAGTTGTCGCTAACCGCTTCTGCAATGTATTTGGATGCAGAGCTTAAGAAGGCAGAAAGATATGAGGGCAACCGCCCTGTAGACGTGCCAGAGTTCTCGGCAAGCCTATGGTCTAGCTACAAGGTTCAAGACAACACTAACTTAAACCTTGGTTTGATTTATGAAGGTGATCGCTACGGTGATGCAAAAAACACCTTCAAGAAAGATGGCTACGCTCGCGTTGATATGGGCGTGTCATACAAACATAAGTACGATGAAAACTTGGATATCATCGCTCGATTCAATGTCGAGAATTTATTCGATACCGACTACTTCGCAGGTGGTGGTAGCACGAATGGCGAGCAAAAAGGTGCGAGTGGGGTTGTGGTTGGAGAAAGCCGCAACTACATGGCAACAATCCAGTTCAAGTACTGATAACAATTTGATTATTAAAGGGGAAGGGTAGTCTTCCCCTTTGGTCGTTTTTGGAACACAGAAATATAACTCGTATGAATCTAATGAAATCAAGTATCGCTCTGTTGATATCATCGGTTTTGATTCCCGCTCACGCGGCGAACTTAAACGATGCACAAGCTGTGCAGAGTAAAACAAACCAGTCGTCGGCGGTAAGCCAAAAACGTATTGATGCAAGCGCAGAAAAATCACTTACTCTAGAAGCTGAAATTGAGCAGCTGCAAGAGGAAGTCGGTAACTTGAAGATTTATCGCGATCATCTTGCAAGCCTTGTTGAGAGCCAAAATCAAGAAGTTGATAGCTTGAACGAGCAAATTGAGCAGATTGCTCAAACTCGTCAAGGTGTCGTGCCTTTGATGTATCACATGCTTGAAGGCTTAAAAGCGCTCGTTGCTAACGACAAACCTATACGCAAAGCGCAACGTGAGGAACGAATTGCAAAGCTGGATTCCATGATGACGCGTGCAGACGTTGCGGATGCAGAGAAGTTTCGTCGTATTTTAGAAGCGTACCAAATTGAAATGGATTACGGCACCAAGCTTGGCGTTTACCAAGGCAAGATTAACCTGGGTGACAATGAAGCTGTGGAGGCGGACATTCTCTATTTAGGGCGTTTGTCTTTGGTAGCACGTAGCTTATCTGGTGAGACATTCTGGAGCTGGTCACAGCAACAACAAGCATGGCAACAAGTGGGTTCTGAGCAAAAATCAGAGCTAGATAAAGCGTTCGCTATGGCGAATAAACAGATCGCGCCGAGTATGTTAACTCTGCCAGTGTCGTTAACCGCTGCGGAGGGCAAATAAATGATGAAAAAATGGTTATCGGTTGCACTAATCTCGACAGCCGCATTAATGCCTCATACAACTGTTGCTAGTGATGCGTTGTTACAAAAGGCGCAGCAAGAAAATCGTCAACAGCAATCGCACAATGTCACGCGTGAATCAGGTTTTAAGAAAACAGAGCAAGAGCTACAGGCTATAAAGAATAAATTGGCCGCAGAGCGAGCTGCTCTTCAAGCAGAAGCGGATTCATTAAGTGTTACTTTCGGTGAAAACGAAGCGGAACTGGCGCAGCTAGAAGAAAAGCTACGTCTAGAAACCGGGAGCTTAGGTGAGCTATTTGGCGTCGTTCGCCAGAACGCAAAAGAGCTAGAGTCAGAGCTCAAGAGCTCAGTAACGGGTGTAGATGCAAACTCATATCAGAAAGATATCGATGCTATTGTTGCGGCTAAATCACTGCCAACGTTGACCCAACTTCAGGCGATGTGGCACAGCATGGAAGAACAAATCAAAGCAAGCGGTGAAATGGCAAACGTCTCTTTCACACTGCTAAATGGCGAAGGTCGTGAACAAACGGTTAATGGTGTTCGTCTTGGTTCTATGGCGCTGCTGGATGAGACTGGCTACGTTAAGTGGAATGGTCAACGCGGAGACGCGGTAAACTATCTTCGTCAGCCTGAGAACGGTCCAACAGCGAATACTATTTCCTCTGGTGACATTGATGCACTTGTCATTGATCCATCACGTGGCATTCTTCTTGAACAGCTTGCAAACTCACCGACTTTGGCTGATCGCCTAAATGCGGGTGGCGTTGTCGGTAAAATAATCCTTGGTTTATTGGCTATCGGCCTATTGATTGCGCTCGTACGTGGTGCATCACTGATGATTTCGCGCCAGAAAATCATGAAGCAACTGAAAACCCCAGCGCAGCCAGGAAACAACCCTTTGGGTCGCGTGCTTGCGGTATACCAGAAAGACAAGCATCGCAGCGTAGAAGCGTTAGAACTACGTCTTTTGGAAGCTGTTGTTGATGAGCAAACCCACCTAGAAAAAGGGTTGTCGATGCTTAAGCTTCTTGCTGCTCTAGCTCCTATGCTTGGCCTACTAGGCACGGTAACGGGTATGATCGAAACCTTCCAAGTCATCACTCAATTTGGTAATGGTGATCCGAAAGTAATGGCGGGTGGTATTTCAATGGCACTTGTGACTACCGTACTTGGCCTTGTTTCAGCCATGCCTTTGCTATTAGCGCACAACGTATTGAGCTCTCAAGCAGAAAATATTCGCAGTATCTTAGAAAAACAAGGCATCGGTTTAGTTGCAGAACAAGCTGAGCGTGATATGCCGAGTAACAAAAGTCACTCTAACACCTTAGCGGAGAACGCAGCGTAATGGAGCAGATCCTACTCAGCACATTGGGTTTGATCAGTGAGGATTGGGCCACAACCTTGATGAGCTTTATGCAGCAAGGTGGTCAAATCCTATGGTGGCTGGCCGCCGTCGTGGCGGTGTGCTGGCTGTTGGTTATGGAGCGAGTTATTTATCTCACAACGGTTTTCCCTGGGGTAAAAAAACAGCTTTGTGAGCAGTGGCAAGCAAGATCAGAGCACCACTCTTGGTACGCGCATCAAATCCGTGAAGGATGGATTGCAAAAGCGCAAATCGAACTGCGCCAAAACCTATCGACTATTAAGCTACTTGTGGCGGTTTGCCCAATGCTAGGGTTGTTAGGGACGGTGACAGGCATGATTACGGTGTTTGACGTAATGGCATCGCAAGGCAGCAGCAATCCGAAATTGATGGCTTCTGGTATCTCACTTGCTACGCTGCCAACCATGGCAGGTATGGTAGCAGCGCTTGCGGGCATGTTTATTCATGCTCGCCTTAGCAAAGTGTGTGAACGAAAAGCTATCCAGTTAGAACAATCTTTAAGGAGTCAAAAGTGAGACTCGGACGCAGACCTAACCAACAAGATGAAGCTCAAGTCGATTTAACCTCGATGCTTGATATCGTCTTCATCATGTTGATCTTCTTCATTGTGACCAGTTCGTTTGTACGTGAATCCGGTGTAGAAGTGAATCGCCCTCAGGCTTCTAATGTAGTAAGTCAAAAAGACGCGGGCATTTTTATCGCAGTAACGGCAGCGAATGATGTGTACATTGACAAACGAGTGGTTGATATTGAGCGTGTTGAGGCCTCTATTGAGCACCTGTTACTTGATCAGCCTGATGCTTCGTTAGTTATCCAAGCTGACGAGCATGCTTACAATGGCACTGTCGTGAAAGTGATGGACGCTGCAAAGGCAGCAGGTGTGAAGAACATTGCATTGGCGGCGGAGAAACCTTAATGGGCAGGCTGTTACTTGCACTACCAGCATCACTGTTAATTTCTGTGAGCTTGTTTAGCTTTATGGCGTGGATGGTTGATAAAGGCAACCAGCGTGCACCAGAAGCTTCAGAAGCCGTTCGTTTTGATATGGTGATGGTAGAGAATGAAGCAGACGTGCAGCGTCGTCAACGTTCAGTGCCGGAGCAACCAGAACCACCTCAAGCGCCGGAGCCAATGGATCTGTCTCAAGCTGACACTCAAATGGAACCAATGAGTCAGATGACGCCAGTCAGTGCTTTAGGTTTAAACACTGCCCTTGAAGGCATCGCGATTAGCGCCCCAAACTTGAAGGGAACAATGGGCAACCAGCAAGCACTGCCGTTGTATCGTGTTGATCCTCGCTATCCAAGTAAGGCGCTGAAACGTAGAGTGGAAGGTTATGTCATTATGCGTTTCACGATCGATGCAACTGGACGACCAAAAGATATTGAAGTGATCGAGGCTGAGCCCGAGCGCATGTTTGAAAGGGAAGCAATCCGTGCGCTTAAAAAATGGAAGTATCAGCCAAAAGTTGAGGATGGTGTGTCAATTGAGCAGTTCGGACAAACCGCTAAAGTGGAGTTCAAGTTAGCCAAATGATGAAAAAATTCTTAATCGGTACGGTATTAAGCCTGAGTGCACTCTCAACCATTGCCAGTGAGTTAAGCCAATACACCGCAGCGAGAGTTCAACGAGCACACAACTTGGCTCAAGAGGAGAAACTGAAAGAAGCGATTTCATCTCTTGAAGCTATGGAGCTTTCTCGTGGATATGACCAAGCTTATGTCGCTCGAATGTTGGGTATTTTTTACTGGCAGAACGAGCAAACTCAAGCGGCGATTAAGCAACTTGAGTTGGCAGTCAATAGTGGTTTGCTACAAGATGAGCAAGCATGGCAAACCCGAAAAATGTTGGCTGATATACTACTGAACGAGCAACGTTTTTCTAAGGCGTTACCTCATTACTATGCCTTGAGCAAAAACATTCCTAAAGGTCAAAAAGCGCATGAGCTATGGCTGCGTATTTCCCAATCTCATTATCAACTGAGTCAGTGGCAAAAAGTGCTTTCAGCAATGGCTCGTTATGAGAAGTTTGGTCAGCCAGACAAGCTTGGCGCATTGTCGATAAAGCTTTCTGCTGAGCTAGAACTGAAAAAGTGGAAGCCGGCAATCTCGACCATCAAACGCTTAATCGTGATTGAACCTGAGCGAATTGAATGGTGGCGTCAGCTTGTTGCTCTATACCTGCGGGTTGATGACAACAAACGTGCCCTAGACTCTTTGGCGTTGGCAAAACTGAAAGGGTTACAACTTAGCCAAGATGACTTAAAGCTTCTGGCACAATTGTACGCGAAACGAGGTATTCCTGAGAGAGCTGCGTTGGTGATGAACGAGCTAGAGGATGTAAACTCGAATAGTAAGCTAAAAGCTCAGCAAGCAACATATTGGCAAATGGCAAAAGAGTGGGAAGAGTCTATTGATAGCTGGCGTATTGCAGCTCAGCTAGATAGGCAGTATTACTGGAACTATTCTCAACTGTTGGTGCAAGAAGGCCATTATAAAGATGCCATTGCCGCGCTCGATAAGGTCAGAGGTCGTAAAGCGGATGTTGCACTTATCAAAACTCGCGCTTACTACAAACTTAAGCGGTTTGACGATGCGCTCGCTAATGCCAAAAGAGCGAATGAGATTAAGCCATCGAATCAGGCAAAAAGTTGGGTTAAGTATCTATCTCAGCTACGCAAAGTAGAATCGACGCAGAACTCATAGCGAACATTTTTATTAAATACCCGAGCTCAGTCTCGGGTATTTTTTTGTTTAAAGTAAACAATGTAAATTAAATGCCAATACGAATGATTATCACCTAAATTATGTCCCACATTTATTGGTGATGATTGTTTCTATGTTGCTTAAAAGCAAAGGTGTTCAAACTTGGGCTCGCCGCCTACATATCTATATTTCGATGGCTCTTCTCTTAGTTACGCTGTTTTTTGCAGTAACTGGTATTACCCTCAATCGCCCCGAATTGTTTGAACGCAGTGAACCTATCATTCAACAACATACTCTGACGGTTCCGCACTCAGTTCTATTCTCACATTCAGATACCTTTCAACCTAATCGTGAAGGGCTGGTGGCTTTCTTGACTAAAGAAACCGAGCTTCGCGGCACTCCCTCCGCACTAGATGTGTATACCGAAGTTGAGCAAGGTGAGTTGTTACTCGGAGAGCTTTCTATGGATTTTAAAGGCCCGGGTTATAACGCTACGGTCTTTATTGATATGACTACTGGTGCGGCAGACGTCGAAACGACGCACTACGGTATTGTTGCGCTGCTGAACGATCTACATAAAGGACGCAACAGTGGTGGGATTTGGAAGTGGTTTATCGACGTCACTGCGCTTTTGATGGTGTTTTTTGTTCTTACAGGCGTGTGCTTGTTACTGCCTAAGAAGAAGACGCTCAGAACGTCAATGCAATGGATGAGCTTTGGTACGTTACTGTCGCTCGTAATTTATTTTGTTGCTGTTCCATAACAGCTTTTTTAGAGAACACTTATGTTGAACACAGGAAGATTTTTCCGCCGTAATCACTTTTGTAAAGCCGCTTTGATCGCGGCTTTTACTCCTTTCTCTCTTTCCGCGGCGCCTCTACCAGATAACGCGAAGGTCGACTTCGAACTCGAACTTCCAAAGATAGATACCTCAATGTATGCACGCCCTTATGTGGCGGTTTGGGTTGAAAACGATCAGCGTAAACCGGTTAAAACCATCCAGTTATGGGTAGGGAAAGACGAATGGTTAAAAGATCTACGCAGCTGGTGGAGAAAAGCGGGTCGTTATGATCGTGAACTTGTTGATGCGGTGACTTCTGCAACACGTCCTGCTGGTCAATACCGCTTTGTCTGGGATGGAACCAATGACGCAGGGGAGCGTTTGGAACAAGGAAATTACACGTTGTACGTCGAGGTCGTTCGTGAACACGGTGGGCGAAACTACTTACGTCAAAAAATAACGCTAGCGGACAGTGACGTGCGCTATGAGCTTAAACCAACACAAGAGACGGGTGTCATCACCGTCAATTATCAAGTTAAGTGATTAAAGGACACAACAATGAAAACCAAAATGAAAGCAGTGGCATTGGCGAGTGTAATGGCAATGGGATTGGCTGTAACCACCACCGCACAAGCACATCCACGTTGGGTTCTGCCCTCTCACTTTACGGTTTCTAAAGAAGGCGGTGACTGGCTGACATTTGATGTTACTGCCTCTCACGGAACGTTTGTTTTTGATAAGCCTGCGGGTAGTGATCAGGCATTTGTGGTGATGCCGGATGGCCGCTCTGAGCGTCCTAACTTTGTTGTTCGTGGCAAGCGTCGCTCTATGTTTGATTTCTTTTTTACAGAAGAAGGCACGCACAAAGTCGCGATTAATAATCAGCCGAGCTACTACACACAATACAAAGCGGGCCGTCGTGATACGGTGAAATGGGCGCGAGCAAACAAAGCTGAGCGTGGTGACGTGCTTCCTGAGCAAGCGCGTGATGTGGTTACTCAACTAAGTTACACCCGAGCAGAAAGCTACATTACGGTTGGTATGCCAACGGACAAAGCGTTGGAGATTGAAGGCAAAATGCTGGAGATGAAACCGATCACGCATCCATCGGACATCATTGAAGGTGAGCCTGTGACTTTCCAGTTTTTCTTTAACGGAGAGCCACAAGAGGGCGTTACTGCTGAGATTACACGTGAAGGTACCATGTACCGAAACCATCAAGAACAAATCGATGTGGTGAGCGATAAAGATGGCAAAGTGATCTTCACGCCAGAAGTCGCTGGGCGCTACTTAATGAAAGCGAACTACAAAGGTGAATTAAAAGATAATCCATTGGCGGATAAAGCGAGTGCCAATGTTCATCTTACGTTTGAAACTCAACTTAACTAATCGAATTAGGCTCAGCAATTGCTGGGCCATTTTGGAATTATCATGAATAACACTTCTCTTCTAAAAGCGGTTTTGCTTTTTTCTGGATTTGCGTCCTTTCACGCTGCTGCACATTTTCCTCTGATGAGCTGTCACTTGGCGCAAGATAAAGTGATTTGTGAAGCGGGCTACTCGGATGGATCGACAGCGGTCGACTACGATGTCGAAATGTACGATTACGACGACAATCTGATCGCCAAAGAAAAAACAGATAAGCGTTCCATCGCAGAATTTACTCACCCTGAAACAGATTTCTATTTGGTATTTGATGCCGGACATGAAAGCCCGGTGGAAGTGGATATCGTTGAGCTGAAAGAGAAATGAGTGTACAGAAAGTTCGCCCTGATGATGGTAACCGAGAAGGAAAGTGGGTCGCACTGACAATCGCAGCAATTCTCAGTTCAGCAGCCATACTTATGCCCTACCATCAGGTCGCGACTGAAAAGCCAGACATGCAGTCTCATCAAGTGTTAATCACGGATTTACATCAAAATGAGTTGGGGTTGATCGCTGAGCTTAAGCTCGCTCATGAAGAGATTCGTGATTTGCAGTTAGATACCGGAACTTGGCCTGAGATCTCTGATATGGAGGTGCTTTGGATTGCTCCGTTCGTGAAAGACCAAAACTGGAAGCGTAAAGGTTCTCATCAGTGGCAACGAATTGATGACGGTGTCTACATTGGCGTGAAGACCAGTGCCCAAGGCTCTGCTTCCATGCTGTTGGATAGCCGCAGTTCTCAAGCTGATATTTGGTTTAATGATTCTAGCCGTTCGTTAAATGTGGAGGGACTAAGCGATCTAGCTAAACGCCACGATTTCGGGTGGAAACAAATCGTTCTGTCAGACTCTTCCTCTCATTCTCACGCCCATTAAGACAACATAATTGATAAGTACTATGATCAAACGCTCTCTTTTACGTCGTATTCTTACAGCCACCGCGTTATTGACGGTGTCTTCTACTGGCTTTGCTGCCGATAAACTCAGTATTGGTATTACGCTTCAACCTTATTACAGCTATGTTAAAGCCGTTGTTGGTGAGAAGGCGGACATCGTTCCTTTGGTTGATGCTGGTTTTAATCCTCATAACTATTTGCCACAACCTAATGATCTTAAGCGCTTAAATGAAATGGACGTAATAGTGATCAATGGTATTGGTCATGACGATTTTGCACTGAAAGTGATCAAGGCTTCTCAGCGTGATGATCTCGTGGTTATCGAAGCGAACAAAGAAGTGCCTTTATTGCCCGCTATGGGGCAGTCTGTTGGTCAAGGAGCAGTGAACCCTCACACCTTTGTCGGTCTATCAACAACCATTCAAAAGGTTTACACCATCGCGAGTGAGCTAAGCCAATTGGACCCAGACAATGCTACGTTCTATCGCCAAAATGCTCGTAAATACGCGAAAACATTTCGCCTGATGAAGCGTGATGCAATGTTGTCTCTTGGTGAGTTGGACACGGCTGGTATGAAGGTGGCGACAACCCACAATGCTTACGGATATATCCTTCAGGAGTTTGGTGTTGACGTTGCCGCTGTCATTGAGCCTGCTCATGGCGTTGAACCAAGTGCAAGTCAGCTACAGGAAACGATAGAGAAAATTCGTGAATCGGGCATTGATGTTCTGTTTTATGAGCTCAATATGCCGAATCGCTTTGTTGATACCATCGAAGAGGCGACTGGGGTGCAGCTTTATCGCTTTTCTCACATGACTCACGGTGAGTATGAGGCTGATAAAGTCGAGGTTGAGATGCGAGATAATGTGGAAACACTAATCGAAGCCATGAAATTTGTGGCGAGTAAGCGAGCAGGGGAAAAGGCGTAATGACTGGACCTTCCGTTTCTTTAAGTAACGTGGGCCTAAAATACGCCGACAATATCATTTTGCAGAACATCAGCGCCGAATTCGAGAACGCGAAATGTCACGTGATTATGGGACCGAACGGCGGTGGTAAAACCTCTTTGCTTCGTTCGGTACTTGGACTCACGCCATTTTCGGGAAACATAGCGCTCAATTGGCCAGAACCATCAGCTGCATCGGGGAAGATAGGGTATGTGCCACAAAAAGCGATGTTTGAAGCAAGCCTCCCGTTAACCGTGATGGATTTTGTACTGCTTAACCAAACTCGTATCCCTCTATTTTGGCGACGTAAAACGAAACAAACTCAACATGCCCTGGCCCAGCTGGATCGCGTGGGTATGGCAACGCGTAGCGACCGTCGTATGGGGCAACTCTCTGGCGGTGAGCAACAGCGTGTTTTGTTTGCGCAAGCTTTACTGGATGAGCCCAATTTATTGGTTTTAGACGAACCTACAACTGGCATGGATGAGCAAGGTGTTCGATATCTTGAAGGTTTGATTCATGAAGTCGTTGGAGAAGGCAAAACGGTGCTGGCAGTACATCATGACGTGACCGCAGTGCGCCGTTTAGATGCGCAGGTCCATGTCGTAAATCGTCAAATTGTGGCGTCAGGTCACCATTCAGATGTGCTAAGCCCTGATCGTATAGAAACATTATTTAAGCACTACACAGCAAAAGTGGAGGCTGCATAATGGATTGGTTGCGAGAGTTAGCGGTTAGCGGCGTTGAAGCTGGATG
Source organism: Vibrio sp. Vb0937 (assembly GCF_033338855.1). NCBI lineage: Bacteria > Pseudomonadati > Pseudomonadota > Gammaproteobacteria > Vibrionales > Vibrionaceae > Vibrio > Vibrio sp. Vb0937. Next base: position 39,152 of record NZ_JAWOTK010000021.1, on the reverse strand, counting down.
GTTAAGAGATAGCTTTTCTTATGCTTTCATGGTGAACGCAATTGTGGCAGCGCTGATATTAGGACCATTACTTGGTGGTCTTGGGACATTAGTCATCGCCAAGCGACTGGCTTTTTTCTCTGAAGCGGTTGGGCACGCTGCGCTTACCGGAATCGCGATTGGTGTGTTGCTCGGTGAGCCGCCAGAGAATCCGATCATCGGATTGTTTAGCTTTTGTATGATTTTTGCGCTGTTGCTTCACTTTGTTCGTAATCGTACGAATGTACCTTACGACACACTGGTTGGGGTTTTTCTTGCACTAGCGTTAGCGGTTGGTGCTGCGCTGTTAATGTACGTTGCTCGCAAGATCAACATTCACATGTTGGAGAACGTGTTGTTTGGCTCGATCTTGACTGTGACGGACAACGATATCCTTATTTTAGCGATCAGTTGTTTGATCATATTACTGCTTCTTATTCCAACGTTTAACCGCATTTTGCTAACTTGTATCAGCCCGGATATTGCACGTGTACGCGGCTTTAATACCAGCTTTTATGATTACTTATTTGTCATGATGATCACCTTGGTCACCATTGCCGCGGTAAAGATTATTGGCGCGGTATTGGTTGGTGCATTGCTACTGATTCCTGGTGCAACGGCTAGGTTATTGACTAAACGCATGGGCAGTTTTGTTCTCCTTTCTTCTTTATTGGCAACCATTGCGTGTTTAGTAGGAACCATACTGCCGATGGAGCTTGAGCTACCAGTGCCATCAGGCGCATCCATCATCATTGTTTCTGCGGCATTTTTCCTAACAGCAACGGTTTACCGAATTATCCAAAAAGCGTAACCCTTTTTATAAAGTAATGAACATGAAGATAAAAAAATTAGCGATAACTTTTGGTTTGGTTATAGCGACGACACTTCCATCGTTGGCAGGCGCCAAAGACGTTTTAACCAGCACTCCCGTCACGTACATGTTGTCTGAGCAACTCATGAAAGGTACAGGGATAGAGACTCAGTATCTGCCTCCAAAGCGTTACGGCGTTGAGCGTCTTGAGAACTGGTTCGCAAATAAAGGTACAGAGCAAGTTAAGCAAGCGGGTCAAGCCGCGACGGTTGCTGTTACTCTTGGTGCGATTTGGAAACAAGACCCGACTTATGTTTACGCTCGACAGGGCAACATTCACTTGATTGAAATCGATGCATCGCAGGCCATTTCTCCTAGAGCTCAAGGAGTTGCAGTACTGACATTGGAAAACGGGTCAACATCGAAGTACGCATGGCTGAACCCTACAAACTTAATCCGAATGGCGGGCATTGTTGGAGAGGATCTACAACGTGTATATCCTGAACACCAAAAGGCTATTCAAACGAATCAACAGGCTCTTATGCTCAATGTGCGTGAACTGATCAACCAACAACAGGCAGAGATCTTCGATAAAGGCATCGATTCAGTGGTACTGATGAGTGAGTCATTAGAGGACTTTGCCTCTGGCAACCAATTGTTTGTGGTTGGGCGCGAATTTAAGCCGGAACTCGAGTGGACAGAAGAAGACAAATTATCTTTAAAAGCTCAGTTTGAACAAGATAAAACGCTATGGTTAGTGACGGATAAACGACCGTCGAAAACCTTGACATCGCTTATTAAACCGAGCCGCATACTGCAAATTGATGTTATTGACCGCTGGGGCAGTAAGGGTATCAAAACTGAGAAGCCACTCGCACGTTGGGAGATGTGACACGTAAAAAGCCACAGATTTTATGATGGGGAATGAAAAGTTCCCTATTTTTTTGTGACTCAGTTCAAAATGTGAGCATTAATACCACTGGTTGCATAAGAAAGTGTTTGTTTCATTTCTATTTCATTACTACTTTGTTATGTGTTCGTTGCGATTGATTCGGATTTAATCTGTTTCTAAGCGAACCGGTACAAACAACTATACGGATGTTAACAATGAAAATGAAAACTCTAGCCGTTGCAGTGGCGGCACTAGCATGTGGTTCACAGGCCTTCGCAGCAGAAGTTTACAACAGCGATGGTACATCTTTATCGATCGGCGGTCACGTTTCAGTTGGCGTGGGTGAGTATTTCGAAGAAGATGTAAAAGTTCACCAAGTGTCTCCACGTATTAACGTTGCGGGTAAGAAAGACATTGGCAACGGTATTACTATCGACGCTAAAGGTGAATGGGCGCTTAACTACCTAAACGGTGGCGAGCAATCGTTCAAAACTCGTCTAGGTTACATCGGTGCTACTCATGAGCAGTTTGGCCGTTTAGTAGCAGGTACTCAATGGTCACCTTACTACGATGTCGCTGGCGTTGCGGATCTACCAATCGCGTTTGCGAACGACTTTTTGTACGACAACCACGGCAACCTAGGCTCAGCTCGTGCTGATAAAATGCTTAGCTACCGTAAAGGTTTTGAATTTGGTGAAGGTTTTGCTTTCAACCTAGGTCTAGGTTGGCAAGGTGAGCAAACTTCAGATGCAACAACATACGAGCAACGTGGTCAAGTTGCATTGAGCGGTTCTGTAGCTGGCTTTGGTCTAGGCTACGTATACAGCGGTGGTGATGTTAAAAACGCGACTCTAGGTACTAAGAACGCTGAATCACACCTATTCTCTGTAAACTACGGTCAGTACGGTTCAGGTCTATACGCAGCAGTAGTATACGGTATGAACGAGTACTTCTACCAAATGCGTAAAGACACTTCTCAACTTGAAGCTCTTTTGGCATACGGCGTAAACGATTGGACATTCAGCGTTAACTACGAAGGCGTAGAAGACGAAGAAGACAATAAGACAGTTTCAAGCGAAACTGCGCTACAAGCAGAGTACGCTGTAACTCCTGCTTTCGTAACGTTTGCAGCTTACCAGTTTGATCTAGGTAACGACTACAACAATGAAGAGAACGACTACTGGACTCTAGGTGCTCGTTACTACTTCTAGTAAATAGGCCAGTTTCTACTGCCTAAACACATTTATTGTGTTAACGCCTACTCGTTGTGAGTAGGCGTTTTTCTTTCTGCTATCCTTTGGCTATAAGAGACGCTAGTCATTCTGTGCTTAGGTAACCCCACTCTTTGTTTAGAGAGTGCGTCTATAAAAAATGCCCGCAACTTGCGGGCATTTTTGTTGTTAGAAGAGATGCAGTTCTATTAATACGCTTATTTTTTATCGAGTAAATCGAGGAAGAAGGCATACTCTAGCGCATCTTCTTTTAAGCGTTTAAATCGACCAGATGCGCCGCCGTGTCCGGCTTCCATATCGGTTTTGAACAACAAGACGTTATCGTCTGTCTTCATTTCACGAAGTTTGGCGACCCACTTCATTGGTTCAAAGTACTGTACTTGAGAGTCGTGCAAGCCAGTCGTTACCAACATGTTCGGGTAGTTTTGCGCCTTGATGTTGTCGTAAGGCGAGTAACTCAACATATAGTCATAGTATGTTTTGTTATTTGGGTTACCCCATTCATCATACTCGTTGGTGGTCAATGGAATTGATTCATCGAGCATAGTGGTTACCACGTCCACAAACGGAACATGAGCGCCGATACCGCGATACAGTTCTGGTGCTTGGTTGATGATAGCCCCCATTAAGAGGCCTCCTGCAGAGCCACCAACAGCGAAGACTTTATCTTTCGCGCCATAGCCTTGTTCAACCAAACCTTTAGTCACATCAATAAAGTCGTTGAATGTGTTTTGCTTGGTTAGTTTTTTACCGTCTTCATACCAAGGGCGGCCAAGCATTTCAGATCCACGAATATGAGCAATGGCGTAAACAAAGCCGCGATCCAATAGACTCAAACGTGTCGAGCGGAAAGTTGGCTCAATGGTTGCGCCATAAGATCCATAACCATATTGGTAGAGTGGATTCGTACCATCTTTCTTAAATAAGTCTTTACGATACACCAAAGAAACGGGTACTTCTTTACCGTCACGGGCTGTGACCATGATGCGTTCTGATTGGTAATTGTCAGGATTAAAATCACCAAGTACAGGTGTTTGCTTCATGATTTCTGACCCGCCCGTTTTTAGATCGAAATCGTAGTAGGTTCCTGGAGTGGTTAAACTGCTGTAATAAATACGAACTTTCTCGTTATCCAGCTCTAGGTTACCTGTCAAATAGGCAGCAAACGCATCGTCATTAAATGTGAGGGGGAATTCTTTTCCTGTTGAAAGCTGACGTACAGTGACGCTTGCTAGGCCGTTAGAGCGCTGCTCATAGACGATGTGATCATCGAATAACTCGAAGTCGACAAGTTGAGTATTGTCGTCTGCGGCAATCACATCTTGCCATTTAGAGCGGTCATGCATGTCATTTTGATGAACTTTCATCAAACGGAAGTTGACGGCTTGATAGTTAGTATAAATGTAGTACCAATCGCCTAGCTTAGAAATACTGTATTCAATGCCATCTTCGCGAGGATAGAACGGTTTCGCCTTTGCTTTAGGGTTGTTCGCATCAATGATAGAGACCCCACTGGTTTCTGTACTCGAATGCCAGATATAAATATCTTCGCCATCTTTGCTTTTGCTTAGTGAGGTGTAATAGGCGCTGTCGGTTTCCTCAAAAATCAGCTCATCGTTGCTTTGTGGTGTGCCCAATACATGACGATAAACTTGGTAGCCCAATAAGGTCTGAGGATCTTTTTTGATGTAGTAAAAGGCGTTGTTATCGTTCTGCCATGCGACAGCGCTTGAGGCCCCTTCGATTTCATCTTGTAGGTAATTGCCTGTTGTCAGGTCTTTGATCTTAAGGGTGTACACGCGGCGGCTTAATGTGTCTTCGCCATACGCCAATAAGTTTTCATTCGGACTAACGTATAGGCCGCCGATACTGAAAAATTCATGTTCTTTTGCTAGTTCATTGACATCTAAAATGATTTGTTTGTCTTTGCCTGCAAAGTCTTTAGCTCGCAAATGGACTTCGTACTCGTTATCTCCGGTCACTTCACTGGAGTAGAAGTAGTTGCCTTTACGAACCGGTACTGAGTTGTCGTCTTTTGCGACGCGCCCTTTAATTTCTTCAAATAGCGTATCTTGAAGTGTTTCAGTGTGCTTTAGAACGGTTTCTGCGTACTGATTTTCTTTCTCTAGGTGCTGTAAAATTTCAGGGTCTTTACGTTCGTCGTCACGCATCCAGTAGTAGTTATCAACGCGGGTATCGCCATGAATAGTCATCGCGTGAGGGACTTTTTTCGCAACCGGAGCTTGAGTTTGTTGAGCAACGATCTGTGTTTGGGAGTATTGAGTCATGCTGGGGATTCCTTGATTGCTGCATCCGGCGACAAGCGCGACCGAGACGGCCAACGTAGCTAAAGTGAAACGCATCTGATTTTATCCTTATTGTACACCCAAGTGGCCTCATCCTGAGGGCTGGGCTTTCATTTTGTCAGTGGTTTTCAGTTGTCCATTCTTTGTTATGGGGTATACCGAAAAAGTGAGAATCCTCAATATTTCCGAGTTGGATACTCAATTTGAAGGGAGCTGAAAACACATTGTGTAAGCAGCTGTTATTTTTAACAAATATCAATTCGAAAGTTAAATCATTCTCATCGGGAAATCGATATAGTGTGATATGAAAAAAGGGACACACTTGTTGAGTGTGTCCCTTTTGGATTTTGAAAGTAAGCTGATAATGATCAGATAACTTGCGGTACTTCGTTTGAGTGATTGTGTGCTCGATTCACCCACATTAGCCCAAGCATTGCAATTACCGACATTGCCATCATCAAAATGCCCAAAGGCATCTGGTTATGCGCTGGAAATAGTGACGCGAGCAAAGTTGCGACACCTGCCCCCAAGTTTTGCATGCCACCCAATGTCGCGCCTGCTGTTCCTGCATGGTATGGGAATGGCGCAATCGCTCCAGTTGTTGCTGCTGGGAAGAGAATGCCCGCACCCAAAAAGTACACGGTTGCGCCTCCAACTAGCGTTAATGCCGTGGTTAAACCAAACAAGCCTGGGATGAGCACAATAGCAGAGCCTACAAAAATAGAGACCAAGCCTACGTTTAAAGCACGACGCTCAGAGCGACGTCTTGCGATGTAGCTAGATAAGCCTGCGCCCACCAAGTAACCTGGGATCGGCAATATAAACAGCAAACTTACCGTTGTTGCAGGTAATTCTAATACCCCACCCAACAACACCCCAGCCGCTGCTTCGAATACACCCACACCAGCGAATGTTGCAACCAGGCAAATCAAAAAGCCTTGAAAGCGACGGTCAGACAAAACGTGTTTGTAGCTTTTGGCTACTGGTTCGAATTTGCGTTTCTCTTTTGGTAGCGTCTCCATCATGCTTGTCATCATGGTGATCACAACCGCGATAGCAAATAGCGCTAAGAACAAGTAGCTCGACCGCCATCCGAAAGCTTCTGTTAGGTAACCGCCTAATACTGGTGCCATTAATGGTGAGAAAATCACACACATGCTAATTAAGCTGTTTGCTCTGTGTAGATCAGAGCCTTCAAAGCAATCGCGAGTCAGAGTGCGTGACATCGCACCGCCGCAGCCAATACCTAAGCCTTGGATAAAGCTACCAATCAAGAACCATTCAAATTGATGTGCAAATAATGCTACCAGTGTACCCGCGATGTAGATAAGCAGCCCGACGATGATGATCGGTTTGCGTCCCAAGCGGTCCGATAGTGTGCCATACGCAAATTGCGACAAGCCATATGGGATTAGGTAACAAGCCATCACAGCTTGAAGTGATGACGCAGATACCAAAAACTCGCCCGCCATATGACCGATTGAAGGCACGTACATTGTCTGGGTCATTTGACCCACGGCAGTCAATATAGCGATTAAAAAGGTAAGTTTCGCTAATGGAAACGAAGCAGACATTTGCGTATCTCTCCAAAAAATTTAAGACGTAAAAACCCTTAGCGCTCTTTTACAGAGTGCCAACTGACTTCTTGTGTTGCGGGGGTATTTGCGCGAGATAATAGTGCTTGCTTGTATAATTAGCAATCGAAAAGTGTGAAGTTGAGCAAGATAAAAATCTATGATTTCAATTAGAAAAACTAATCCGATTTTGTTTTCAAAAAGCGGTGCATTTCTTTGTCTAATTACGTTAAATCTTTTACTTTTCGTGAATAGAATGAGCCTTATAGGTAACTGGTTTTAATGGTTAAAGTGCAAAAATAAAGCGTCTGATCGGTTGATCTGAGTTCAAGATGAAACGAGTGAATAAAAGGTAGAGGAAGGCATCAGAAAGAAAAGGGAGCCGAAGCTCCCTTAGAAATGATTATGTCTATTCGCGCTCAGATGCGTATGCGTAAAGCATTTCTAGTGCGATGGTTGCTCCCGCTAGTGCGGTAACATCACTGTGGTCGTATGGAGGCGATACTTCGACAACATCCATACCCACGATATTCATGCCGGCTAAACCACGAATAATTTTCAGCGCTTTGTCTGAGTTCAAGCCACCACAAACTGGTGTACCAGTTCCCGGTGCGAAGGCCGGGTCTAAGCAGTCGATGTCAAAAGTGACATATACTGGCTTGTCTGCGACGGTGCGACGAATTTCTTCTAGGATCTCGTTCACCGACATGTCATTCGCTTGCATCGCATTAATCACATTGAAGCCGTGATCTTGCTGTTTGTACTCCGTACGAATGCCGATTTGTATTGAGTTCTTCGCTGAGATCAAACCTTCTTTCGGCGCATGGTAGAACATCGTACCGTGGTCGTATGAACTGCCATTTGCATAGGTGTCCGTATGAGCATCAAAGTGAATCAAAGCCATTTGGCCATGATGCTTCGCATAGGCACGTAGGATAGGTAGCGTGATGAAGTGGTCACCGCCCAATCCCAACATGGTTTTACCACTTTTTAGAATTTCACTGGTTGCCGCTTCAAGGCGGTAAGTAAAATCTTCCGCATCACCGCAATCGAACACGAGATCACCTGCGTCGATCACTTTCAGTTTATCCAATACGTTGAAGCTCCACGGGAACTTCTTACCTTCCCATGCCAAGTTGACTGAGGCACGGCGAATTGCATCTGGACCCATACGCGCACCTGGACGACCAGATGTTGCCATGTCCAGAGGGACTCCCAACACCACAACGTCTGCGTCTGCCGATACCGGGTTACGAATGTACGGCAGACGTAAAAACGACATAGAGTTGGAGTAAAGCGAATAATCAGTTTTAGTAAACAAATCATTCATATCAGAAGTCCTCTAAATAGGTGTATCCTGCTAGACCTTGTTCTAGTTCTGCTAGGATTTGTGCTTGTTCATTGGCTTCAACTCGCTGTGAAACCAATTGTTTATAATTGTCACGAATCGCATCCACGTCGATATGAACGTAGCGCATCATGTCTTCTACACTATCACCTTCGTTGATGTAACTGATCTCAAATTGACCATGTTCATCAACATTGACTACAGCACTGTGGGTATCACCAAATAGGTTGTGCATGTCACCAAGGATTTCTTGGTATGCGCCTACTAGGAAAAAGCCCATTAGGTACGGTTTGTCTTTGCTCCAAGCTGGTACAGGTAGCGTGCTCTCGATGCCTTGACCATCAACGTAGTGATCGATCGCGCCATCAGAGTCACATGTGATGTCCAACATCACTGCACGACGCTCTTCCGCCTCGCCAAGACCAGAAAGTGGCAGAACAGGGAACACCTGATCAATACCCCAAGCATCTGGTAGAGATTGGAAGAGAGAGAAGTTCACGAAGAACTTATCCGCAAGACGTTCGCTCAACTCGTCCAGAATCGGACGGTGGAAGCGATTCTTAGTGCTCATCTTGCGGCTTAATTCGAAGTAAATGCGTAGTGACAATTGTTCTGCCCACGCACGTTGTTCCAAGTTAAGCACACCTGTAGCAAATTGAGAGTGCACTTCTGCCAAATCACTTTGGGTATCATTGTAAATCTCAATTAACGCACGAGCGTCTGTACCATCTTGCAAGTTTTCCCAGTTTCGCCACATGTTTTGTAGCAAAAGCGGAGCGTCATCATCAAGCTCATGTACTTCTTCCGGTAGGTACGACTCGGTACCAATTACGTTAGAAATCAACACAGCGTGGTGCGCTGTTAGCGAGCGACCCGATTCCGAAATGATCACTGGCATTGGTTGTTCGTATTGCAGACACACATCGCCCACTGTGTTGACGATATTACGTGCGTATTCTGCAAGGCCGTAGTTCATCGAATTCGATGATTGGCTGCGTGTGCCGTCATAATCCACTGCCAAGCCGCCGCCCACATCGAAGTACTCGATGTTTGCACCGAGTGCGCGTAGTTCGCAGTAGAAACGTGCAGACTCGTTCACACCATTGCGTACATCACGGATGTTTGCCATCTGTGAACCAAGGTGGAAGTGAACCAGTTGCATCGCGTCTAGGTTGCCTTCGCGTTTAAGACGTTCAATAACGCTAAGCACTTGCGATGCTGATAAACCAAACTTCGATTTTTCACCGCCACTTGCTTGCCATTTCCCTGCGCCTTGAGAGGCGAGGCGAATGCGTAAACCAAGGCGCGGTTTTACGCCCAAACTTTTCGCTTCTTCTAGTACCAGATCCAGCTCAGAAAGCTTCTCTAGTACGATGAATACCTTGTGACCCAGCTTTTCACCGATCAGTGCAAGACGCACATACTCACGGTCTTTGTAGCCATTACACACGATCACGGAGCTACCTTGTTGAGCCAATGCAAGTACCGCCAACAATTCTGGCTTGCTACCCGCTTCAAGACCAAGCTGCTTGGTTTCTAGTTGAGCTTGGCTCGCTAGAATTTCATCCACCACTTCACGTTGTTGGTTTACTTTAATTGGGTACACCAACAAGTATTTGTTTGGATATTGGTATTCTTCAATTGCTTGGTTGAATGCGTGGCAAATACCATGCACACGTTGGTGCACGATTTGCGGGAAGCGTACTAATACAGGCAGATTTAACTGCTTCGCTTCTAGCTCATTTACAATAGCGCTGAAAGGGATTTGATGTGCACGATCACTACGTGGTGATACATATACTTCGCCTTGGTCATCAATGCCGTAGAAACCTTGGCTCCAGTAGTGAACGTTGTAGTCCGCGCGGATGCGGTCTAATTTAGTTGCTTTTTCCAACTCGATTCTCACAAAAATGTACTTAACTCCTTAATTAATTAGAAGGAAAAGTACAAAAAAGCAAATCATGAGGCATTTACCTCATACCCTGACACGAACTCCGTGTGCGCGCATTAACGGATAAAAGTGCCTTTGAGTCTAATGATTAAAATCTATCATCTCGATTATGATTTGTTGTCGTCGCTACGTGTGAATATTTGTTTACCGAAGCGTCCATTCTGCTGTTATAGTTGGTCTGACCAGTAAGGGTTCGGTCATGAAGCATCTCACTAAAATAAGGACATATTTTGCAGCTGCACAGAATTCAGGGGTACATTCAGACCATGTATCTCGCCGAATATCCCGATAAATTATTGTTGCTTGATGGTGCCAGTCGAGCAGACATTCCTCATCTTAAAGACTTTATTGAACATCAACTCCATCGTCCTTTTTCTGACCTAAAGTTGGTTGTTGTGACCCACATGCATCCAGACCATGCTGGTGGTGCGCACAAACTACGTGATTTAACAGGATGTAAGCTATTGGCCGCAAAGCGAGAGAGCCAGTGGTATAGCGGTGTAGACGGTTGGCTAATGCATTTGACCGATTTAATGTTAGCACGCTGGATGGCGAATCGGATGCGTAAACCAAAGCAAAACCTGTGGTATTCCCGCAAGTTAAAGCCAGATATTGAACTTATTGATGGAGAGTTTATTCCTGGATTTGATGATTGGCAGGTGCTAGAAACGCTAGGGCATACTGATCGAGATCTGTCGGTTTATCATTCTGAACAAGATGTGTTGTATGTGGCGGATTTAATGGTGCAGGTGAAAAAGCATCTGATTGCGCCGTTTCCCATATTTCATCCGAATCAATATCGGCAATCATTAAAGCGTGTGTTTGAGATGAATCCGCAATGTTTGCTTTTGGCACATGGGGGAGAGGTGACTTTGGATGAAAAAGCGTATCAGCACATTTTGAATACAGCGCCAACTAAGCCAATGACGCACTGGCGAGTGACAAAAGTTAAAGCGAAGGGATTGTTGTTTGCGTTATTTCGTAGGAAGTAGGCGAAGATAAAGCCAGACGAGTGATGCTCAACAAAAACGTTCGATCACTCATCTGAAGCTACGGGGTTAAGATGCCAATAAGTGAGATTGGCTAGGATCAACGAGCACTTTGTCTGCCATACCCTGACGACCTAACAACATCATGTAAGTCATTTTTTCACGGTTAGTCAACGTAATGTCGATTGGCCATTGTTGGTCGCCCATACGCAGCATCGTCGTGATCACGCAGCGGTGCTCAAAAGTACCGTTAGAAGATTTAACCTTACGGTTTGCTTTTAGTTTCGCTGTGCAGCGAACCACTTGTTCTAAATGGTATACATCTGGGTGCAGATCGAATGCAACATAAGACTGGCCATCTTTTTCAAAGCAATCAATATTGTCTACATGTAATGAAGAGGTTTGAGCGCCTGTATCAATACGCGCTTCAAGGTGAGTAATCCCTAACTCTGGCAAGCAAATAGCTTCGGCATTCCCAATGATCATTTTCTGATTCATAGTGTCATCCTAGCGACGAGTAACAAGAGAGCCGGTTTTTGGCTCTCTTGTGCGTTAAACAAAAATCAACCTTTACCGCGAGTACGGTTTGAATTTGGCTTAGCGTTTTTCTCGATAAAATCGAAGATCATACCTGCAATGTTTTTACCAGTTGCTAGTTCGATGCCTTCTAGACCAGGGGAAGAGTTCACTTCCATTACCACTGGGCCATTTTTAGATTGAAGGATATCCACACCACAAAGGTTCAAGCCCATCACTTTCGCAGCATTTACAGCGGTCGCACGCTCTTCTTTGCTCAAACGCACGAGTTGTGCAGAGCCACCACGGTGAAGGTTAGAACGGAACTCGCCTTCTTTTGCTTGGCGCTTCATTGCGGCGATTACTTTATTTCCGACAACAAAACAACGGATGTCCGCGCCTTTTGCTTCTTCGATAAATTCTTGCACCATGATGTTAGCTTTCAAACCCATGAAAGCTTCAATCACGCTTTCTGCCGCTTTATTTGTTTCAGCAAGTACAACACCAATGCCTTGAGTGCCTTCTAGCAATTTAATTACTAGAGGTGCGCCACCAACGTTTTTGATCACGTCCTGAATGTTGTCAGGATGGTGAGCAAAGCCAGTGCGTGGCAAACCGATGCCTTTACGTGATAGCAGTTGTAATGAGCGCAACTTGTCACGAGAGCGGCTGATCGCGACAGATTCGTTGACACAAAATGTACCCATCATTTCAAACTGACGTACAACAGCAGTGCCGTAAAACGTAATAGATGCCCCAATACGTGGAATAACAGCATCGTATTGCGGTAATTCTTCACCCTTGTAGCGGATCTTAGGGTTGTTGCTCGTAATGTCCATATAACAGTGAAGCGTGTCGATCACATCGATTTGATGCCCACGTTCTTCACCCGCCTGTTTTAGGCGCATGGTTGAATATAAATTCTCATTACGAGAGAGAATAGCAATACGCATGGCAATTCCTTAGTAAGTCAGTACCAAATTAAAATATAAGTATAGAGCATAGAATGCAGTAGGCAGGTGATCATGTTATGACATAACCTACTTACTTCAACGATTTAGAATTGTGGTTGAACAACCACGTCGTCAGAGGTGCGCACCTTAGGGCGTTTTTTTGTGAGATGAAAACGAAAAAGCATCGTCGACACGACAAAAATATTTTATCGAACGCTCACGCCTTGCGGTATGAGACTGTCAAGGGTGAGATAAATAAAATTGAGCAAAAATTTCATCGCTTTGTCACGAATTATCGCTTAAAAAAGCGGCCAATTTGACCGCTGTTTTTAGCTGTTTTGATAGTGACTTAAAAAAAGTTCCGCCGTTTGGGTAGCTAACAGCCTAGATTCTTCATTCGACAAAGAGGGGCGAATTCCCATTAACTGCGGCCAGAATGCACTGCCTTTAAGTAAGTTGTGCAATTGAGTGCTTGCTATATGTACATCATCAATTTGCAAAGCGCCACTGTTCGATTTCTCAGTAAGCCAGCGGTACAGGGCGGTTTCCTGTTTCGACATTTGTTCTGCTTGTTCTTTGAGATCTTCCGGCTTAAATAAGAAGTGCCCAAATGCCACTTTTGCCAGCTCAATATAGTTTGGTGCCGTTACCACAATGATCTCGCTGTAGAGTAATTCAATCAATTGATCTTTGAGTGGCAGAGTGGCCAAGCGTTTTATATCGCTTTCCATCATTGACGAACGCCAAAGCTCAGTCAGCAACTCCGTCACGATCGCTTCCTTAGAAGGGAAGTGATTATAGACCGTGCGCTTAGAGACTTGTGCGATTGCAGAGAGCTTATCCATGCTGGTGTTTTGCACCCCAAACTCTTGGAACGCTTGCCTTGCCGCGCACAAGATGGCTTCTCTTTTGGTTTCGCTACGACTTTTTCTTTTTACATTCATAAGCTTGCTAAGTTAAGAAGATCATTTCTTGATCTATTTTACACTAAGCAGTTTACTTTTGATAATTAGAATGTAAACTGCACCGTGTAGTTTACTTTTGTTCGGGTTAACTTTTTATGAAAAAAACTTTGCTAGCCACAGTAGGAGCGTTCGCGATGGGTACATCAATGATTTCTTGTTCTAATGTTGATACTGAAAAAGCGCCAACATACCCGGACAAATTTGCAAATACAGAGTTGGAATACAAAAGCGGTTTGGGCGACATGTTCGAAATCATGAAAGCGTATTTTACGACTGAGCGCCTTAACCCAACACCAACGATTGAAATTCCAGTGCATGCGATCACAGCGCGGCAACTGTTAGAAGAGCAAGATGACGTCATCTATCGTCTGGGTCACTCAAGCGTATTAATGAAGCTCGATGGAAAACTGGTGATGACCGACCCTGTATTCAGTGATCGCGCGTCTCCTGTACAATGGGCAGGGCCAAAACGCTTTCACCAAACCCCCATCACGATAGAAGATTTGCCAACTATCGATGTGGTGGTGATCAGTCATGACCATTACGATCACCTAGATAAAGCTTCTATTAAAGTGCTAGGCGACAAGGTGGGCACTTTCTTGGTGCCGTTAAAAGTTGGCCAATTACTGGTGAATTGGGGTGTGCCGAAGGAGAAAGTGATCGAGCTAGATTGGTGGGAGTCACACTCTGTTGACGGCATTGAATATACACTAACTCCGACTCAGCATTTCTCTGGTCGAGGTTTGACAGACCGCGATACGACGCTGTGGGGCAGTTGGGTTATCAATGCACAACAACACAAAGTGTTCTTCAGTGGTGACTCTGGTTACTTCAATGGCTTTAAAGAGATTGGCGAAAAGTACGGTCCGTTTGACTTCACCATGATTGAAACAGGTGCGTACAATGAACTCTGGTCAGACATTCACATGTTCCCAGAGCAAAGCGTTCAAGCACACATCGATGTGCAGGGCAAAGTGATGATGCCGATCCATAACAGCACGTTTGATTTATCAATGCACGATTGGAATGAGCCAATGCAACGCGCGTTAGATATTAGTGAAGAGCGCGGTGTAACGTTAGTGAGCCCTGAGATTGGTCAACGCTTGGCGATTGCGGAGCCTCAGCCTGCTCAGGCATGGTGGCAATAATTGCTGAGCTAAACAGTCAAACACCAGAATAGTTAAGTCACTTATCAGTAGTTACTATTAGTAGTTATGTGGTCAGGGATAAGGATAAAGGTGCGATGAAAGCAAAGTGGACGTTGTTACTTACATTAAGCATTCTGCCGACCTTTGCACTAGCAGGGGTAGAGCAAGATATCTCGACGTTGATAAAACGAGTTGAGCAATCCTCTTGCACCTTTATCCGCAACGGCAAGGCGTACACTAATCAAGAAGCGGCAGAACACATGCGCAATAAATGGGATTACGCCAAAGATGACGTTGATTCCGTGGATGTGTTTATAAAAGAGGTCGCGTCAAAGAGCTGGTTATCTGGCAAACCATATTGGGTGGATTGCCAAGACAAACGCATTACCAGCGAAGAGTGGCTAACATCATTGATGCGCACCACCGATCACATCCAATAATACTTCTTTGATGGTCTGATAGCGCAGAGGTAGAGCACGACTGCGCTTACGAACTAGAAATAGCTCTTCACATACAGTGGTTTTCAGTTGAGCAATGTGTAACGTGTCTTTTAGCGGAAAATTGTCGACCGCACTTTGAGGCAGCACGGTGAAGCCAAGTCCTTTGCTGACAGGTAGCAAAATTTGGCTCAATTGATTTACGTAGCCGGATAATGGTAAATCGCTCATCTTAATTTCTTGGAGCTGTGGTTCTTCACACTGGTCAAAAAACAGCGTCATGTAATGCTCGGCATCAGGGTGGCTAATGACACCACAGTCATGCAAGAGTTGTGGCGTTATCTGCTTATTTTGATAATGCTTTGGCAGAACCAAGCACAACCTCTCTTTACCAATTCGCTCACTGTGAAACAGACCTTTGTTGGGAACATCAGTCACGATACCAATATCGATGTGCCCTTGCGTTATGGCGTTGAGAATAGATTGATTTGGCGCGGCTTCTAAATGTAACGATAAGCTCGGGTGCTGTTTTTGCTTCTCCAAAATGGGCCCATACAACATTAACGCCATTGCACCAGAACAAGCCAGTTTACAGTGGCCTGAAAACGCATCATCAAAACTGAGCTCTTCGAGCAGCTTCTTCTCTCTATCTTCTAACTCGAGCGCATATGCGTAGACAATCCTGCCTTGTTCGGTTAATTCGAAGCTTTTGTTTTCGCGCTTGATCAAGGCATGCTGACAACTTTGCTCTAATTTTTTGATGTGTTGGCTGACGCCAGGCTGAGTCATAAAAAGTTTTTCTGCCGTTTGCGTAAAATGACCGACTTCAATCAATGTCTTAAATGTATGTAACCAAACAGGATTAAGCATAGTGTGTGATTTTCTGAGAGCTTTGTTGGGAGACGTAAAGAAAATGATAGCACGGTGTTTTATGAAAACAGAGAAGACTTAAACGATAAAGATGAATCGCTATCAATACATTACAGACAAAATAAAACCCCGCCTGGTTTCCCAGACGGGGCTTATTCTTTTTCGCAGCAATCCAGCTACTAATAGGTGCTCCCTGCATCTATCCTTGATTGTGGCTAAGTCCTTTAACCGAGTTCCTTGTTCATCGCCTTCCTAGCGGTGTCCATTCTTGCCTATCATCCTGACGGGCGAACTCTATCCTAGAGCTTAACTACTTCCTTGCTGACAACTCATCCTAAGCTATCAAATCTTCATCCTGAAGATACCCAATCCTTTAGGCTTTTTTCCTGTTCCCGCCAACATCCTGTCGACAAGTTGAGTATTGATGTTTTGCTGATTTGACTCAATTAACTTTTCTAAATTATTTTTACTTATTATTTTAAGTGAATTTAAATATTACTTTTAAATCATATGTTTAATGTTTTTTTCTGGCATTGCTCTTAGAGGTGATTAATCTATTTGCTTACAACTCTTGTAAGAGATCTCGCACAAGTTTGGTGGTGAATGTATTAATGTGCGCTTTTTGTTCCGAGTTCTGTGGATTGAACTGGATCACAATGCGTTAAAAGGGAGACGATAAAGATGAAAGTGAATTGATCTTGAGTAGAGATTTGTTTGAAAAGAAATAAAAATTCTTGCGGTTTTTATAAACAGTATGGTAAATCTGAAATGCCCACCTTGTTAATCCTTATTAAGATTCAATGACAGTATAAGTAGGGAACTTGATTGCCATTTTTCTGTCATATCTGGTGAGTAAGTTAACTGTGTCAGATAGATAATATGCCGTTTGCCAGTAAAAACAGGCTGCAAGAAATCGGTAATTATCATTATGTTGTGAAATTGGTCACGGTTAAATGATTGATTCCCTTATAGATTGAAGGGGATACGACCTTAGACAATAAGCTCCATGAGGAGCGTTACTTATATAAGATGAGGGACTTTACTATGAAAAAGACTAGAAGAGCTCAGCTACATCGTGTGCGTATTCAATACTGGAAAGACACGAAAGACGCCCCAGCTAAAAAATCATAGTTAATTATACCTAAAGGCACGAGCTGGCTGTGGAACGCAGTTTCCCGTTGATTGCCAGCTCAAAAATGCCACAATCACTCCGCGCAACTTCCCAAGCACCCAATTTTAATATCACATTCTTCAAAAAATAAAAAAGCCAGTCTTAAGACCAGCTTTCTCTACCATTTATTGAGCTCTGCGTATTACAGGTTGCCCTTTAGTTACAGGTAGTTGGCGTCAACTAGTTCGCCCGCTTGCGCGCTTTTCACTTCTGGGCGTGCTTCTAACCATTTGATAACTTGCGCTTTCTGTTCTTCAGTCGCACTGCCGTAACGGTCAGTAGAACATAGGAAGCCTTCAAACAGTTCTAGACCACCGCCACCGAAGCAAAGATCAAGCTCGTCAATGTAGTCGATAAAGTCATCAACGAATGCATCGTAACGGTCGAAGTCGTTAATGTCTGTTTCACAGCTGATCTCGAAACCTAGGATTGCGAACTCACCTAAGAACAGCTTTTTACGGATACGACGGCTCTTGTTATCGATCTTGTCTAATTTCATGATTATCTCTCGTAGATGATTTGATTTCGTACACCTTATACCTTCTATCACACTTTAGCCCAAGTAAAATCAGAATGAAGCGATACAGTTGGTGATTATGTGACCAGAATTTAATTGCTTCGTTAGCTGTGTTGGTTGGTTTGCAGTATTGTTGAAACACAAGTTTCATATGTTTTAAGCACTTTTGTCATTTTTCTTATCCAAACTTCTTGCCGTTCAACTAATCACTTATTTATTAATTAAACTATAAGATCGGGAAAGTAAAAATGAGCAAGGAAACCTTTGACGCGACGCGTTATAACCAAAGTGAAAACAAACCATTTGAAGAAGTATTAGAAGCGAGCCTATCTCGACGCAGCATTCTGAAAGGTGGTTTAGGTATCAGTGCGATGACAGCGTTTGGTGCTTTCGGATTGGCTGGTTGTAACTCGTCTGACTCAGGGAGTACAGTAAGCAGTGGTTCGGGCGCATCTAAAGCCGTTCTTAACTTTGAATCTATCCCTGGCTCACTCACTGACGCAGTTTCAATTCCACAAGGCTACACCGCACAAGTACTAGTACCTTGGGGAACACCACTTAATGCACAAGGCAGCGCATGGCAAAATGATGGTACCAACACCAGTACCGATCAGTTAAATGCGCTAGGCATGCACCATGACGGCATGCATTTTTTCCCATTGAACGATAGCACTACAGATGGCTTGCTATGTATTAACCACGAGTACATCGACACATCAGCACTGCATCCAAATGGTCCGACGGTTGAAAATGGCGTACGTACCATTGTAGATGAAGTGCGCAAAGAGATTAACGCGCACGGTGTGTCAGTGGTTCGCATTCAACTGGAAGACAACATGTGGAAGTTGGTTGATACCGATCCACTAAACCGTCGTTATACTGGTGCGACAGTCATGGATTTGTCTGGCCCGGTGGCCCACACATCTTTAACTGTCACTCGTTTCTCGCCAGATGGCAGCCAAGCGCGTGGTACGTTAAACAACTGTGGCAACGGCTACACGCCGTGGGGCACGTACTTAACGTGTGAAGAGAACTGGCCAGGTTACTTTGTTAATGCCGGGACTCGTACAGAAGAGCAAGATCGCATTGGTGTCGATGATCAAAGTACACGCTACTTGTGGGAGACATTAGCAGGAAATTCAGAAGAGCGTCTTGATGAGTTCTCTCGCTTTAATGTGGCTCCAACAGGAGCAAGTGCGATGGATGATTACCGTAATGAAGCCAATGGTCACGGTTACATTGTCGAGATTGACCCTTACACGCAAAACTCACGTGCGAAGAAACGTACTGCGCTAGGTCGTTTCCGTCACGAGGGCTGTACTTTCGGTAAGCTTGAAGAAGGCAAACCAGTGGTATTTTATTCTGGTCACGATTCTCGCTTTGAATACCTATACAAATTTGAATCTGCGGCAGCGTGGGATCCAGCAGATGCTAACCCTGATAACCGCTTGGCGATGGGTGACAAGTACATGGACGAAGGCACACTGTATGTGGCGCGCTTCAATGAAGACAGCACAGGTACTTGGTTACCATTAACGCTTGATAGCGTAACAACCGCTGGTGGTACATTAGCGGATCACTTTGATTCACTGGCTGAAATTATCATCAATACTGCGGGTGCGGCGGATTTAGTTGGGGCAACACCAATGGATCGACCAGAGTGGTGTACGGTTGATCCATTCACGGGTTCAGTATATTTAACATTGACGAACAATACGCGCCGTACAGATGAAACCAATCCTGCGAATCCACGTTTGAATAATAAGTTTGGTCATGTTATTCGTTGGGATGAAGGTGCTTCAGCAACTGACTTTAATTGGGATATCTTTGTGTTTGGTTCGCCAGCAAATGGTGATGCAGATACCAACCGTTCTGGCTTGAATGAGTTAAACCAGTTTGCGAGTCCAGACGGATTAGCGTTTGATGGCCGTGGTATTTTGTGGATTCAGACTGATAACGGCGCAGATGAAGTTACATCTTACACCAATGATCAAATGTTGGCTGTTGTGCCATCTAAGCTAACAGATGAGAATGGTGATCAAGCTGTGATTGGTGCGGATAATCAAGCTGAATTGAAACGCTTCTTTGTCGGACCAAATGGTTGTGAAGTAACAGGCTTTACCATCAGCCCTGATTACAAATCATTGTTTGTGAATATTCAGCACCCAGGCAACTGGCCATACAGTGAAGATGCAGCCGAAGAAACGCCTGCTGGTGTTTCTGTGCGCCCACGAGCGGCGACAGTGGTTATTCGCCGTGAAGACGGTGGAGAGATTGCAGTTTAATCTCTAAATGAATAAACACCTTAAAATTCAAGCCCTGCAATTGCAGGGCTTGATGGTTTAGGCGAATGCCTAGTTGCACTTTGTACCTAAACAACAGGCTTAGCTTTTCAATGAACCGCCTGAAGTACGAATCACGTCTTGATACCAGAAAAAGCTTTTCTTACGTTTACGTTCTAGCGTTCCTTGCCCATCATCATGACGATCGACATAGATAAAGCCGTAACGTTTGCTCATCTCAGCGGTTGAGTTCGCGACCAAATCGATTGGTCCCCAACTGGTGAAGCCCATCAGCTCAACGCCATCCAAAATTGCTTCATGTGCTTGTACAAGATGGTCGTTCAAGTAAGCGATGCGGTAATCATCTTGAATCTCACCGTTTTCATCGATTTCATCACGTGCACCTAAGCCGTTTTCTACGACGAACAGTGGCTTTTGGTAGCGATCGTGAAGGAAGTTCAGCAGAACGCGAAGGCCTTTTGGATCGATCAACCAACCCCACTGGCTCTTTTCAAGGTATGGGTTTGGTACGCTATCGACAATGTTACCCACTTCCTTCTGTTTCGGATCCGCACTTGCACAGCCACTTGCGTAGTAGCTGAATGAGATGAAATCGACACTTGCCGATGCAATTTCTTCTAAGTCGCCTGCTTCCATCTGAATTTCGATGCCGTTTTCACGGAAGTAACGCTTCATGTAGCCAGGGTACTGACCACGTGTTTGCACATCACCGAAGAACAACCACTTGTTGTTTTCATGCATGGCAGCAAGCACGTCATCAGGGTTACAGGTGTATGGGTAGTTGATTGCGCCAAGCAGCATGTTACCAATCTTGCCGTTTGGTACGATTTTCTGACACAGTTTTACCGCTTTTGCGTTTGCGACTAGCTGGTGGTGAATCGCTTGGTAAATCTCTTGTTCATTGGCGTCTTCTTGCAAACCAACACCAGTAAATGGTGCGTGTAGAGACATGTTGATTTCGTTGAAGGTTAACCACAGCTTCACTTTGTCTTTGTAGCGTCCCAGCACGGTGCGAGCATAACGTTCGAAGAATTCGATGACGCGACGATCGCCCCAACCGCCATAGTTTTCAACCAGTGCGTAAGGCATTTCGTAGTGAGATAAGGTCACGAAAGGTTGGATGTTGTGCTCGGCAAGTTCGTCAAAAATTTTATCGTAGAACGCCAAACCTTCTTCGTTAGGTTCTAGTTCGTCCCCGTTCGGGAAGATGCGGCTCCATGCCAAAGAGAGACGCAGACAGTTAAAGCCCATCTCTTTGAACAGCGCGATGTCTTCTGGGTAGCGATTGTAGAAGTCGATCGCCACGTCTTTGATACCCGGTGTACGCTCTTCACGGGTTTGATGCGGACTCAAAATACCGTTTGGCAGCATGTCTGATGTCGATAACCCTTTACCCCCAAGGTTGTACGCCCCTTCTACTTGGTTTGCAGCAATGGCACCACCCCAAAGAAAATGTTCAGGAAACTTAATCATGCTTCTCACTCTTTATATTTAGGAAATGTTTGTGGATTTATTGCTTGAGAATAGTGTAGGAGACACCTCGATACTTGTATCGAGATCGTATTTTTATCAGTTCATCACCAAACGTCAGTAATGATAAACATTGATATATAGGATGGTTGTTAACAATGCCAACCTAAGTGAATTTAGATTGGCATTCATATTCAAAACGTAAATGCTAAATTCGCCGCCGCGCCAAACTGGTTATCGCCAGCGTAAGAGCCAGCGAGGTCTAAACTGATCACATCAAAAGGACTGATGCCAATGCCACCTGTCACTGAGTTATCGAGATTATTTTCTAGGTCAATTTCATAACCAGCGCGAAGTTGTGCCCACCCCCAAGCATTCCCCTCGATACCGACACGAATAAACTGAGTGTCATCGTCGAGCTCTTTAAAGCGCTTTTGTTTGGTGAGATCGGCGTCTAAGCTCAGAGCTACATAGTTCCCGACATAACCGATGCCAACTGTCGCTTGTGGTGTGAGTTCGTAGGTATAGTTGCCCAGTTTTGTTTCAATATCTTGCTCGAAGACGTCTTTTAATGAAAGGCCTGCTCTAAATGCGTTGTGATACCAAGCGACCCCAAGATCCATATTGAAAGTATTCTTTGATACTTCACTTTTGTCGTAATCCTCGATATCAAAGTCGTCTAGTGTTGTACGTTGTGTGTAGGTTTTAAGTTGTTGGTATTTTGGTGTAATACCAAATGCGAATTGTTGTTCGCCTATAGTGTAAGCACGAGATAGAGCAATACCATATTCCACATTACCGAAAGCAGCTAGGTTAACGGCAGAATTGAGGTATCGATCTGCGGTGTTTGTTGAATCTGAGATATCGGGTGCAGCAAGTATCTCCACATAACCAGTGCTAAACAGGTTTACAGACATGTAGCGCGTCGGAATAGCAATTGCGAGGCTTAGCCCTCCGTTAATGACAACTGGGACGCTCTTATCCAACTGATCGAGGAGGCGATTAAGCTCGGCCTCGTTCGCTGGAGTAGGAATGCCCTGAATACTATCATAAAGGTCTTGGGCGTCATCTACGGCTGACAACGCTTTATCCTCGTCGTGGACATTAACCCCGACAGCCGGAATGAGCAGACCGATATCATCATTTTCTCGATAGAGGGCCCCCAAGGCTGGGTTATGTAGGGGCGCGGTCAAATAGTCAGCAGAAACGACGCCTGTATTTGCCATACCATGACTTCGAGCGTCGGCAGCGTAAGGTGCAGAAAAAGCGTGAGGTGATAATATAAAAAGCGCTCCTGCTGCAGCTAAAGTTATTTTTCTCATAACGCATCCATTCTTATTTTAAATAATTACTTATCATTAAATTAGACGGTGGGAGCTAAAACTGGTGTCAACCACCAAAAATTGTTCTGATGAATGGTATGTGGCGATTCATCAAGTTAAGCGTAGGTTAGGCAACTCGCTTTATAAAGTTGAACAGGGTTTATATTGCTCTCTTATTGAGAGAAAAGGATTGAGAGATGGGAGAAGTTAGGTCAGCTTCGGTGAGGAGCGAGTTTAAATACTAAGATGAAGGACATTCCTTCAGTAGTGTTGAGCTGTGCGCTGACTTTCCCTTGCATATCACGCATATTGTTGGCCGTAATCGCTAAACCCAGCCCTAAGCCTTCACCAATTTTCTTTGAGGTTTGGAAGGGCTCGAACATGGATTCAAGCATCTCATCCGATACGCCGCAGCCATTATCACTGACGATCAGTTCGACCTGATTGCCGGTTGGATTGACGATTAAGTTGAGCTGCGGGTTGGTGGTCTTGTTCATTGCGTCTAGCGCATTCGAGACAAGATTACCGAGCACCTGAAGCAGTCGTTGTTCTTCGCCCATGATGTTAGGTAAGTCATGAGGAACTCGAACACGCACATCCACCTTGTCTAATTGGGATTGATAAACGCGTAAGGTCTCTTCGAGTGCGGAGGTAAGAGAAATTACTTGCAAGCTTTCTGGTTTGTTGTAGGCGAACGTCTTTAACTGGCTGGTCATGCTTGCCATGCGATCAATCAGCTTCTGCACCAATACGTTGTTGGCTTTCATCATCTCGGTTTCGCCACGTTCTGCTAGCAGCTCGTTCGTGGTGAGCAGGGTACGCAAGCCCGTCAGCGGCTGATTGAGCTCATGAGTGATCGCGCTCGACATGCGACCCAAGGCGGCCATTTTGCTCGATTCAATTAACTGGCTTTGCGCTTCTTTTAGCGCTTGAGTACGCTCTTCTACCCGTTGCGCCAGTTCTTGGTTGACCTGTTGCAGTGATTGCTCGGCTTTTTTCCGCTTACTGATGTCGATGATCGTCGCAAGGAAATACTGCTCGCCATGCCAAGGGAAACTGGTCAGTGAGAACAAGACAGGGAAGACGCTACCGTCACTTCGTCTGGCAATGGTTTCGACCGTACTGATCTCTGCGAGCTCTTTATGTTTAGGTAAATCCTTAAGCAACTTGAGTGTGGTGGAATTGGGATTGCCTGCATCGAATAACTCCCAAGCAAAAGCATGTCGATTGACGCTTTCTGGTAAACAGAACAAACGCTTCGCCATTGGGTTGAGATCGAATAGTTGCCCTTGTTCATCAATCAATAACAAACCTACGTGGGTCTTATTGATCATCTGTTTCAAGCGGCGTTGGGACTCTTCCAACAGAGCTTGAATTCGTTGTTGGTTGATGTGCTTTTGGCGACGTTGTAAGCCAATGATGACGAGTAATACAGCCAACAAGAGCAGCGCCGCTACGCTCCAACCAATCACGTTGATGGTTTGTTGAATCGGCTTAGAAGGGGTGAGGTAGCTGACGTACCAATTCAAATCATCCAATTTAACGGTGTGCGCAAAATAGCGTTGCTGGTTGAGCGTCCACACACTGATATTGGTGTTGTCGTATAAGCGCTGCGTTTCTAACTGAACGGTGTTGCTCGGTTCGTTAAACCAGTCAGCGTTATAAAGCGAGCTACTCGATAGGAAAAAACGTTGTTGACGATTCTGCAACGTGATGATGTCTTGGCTAGTAATGGTCTGTTCGGTCAACAAGCTAAGGTTGATTTGCACCACCACAATGCCTGCGATATCCAAACCATCATAGATAGGCGCTGCAAGATAATACAACGGGCTCGAACCTTTGGTTTTGTTTACCAAGGAAACCCCACCCCCTTGATTGTGAATTTGTTCCACAATCGCTTTTCGGTCAGACAGGCTAAAGCGCTCTTCGATCAAACTCGATACCAATACTTCGCCAGAGTTAGACAGGATTAGCCAACCTTCCGTATTGGCGGCTTTATCGAGTTGAGTCAGTTGGGTTTGCAACGGTTCGTAATAAGTCAGATTCCCTTTCACAAAAGCGATGGTTTCTGGGTTATTGGTGACGAGGTAAGGCAGGTGATAGAAGCGTTTAAGTGCACGACGAACTTCACCAATATAGTCGAGCAGTTTTTGTTGAGCTTCGGTTTGAGTTTGTACGCTCAACCACTGACGAGCCACCTCTCTGCTGGCGCTATAGCAAGACAACATCAGCACTGCCGCAATTGCGACCACAAGCCATGTTTTGCCATTCCTTTTGCGCTGCATACCGACTCCATTCAGCTAGTGCGTTCTCACCAACAGTCATTAAAGAGTGCGCCTAACTGGTTGGATGTTAAAGACTTGTAAGCAAGAAGTGAGATCTAGCTCCTTTTCTCCTCAGTGGTTTTTGCTACCGTTAATAAAGAGCGATTTCTTTCCCCCCCATAAAGCAGGCAGTAACTCATGGCTTTTGACGACACCCCTAAAATTGCACTTATCGAAGACGATGACATTGTTCGTCAGGCTACCAGCCAATGGCTACAACTGGCGGGGTTTGACGTGACCGCATTCAGTCTAGGCGAAGAGGGCAAAGCGGCTATTCTTAGCCAAGAATTTGATGCGATTGTCAGTGATGTTCGTCTGCCGGACACCGACGGCTTGTCGATACTAGAAAGTCTGATTGCCAATCACATTCCAACGCCAGTTATTTTGATCACCGGACATGGTGACGTCGATATGGCGGTAGGGGCGTTACAAAACGGTGCGTTCGATTTTATCGAGAAACCTTTTCAACCTGAGCGCTTGTCCCAACGAGTGACCGAAGCGGTAGAGAGCTATCGCGCACAAACTTCTACTCAAGATCGCCAAGAGTACCTATCTAGCGTTAGCGGCTTAGAAGAAGTGTTGATTGGGCGAAGCCGAGTGATGCAACAGCTTAGAGAACAAGTAGCCAAGTTAGCACGCATTGATACTAACGTGATTATTTACGGTGAAACAGGTTGTGGTAAAGAGTTGGTGGCGACCAGTTTGCATAATGAAAGCCAACGCAGAACCCATCATTTTGTGCCAATCAACTGTGGCGCGATTCCCGAGAACCTGTTTGAAAGTGAGCTGTTTGGGCACGAAGCTGGGGCATTTACTGGAGCGGGTAAAAAGCGCATTGGTAAATTGGAATACGCGGATAAAGGCACCTTATTTTTTGATGAAATCGAGAGTATGCCGCTGTCCATGCAGGTGAAAGTGTTACGTTCATTACAGGAACATACAGTTGAGCGCGTTGGAGGCAATCAACAGATCTCAGTTGATTTGAGAGTGATCGCCGCCGCGAAAGAATATCTCAATGATCATGATGAGTTTCGTCAGGATTTGTATTATCGACTCAATGTAGCGCAGATCTATTTGCCACCACTACGTGAGCGAGAAGAAGATGCGTTGATCTTGTTCGAACACTTTGCTTTGAAAAGTAACCCTGAGAGTCGTCCACTGAGTGAAGCTGATAGAAAAGCCATTCTTGCTTACGCTTGGCCCGGTAACGTGCGCGAGCTAAGGAATGTCGCGATGCGTTTTGCATTGGATGAAACCGTCTCCGTAATGGAAATTCTCTCCAGTCGACCCTCTTCTACAACCGAAGAGACACAAGCAGGCGTTCCGTTGGCGATACAGTTACACAACTTTGAGCGTAAAGTGCTGCATGATTCCTTAGTCAGGCATCATGGACGCATCAATGAGGTGATGCAGGAGTTGGATTTACCACGTCGAACCCTTAACCAAAAGATGCAGAAGTTTGGTTTGAATCGCTCCGACTATACTTAGTACGATTTCTAGCTAATGTAAAATCATTGGCATAACAAACATGTTATGCGCTTTTGGCAGGAGCTGGGACAAACTTATAATTTAGGTCTTTACCTTCTCCAAACAAGGTAACGAGGTTCCTTCCAGTATGTTTAGAGCTATATAGCGCTTCGTCTGCTTCAGCAAGCGCCTCTTGAAGTGATTGCCCCTCAGATAACTGACTGATACCAAAGCTCATGGTTACTTCAGTTTTAAATGATTGCAAAGCGGTTTCAGTTTCGACCGCAAGGCGAATTTGCTCTGCGACAATTTTGGCTTGTTGTGCTTTTTCGAGCAAAACAATCATGAACTCGTCACCACCAAATCGCACAATGCAGGCTGACTCAGGAAGATGCTTTTTAAAAATAGTGGAGATCGTTGCCATGACGGAGTCGCCAACCGTGTGACCATAGTGATCATTAATCGCTTTGAACTTGTCGACATCAGTCATAATAATGCTGATTGCTTGGCTTTTTTTATGTGCTTTACTAACCAAGTTTGGAACGATTTCTTCCATGGCTCGACGATTATATAGCCCTGTGAGTGCATCTAAATGAGAGAGAGCATTTATGGATTGCACCAAGCGTCCGTTAATTAACCACAGCATACTAAAGCTCAAAGCAACGATCAGGCAGATGCTAAATAAGAAAGTCAGCTGATGGATAAGGCCTGCGACCATAAAACTTGGTAACTCACCTGAAAAAGTACTCCAAAGCGCCCTAAATCCCATAAAAAAACTAAATCCAAAGAAAGAGTAAGCCATTGCTTTAACAGGGAGCTTTAAGTCCTTTTGGGTACCTTTAAGCATGGCGACACCACTAAAGAAGGTGACGATACAAATATACATGCTCAGATAAATAATGCGGCTTTTGATAGAAGGGTCATGGAAGGTGAAATAGTAAAATGAACCACTGAAAACAGGTGTTAACAAGGTAAGACAGTGAGCCAATTTTAAAGGATATTGACGAAAAATGCTTACGCTATATAGCGTAAGCAAGAAGCCGACTAATATGAGAGTGTTGGCTATGACGATGGTCAGCCAGTCTGGCGCAGAGCCTCTAAAGCCAAGTAAAAAAGGGCCTAAACCAATAAACAGTAGTGATATCGAGAAGGTTTTTAAGCCTTTGACTCTACCCTGAGTGTATTGATAACAAAGCAGACTAATAGAGTAAATGCAAGAGAACAGAATAACGATAAAGTTCAGTGTTCTGATGTCTAGATACTGATTATCCATAGGCGACCCATATCAATCTTTCATTCAGGCAACTCCTTTGCCTGATATCAATAAGCGAGCTACATAGTAACGCACTTATTGAGCGATGTCTTATGTTAAACGGCTATTCATTCACCAGCTCGAATTGTTCGGTTTGGTTGGTTTTCGTCGTAAACAGCAGACCAACAATCATCATAAATACGCTAGGCACAATCCAGCTAGCAAAGTCATTGTACAGAGGCATGTAATTACCCATCCACTCATCAGTGGAACTTGGCATGTAACCTAGGATGTGCAGCGCATCAACACAACCAAACGTTAGAGCAGTGAACGCCGTCGCGACGACCATGATTTGCGACATCTTGTTGCGCACCGGTGCCATGATCATCAACGCAATCGCTACTGGGTGAAGCGCCACAACCGCTGGTAATGTGATAGCCAATAGTTGCTCCAGACCTACGTTGGCGATTAAACCTGCCAATACCATGGTCGTGATAACGCAGCCTTTGTAGTTCACTTTGCTGAAGGTGTTGTCGTAAAACTCACTGCCTGCGGTGGTTACGCCGATAGCAGTAGTCAAACACGCTAATACCATCACGGCACCTAGTAATAGTGAACCAAATGCGCCGAAGTGGCTGAAGGTGAATGCCGTTAAAATGTCGCCACCATTGCTGAACTCAGAACCCAAGTATGAGCTTGTTGAGCCAATGTAAGCCAATGAGATGTAAACAAACGCCATGGCAACCGCGTACATCAAAGCTGCGATTAGCGTGTATTTTGCGGTGGCTTTCGGACAATCCACACCCATGCTGCGAATCGCGCGGAAGATAATCCAACCAAAACCGATAGAACCTAGCGCATCCATGGTCATGTAGCCTTGGGTCAAGCCTTCAGCAAATGCGCCAGATACGTATGGTCCCGTTGCGGCAGTTAGCTCTCCTGCAGGAGAAACCAAAGCCGTCACAGACATGATGATTAAGATCGCCATCAAGGCAGGCGTTAAGATCTTGCCTAGGTTGTCGACCAGTTTGCCCGGATATAGCGCAAACAAAATGGTGATAGCACAGAAGGCAATAGTGAAAGGAACCAAAGCTGCATCACCAAACATTGGCGCAAAGCTGAATTGGTAAGCCACGGTAATCGCACGTGGGATTACGAACGCAGGGCCAATCACAATAAATACCATCACCCAAAAACTGGTCGCCAAAGGTTTAGGTAGGGCGGCGGTTAATTTGTCTGAACCGTTTACGATAGCCACTATCACCAGTGCCATCGCAGGCAGACCTACACCCGTCAAGAGGAAGCCAGACATCCCGCTCAGAAAGTTTTCACCTGCTTGGTAACCCAAAAATGGAGGGAAGATCAGGTTACCCGCGCCTAAGTACATGGCGAAAGTCATGAAGCCCAAAGCGGCGATATTGCGTGCGCTTAACATTGTTATTCCTCTTATGTTTCGCTTGGAAGAAACTGAAAGGAATGGGAGGAGTATGTGGTGTTCCCGTCAGCTTCTTCTCAAGCTGACAGAAAGTTTAGATATAGCCTGTCAGCTCTGAATCAGTTCCAGAGAGAGCAGGAGGATCGCAGCAGCAACGCCAGATGGGCGTTTTAAAGCGAATTGTAATTGCGCAGTTGCTGACATGGGTGATCCTTAAAGACGAAAAAATACCAAGGAATACGTTTGCCTTGGTGTGTTGTTACACTAACGAACATAGGGCCATTGGCACAACCCCGAAGTAGAAAATAAGTTGATACGGTCAATGTTTGTTTCTGAACTGGTGGATCGAGCTGCTTTTTAAATTCAAAATTGGAATAAATGACTTTTCATTTCTGTAACATGGCTTTATTTGCTGTATTTTTGTGCTATTTGTAGTCGTTTAGGCTATAAACCTCAGCTGATAAATTGAGCAGTTTAGAATGATGCGCTTTTTCTTCTTATTGTTAAGACGCTCATTAGTTGCAATTCAATCCAAAATTGCATCGGCAAAATATTGCTTATTAGTGAATCGTGCATTTATTTTGTCTTGATCACATTTTATTAACCTTTTGCGATCTAGGCGTGCAACCTTCTCCTCTTCAATGAGCAAGATCTTGCTCATTACTTTGCTATCAAATCAGCATGATTTTGCTCATTTTTGATGTCTTTCAGTACTTAGTTCAATAAATACAAAGGGTTAAAAGTTGGCATTTCAATTGCTCTAGGGAATGTGTTGTTAATAAAGGTTTAACATGATGTAAATCCCCAATCGTGAAACGACTACACGGAGAGTAATAATGAAAATGAATAAGCTGGTAAAAGCTTTGGCTGTCGCTGTGACTTCTTTTGGTATTGCTGCTAACGCTGCGGCAGAAGATCGTAGCTATATTCTTGCAACGGCATCGACAGGTGGTACTTACTACCCTGTGGGCGTAGCGTTGGCGACGTTAAGCAAAGTGAAGTTGGCACCAAAGCACCACTTCTCCCTTTCTGCAATCAGCTCTGCGGGCTCTGGTGAAAACGTTAAACTGCTGAATGAAAACGAAGCACAGTTCGCGATTCTACAAGGTCTTTACGGTGCGTGGGCTTGGTCTGGTGAAGGTCCTTATGAGAAGAGCGGTCGCCAAGAACAACTGCGCTCAGTCTCTATGCTTTGGCAAAACGTTGAGCACTTTATTGTTCGCTCTGACCTAGCAAAAACGGGCACAGTGACTGATCTGAACAACCTAGATGGCAAGAAGTTCTCTATCGGTAAGAAGAACTCAGGTACTGAGAACTCTGGTCGCCAAATCATGAAAGGTCTGAAGGTCGACCCTGATAAATTCAATCTTGCTTACATGGGTTACGGCGGCAGTGCGAGCGCACTTCAAAACGGCACCATTGACGGCATGAACACGCCAGCGGGTGTACCTGTTGGTGCGGTCACTCAAGCTTTTGCTGCGTTGGGTAAAGACATTTCGATTCTTTCGTTTACTGACGAACAAATCAAAGAGGCGAACGGCAATTACAACCTATGGACGAAGTACGAGATCCCAGCGAACACGTACCCGGGTCTAGATAAGCCGATCACCACCATTGCACAGCCTAACTTCTTGGCAGTTCGTGAAGATATCTCGGAAGAAGACGTTTACCAACTAACCAAAGCGATCTACGAGAATCTGCCTTTTCTACAAGGTATCCACAAAGCAACAAAAGCAATGGCGATTGAGAAAGCGATCGCTGGCTTGCCAGTGCCTCTTCATCCAGGCGCGGCGCGTTACTACAAAGAAATGGGCATCGAAATCCCATCAGACCTAATGGCGAAATAACGCTAACTTGGCCCCGAGTTTCGGCTCGGGGCATTTTATCCCTACCGATTTCTAAGATGGAAAAAGCCGCCAGAGCTTGGAGTATGAGATGAGCGACTCAATAGAAAAGGAATTACAGAAGTTTGAGCTGCCCACGCGCACTGATTTTCCGTGGGTAACCACCACAATCACAGTGTTTGGCGTGGTGTTGTCTGCTTTGCACATTTGGTTTAATACCTTATCGACGTTACCAGAGTTATGGATTTCCGCGACCCACTTTGCTGGCTTTGCGGTGATTTGTGCGCTTTGGTATCCGGCTCATATCTCTCTCAAGCAGAGTAAGATTGCACTCGGTATCGATGTGTTAATTGCCATGGGCGCGGTCGCATGTTTACTCTATATTCCCTATGCCGAAGATGCGCTGTATGAACGTGGTGTTAAGTTCGTGACCAGCGATTGGGTCTTCGCCATCATGGCAATTCTGATTGTGATTGAGCTGATCCGACGCACCATGGGCTGGTTTATCCCCGTGCTGATTGTGGTGTGTTTAAGCTACGTTGTGCTTTGGGGTAAGTGGGCGACAGGTATTTTCCATTTCCCGGGTTTGAGCATGGAAACCTTGCTCTACCGCAGCTTCTATTCTTCTGAGGGCATGTTTGGTTCTATCTCGCGCATCAGTTGGACTTTTGTATTTATGTTCATTCTGTTTGGTGCGTTTCTTGTTCGCTCTGGTGTCGGTGATTATATCATCAATGTGGCACGTGCTGCGGCTGGCAAAATCATCGGTGGTCCGGGTTTTATTGCGGTGATTGGCTCCGGTTTGATGGGCTCAGTATCTGGATCTAGTGTGGCAAATACGGTTTCCACCGGTGTTATCAGTATTCCTTTAATGCAAAAAGCAGGTTTCCCTTCGCGCTTTGCGGCGGGTGTTGAGGCTGCAGCGTCGACAGGTGGTCAGTTGATGCCACCAGTGATGGGGGCGGGTGCTTTCATCATGGCGTCTTACACGCAAATTCCTTATGTCGATATCATTGCGGTGTCTTTCATTCCTGCTCTTATCTATTTCTTGTCTGTGGCCTTCTTTGTGCGTATCGAAGCCAAACGCAGCGGCGTTCAGAAGATCACGACCAGTGATGAATCTCTATTAAAAGTGCTGATCAGCGGTTGGCACAACCTTATCCCACTGGCGGTATTGGTTACTCTGTTGGTTCAAGGCTTTACACCAACTTACGCTGCTGGTCTATCGATCATTTCAGTAGTGGTGGCGTCTTGGTTCTCGAAAGATCACAAGATGGGACCAAAAGCGATCATCGAAGCACTTTCGCAAGGTGCAAAGAACATGGCGACAACAGCCGTATTGCTGGTGGGTATTGGTCTGGTGATCAATGTGATCAGCACCACGGGTATCGGCAACACCTTCTCACTGATGATCGACGGTTGGGCGAATGGCGACTTGTTCATCATGATCGTTCTGATTGCACTCGCTTCTCTTGTTTTGGGTATGGGTTTACCCGTGACAGCGGCGTATATTGTATTGGGCACACTGTCTGCCCCTGCGCTTTACAAGTTGATTGCGGAAAACCAATTGCTTGAATTGATGGTGTCAGGTCAATTGCCAGAGCAAGCAAAAGCCATCTTCATGTTGGCGGCGCCAGAAAAGTTGGAACTGCTTAACGCACCAATGGCGTTGGAAACCGCAAAAGAAATGGTGGCGCTAGTGCCTGCGGACTTTATGGAAACCCTACTAGAGCAAAGTTTGGGTATAGAAGCAGTAGGCTTGGCATTGCTGGCTGCTCACCTCATCATTTTCTGGTTATCGCAAGACAGTAACGTTACGCCTCCAGTGTGTTTGACCGCATTCGCTGCGGCAACTATCGCGAAAACACCCCCAATGCGCACTGGTTTGATGGCGTGGAAAATCGCCAAAGGTTTGTATCTTGTACCGCTGTTGATTGCTTACACAGGCTTAGTCAGTTGGGATGTGACGTCAGTGATTACTGTAGGCTTCTTTGCCATCATCGGTACCTATGCATTGATTGGTGCGATTGAAGGCTACTTGGAAGGTCCTCTAAACATTCTGACGCGTCTCTTGTTGGTAGTGGTGGGTGCATTGCTGGTTTGGCACGACATCCCAATGTTGGTTCGTGTGGCAAGCTGTGCGGTATTTGTAGCGGTGTTCATTTACAGTGGTCGCAAGTTCAAATTGCAACAATCTCAACTATCGGTTTTATAAGAGGTCGTATGAAATCAGTCTATGACTACATCATTGTTGGTGGCGGTATCGTTGGTGTGTCGACGGCATGGCAACTGCAGCAACGTCACCCAGACAAATCCATTTTATTGGTTGAGAAAGAGTCCGGTTTTGCCAAGCACCAAACCGGACACAATAGCGGCGTGATTCATGCTGGGGTGTACTACGCACCGGGCAGCTTAAAAGCCGACTTTTGTAAGCGTGGGGTAGAGCGAACCATTTCGTTCTGTGCTGAGCACGATATTCCGGTGGAGAACTGTGGCAAGTTACTGGTTGCGACCAATGAGCAAGAAGTCGAACGCATGAATGCCCTCTATGAGCGCTGCCATGTCAACGGCATCGACGTAAAGCTACTCGATGAAGTTCAGCTTAAACTCGCTGAGCCAAACATCACGGGCTTGGGCGCGATTTATGTCAAAACCACCAGTATTGTCGATTATCGTTTGGTCACTGAGCAGATGGCGGAAGAGTTCAAAAAGCTCGGAGGTCAAATCAGCCTGAGAACCAAAGTGGTGGCTGCCGAAGAGAAAGACGAAGAAGTTCAATTGACCTGCATTTCAGACGGGCAAACCATGCAGCTCAATGCCAAATTCTTGGTCACTTGCAGCGGCTTGATGGCGGATCGTATGACTAAGATGATGGGTATTCCAACCGATTTCCAAATTATCCCTTATCGTGGTGAATACTACCGCTTAGATAGCAAACACGACCAAGTGGTGAATCATCTTATTTACCCAATTCCCGACCCTGATTTGCCATTCTTAGGTGTCCACCTGACTCGCATGATTGATGGCAGTGTGACCGTTGGTCCAAACGCGGTGCAAGGCTGGAAGCGAGAAGGGTATGACAAGGTTAACTTCAGCTTGCAAGATACCATGCAAATGCTCAGTTTCTCCGGCTTTTGGAAGGTGACACAAAAGCATCTAAAAACCGGATTGGATGAGTTTAAGAACTCGTGGTGGAAGCCGGGCTATCTCAAGTTGGTCAACAAATATTGCCCAAGCATCAAGGTAGAAGATCTCAAACCATATCCTGCGGGTATTCGTGCGCAAGCAGTGTTATCCGACGGAACCTTGGTTCATGACTTCTTGTTTGCCGAGAGCGCAAGAAGCTTACACGTTTGCAACGCCCCCTCTCCTGCAGCGACATCTGCAATGCCTATTGGAGAGTACATTTGCGATAAAGTGAATGAGAAGATAGAAGCGAAAACGGTATAAAACAAAGGCGACGCAACTGTCGCCTTTGTTTTATTTGAATCTGGGGATTAGGAGTCGCCATCTTTAGGGCAGAGTTCCCCTTTCTTTGCGTGTCTTTCTATCATGTAATCGCCTCGGGCACTGTGCAATACAATCGCATTCCAGACTTGACCATCTTGCAACTCGAACTCAAACGCATAATGGGTGCCGCCGACCATTTTCGTTCTCACCTCATGAATTGCTTTCAATTTATCATCGGCATTCATTTGATAAAGCACCATGTTGAGTGAGCGTCTGGCGTCAGGAGTTGCCTCAGCAAGTTGCCAATGGCCCTGCTCGTCTGTTGCGGAGCAAATAGACCGCATTTTACTTTTCATGGCGGATGACATCTGCTTGTCTACGGCCAATGCATTTGGTGAAAACAGTGGAACCGTCAAAAGAATCAAAGTTACCAGAAACCGCTTTAAGGTCATAAAAACACTCCGTTGTTTTACTCTTGCTTGAGTATAGACCTCAATGGCTTCAGATGTGGTGCAGTAGACTCTGGGCCTACAATATCGCAGTTCGTATCAACGAACTGATGATAAACAAGGCGACCACGCTTACCAGCCAAATGCCAATGAACCACAAAATGGGTTTTCGTTTCATCAGTGATATCCTTCTCCACGTTTCATCTTGCCGCGGAAAACCCAGTACGAAT
This sequence comes from Vibrio sp. Vb0937, assembly GCF_033338855.1. Lineage (NCBI taxonomy): Bacteria > Pseudomonadati > Pseudomonadota > Gammaproteobacteria > Vibrionales > Vibrionaceae > Vibrio > Vibrio sp. Vb0937. The sequence goes on along the minus strand of NZ_JAWOTK010000021.1, from coordinate 3,908 downwards.
AAGCCGTGTAGGCTATGATCAGAGGAAGTAATACCACCGCACCGGCAAGTAAAAATGCCAAACTCTTATCTGGCGCGGCGACGTCTTGATAAGTGAGTGCGAATGGGACCAAGTAAGGGAATGTACTGACACCGAAACCCATCGCGGACACAAGAAACAGGCCGATCGCAAGAACGTAGGCTCGGACGGCTTTGTGGTCGAGTAAGGCTTTGAATAGCTGCCAAATAAGTGCCGCTGTAATAATTGGTAAAATGAAAAACAGTAGCGAGTTTGGTAATGAGAACCAACGTTCAAATACGATATTTTGGCTCAATGGCAGCCACAAACTGGCGATGAATATACAGGCTACCATCGCTAGTCCCCATCGTCGCGCGACCACGTAATAGCGCCCCATCAGCTCTTCTGGAAGCTTGATTAATAACCAGCATGAACCGAGCAGAATATAAGCACAAACAAGCGCTAGGCCACAAAATACGCTAAATGGTGAAAGCCAATCAAACCATCCACCTGCGTATGCTCGTTCACTAACCTCTATACCTTGGAGCAGGGTTCCGAGCATAATGCCTTGCATCAATGCCGCGGTGAGTGAACCAATGAAAAAAGCGCTATCCCATAAAAACTTTCCGCGTTGTGTTCGGAAGCGATACTCAAAAGAAACCCCGCGCAGAATTAACCCGAGCAGCATTAAAATCAGGGGAGCATAGAGTGCTGGCATAATGACCGCGTAGGCGAGGGGGAACACGGCAAAAAGCCCACCACCGCCAAGAACTAGCCAAGTTTCATTCCCATCCCAAACAGGAGCGATGCTGTTCATCATCATGTCGCGCTCTTCATCGTCATTAGCGCTGAGGAATAGGATACCAATACCGAGATCAAAGCCATCTAACACGACATAAATCAGAACGGCGAGCCCAATCAAAGCGTACCAAATTAATGCGTAATCCATGAGTTAGCTCCTAGGTTAGATGGTTAGAATGTGTGATGGCATCAGTTTTCGTGCCATCAGGAAGTCGGCTATCTAGACCTTCTTCATATCGAGTTGGAGACTTGCGCATCAAACGTAGGAGATAGAAGAAGCCAGCTCCAAAAACCACAAAGTAAACCACGATGAACGCCGTCAGGGAGACGCTCACCGCGGCGGCATCAATAGGCGATGCCGAATTGGCTGTGGTTAAAAGGCCGTATACGGTGTAAGGCTGTCGACCGACTTCGGTAGTTATCCAGCCTGCTAAAACTGCAATGAACCCCGCTGGGGCAAACAGCACACAAATACGTTGAAGTGCCCTCGAATCAAAAAGTTTGCGACGTTTTCTTAGCCAAAGGCTCCACAAACCAATAACAAGCATGCCAAAACCAAGCGCGACCATGACTCGGAAAGACCAGAAAACGATAGATACAGGAGGGTGTTCCTCCTCTGGAAAAGCATCTAATCCCTTCACTTCACCGTTGAGGTCATGAGTTAAAATCAAACTACCGAGTTTGGGGATTTCCAGTGCGTATTCCATACGTTTTTCTTCATCGTTAGGGATACCGAAGAGGATCAATGGCGCGCCTTGGTGAGAGTCATAGTGCCCTTCCATCGCGGCGACTTTGGCGGGTTGATGTTCAAGGGTGTTTAATCCATGCATGTCTCCAGCAACGATTTGAATTGGTGTCACGATGGCAGCCATCCACATTGCCATCGAGAACATAATTCTGGCTAGAGGGTTATGGTTTGCTTTTAGCAAGTGATAAGCGGCAACGCCGGCTACAACAAAGGCAGTAGTAAGGTAAGCGGCGAGCAACATATGAACGAGCCGGTAAGGGAAGGAAGGGTTGAAGACAATCGCCCACCAGTCTTCTGGGATAAACTGTCCGGCTTCGTTGATACTATAGCCCGCTGGTGTTTGCATCCAACTATTAACCGAAAGTATCCAAAACGCAGACAAAAACGTCCCGAATGCAACAATACAAGTCGCGGCGAAGTGAAGCTTCTTACCTACCTTATCCATACCGAAAAGCATCACGCCTAAAAACCCAGCTTCGAGGAAAAACGCAGTAAAAACTTCATAACCCATTAGCGGGCCTAGGATTGGGCCTGTTTTGTCGGCAAACACGCTCCAGTTAGTACCGAATTGATAGCTCAACACGATGCCACTCACCACACCCATACCAAAACTGATGGCAAAGATTTTGAGCCAGTACTTATAGATTTGCATGTACTGTTTGTTGCCCGTTTTTAAGTACAAGCCCTCTAATACAGCGAGATAACTTGCCAAACCAATCGTAAAAGCTGGAAAAATAATGTGGAAAGAGACAGTAAAGGCAAATTGGAATCTAGCTAGGTCAATGGCGAGTGTGTCCATGAGCGGTCCCTTTTTCGTTGGATAAACTGTTCGCCGGATTTAAAGAGGAGACAGAAGAGTGGCGAACAAGGTGAAGTACGAAGAAGGAAGACGAAGAGATTAAAAAACGATCGCTTTTTACACATGTGCGTACCATCTTTTAGATAAAGGAGGAGCGTTATGAGCCTTAAACATTACTTTGAGAAAGCGACACCTAAGTTTGGTCCAGGTGGGAAGTATCACAAGTTCTACCCACTTTTCGAAGCTGTCGAAACCATTTTTTACACGCCTGGTAAGGTAAACCAGGGCATGACTCACGTTCGAGATAGCATCGATTTAAAACGTATTATGATCATGGTGTGGTTGGCGGTCTTCCCTGCCATGTTCTGGGGTATGTACAACATAGGACAGCAAGCGAGTGATGCCTTGTTGTATGGAATGGAACAAGCCTCAGCTCAGCAAGCGCTTGTTTCTTCATGGCAACTGAGTTGGGTATGGGGCTCGTTAGATGCGGTTTCACAAGCGGGGTGGGGAAGTAAAATGTGGCTTGGTGCTACTTACTTTCTCCCGGTTTATGCGACGGTGTTTATCGTTGGTGGTTTCTGGGAAGTTCTGTTTGCTATTGTGCGAAAGCATGAGGTAAATGAAGGCTTTTTTGTCAGCTCTATACTCTTTGCGCTGATCCTTCCTCCGACAATTCCACTATGGCAAGCGGCTTTAGGTATCACTTTCGGTATTGTTGTGGCGAAGGAGATTTTCGGTGGTACTGGACGAAACTTCCTAAATCCAGCTTTAGCAGGGCGAGCGTTCTTATACTTTGCCTATCCTGCCAACATGTCCGGTGGTGCCGTGTGGGTCGCGGCTGATGGTTACTCTGGCGCTACTCCACTTAGCCAATGGTATGAAGGAGGGCAAAGTGCTTTGATAAATAATATGACGGGAGAGCCAATTTCATGGGGAGATGCTTTTGTTGGCAATTTACCAGGCTCGATGGGTGAAGTCTCCACGTTGTTGATCGCACTAACAGGCTTGGTTCTCATCTTTATGAAGATTGCATCGTGGAGAATTGTTGCGGGCGTGTTGGTCGGTTTAATCGGAGCTTCATTACTATTGAATGCGATCGGTTCAGACTCTAACCCCATGTTCTCCATGCCGTTCTACTGGCACTTCGTGATTGGTGGGGTTGCGTTTGGTACCTTCTTCATGGCGACAGACCCTGTCTCGGCAGCTTTTACCAATAACGGGAAATGGGCATACGGACTATTAATCGGTGTGATGACGATTTTTATCCGAGTGCTGAACCCGGCTTATCCAGAAGGCATCATGTTAGCGATTCTATTTGCTAACTTATTCGCGCCACTTTTCGATTACCTAGTCAAAGAAAGTAATATCAAACGCAGAATGAAAAGGGCGAGACCTTCTTAAAATGAGGGTGACCTCACTGAAAGTTGATTGAAAACTGCACTATATTGAAAAGGTCAGAGACATAGGGTTTCTGACTTTTTATTTTTATCAGGAGGACGAAGACGATGAGAATAAAGGATATTCTCGATAGCCGTTTGGTGCTGTCGTTCTGGTATAACC